>NZ_NRQV01000011.1:0-160963 GCF_004119505.1 Flavobacterium sp. YO64 | reverse complement strand
GGTGTTTATTATGAAGAGACATATAATTGGGATGATAAATATCCAATACCTGAATTATCAATTGACGATGCTGTTCCAATGATTAAGAATGAATTAAAATCAGGTAAATATAAGATTGGTAAAGGATTACATTTTAAAAAGCTTAGTGTATAATTTGGATTACATATTTTAATTCATTAACCTTTGCAAATAACAACAACATAATACAAATAACAAATTAAATAATAAAATTATGGCAAATGTAGAACTAACAGACAAAGAAGTAATAGCACAAAAAATTGCTGAAAGAAAAGTTGAAACTAGAAAGCAAAAAGCAAAAAAAATAATGTTGAAGATGAACTTAAAAACTACGAAAAGAGTTTCTACATAACAACAAGAAGAAAAGAAATAAAGGCTACAATTGATGCAAGATTAAAAACAGTTGAAGATAATTATGCCAAAGCTAAGAAAGAAGCTGAAGTTGCTAATAAACTTGATATAACTAACTTCTATACTGAATTTAATGTACCTTATGACCCATCAGTACTAAAACCAAGAATAACAGCAACACCAATAGAGCATAAATTGAATTTCGTATCAGGCTTGACAAACATCGATGGAACACCAAAGTATAAATTAAACGATGATGCAACAGCGGTTATTGGAGCAAAGGGTGAAGAACTTAAATCAACTATTGTCTTTAAATTTAATGGTAGGAAACAAACTCTTAATGCAAAGAATTTATTAGCTTACTTGAAAGGTTTGAAAGATAATGGTGAAGAAAGAAATTCTTAGTATGATAAATCAAGTTTGGTTAGATAGAAATTCCGATATTATAATTGTTGCTTTAATAGGAACTGTACTTGGTGGTATAATATTGAGTTTATTGAAACTTGCCATTAATAAAGAATCATCAATAAATACAATAAAGAAAATACCATCCTTTATTAATAAGATTCTAAATATGAAGCTTGTTGAGATTTTACTTTTCATTGCAACTTATATTATGCCTATAGTATTATTTGCATACTTACTAATAAATTACTTCAATGCAATTCCAACTGTTCCAATTGTATTGTTACTAATTGTGGTTTGTTGCTTGATTACATTTGTTTTTGTTTTAAAACTTGTAATAATTTTTGGTCAAAATAGCAGTGCGAGTGTTTTTAGAAATTTTCAACTTACAATTGAGCACATTGAATTGTTGGAGAAGAAGATTGAAGTACTTGAAGCAAAATTAAAAAACATAGAAAAGCTATCGTAATTGATAGCTTTTTTTTAAATTAGATAATATGGAAAATAAGAAATTTGATATAACATCAACAGCAATTGAAAAAGGAATTGACTTGATTGGTGGATTCATTGAAAAGCTTGCAGGTTCAACACTTGAAGAAGCTGGTTTAATGTTTGGTGATAAAGTTCGTATAAGAAGATTAAAGAATCAAATTGAAATCTTTTCCAAAGCAAAACAAATTGCTGAAGAAAACGACATTAGCATCAAACAAATTAATCTTAAAATACTTGTTCCATTATTAGAATTTTCATCACTTGAAGAAGATGAAACGCTCCAGCAAAAATGGGCAAACCTTATAGTAAATTTTAGTGATGAATCTCAAAATTATGAATCATCAATCTTTCCATTTATACTTAGTCAACTTAATAAAGGTGATGTTGAATCATTTGGTGCATTTAAAGTATACAATAATGAATATAATTTTCATGTTGGCGTTATTAATTCTAGGATTGTAAAAGATAATTTATTAAGATTAGGTTTGATTGAAGAACACAGAAGTGCAGGTAGTGGGTACAATGAAATACCATTTGGTCATAAGCATCGAAGAACAGAATTAGGAATACAATTCTATGAATGCTGTTCAAATAAAAAAACTAAAAACTAGAAATATGTTAGATGAAGTCGTAAAATGGAGTTCTCAAACTCCCAATAACATTGATACGCTTGTAATTGGCGTTGTAGTTGGTTTAATCATACTTAAGTTAGCATCAATAAAACTAGGAGTACCTACTTATGTTAAGAAATTCTTTGAGATGAAAGTTGGTGAAGTAATTGCATTCTTTTTAAATTATATTATAACACCAATTGCTATAATAGACTTAACTATGGAAAATTATAACAAGCCAGTCACATATAGAACTTTGTTCACATTAACCTTATTAATCACCACTTACGTTTTTAACATTTTAATGAGCCATATATTAACATTATATAAAATTACCGAAATACATCAAAACATGTTTAAAGTGAGTTCTTCTGCATTAGAAAAGCAGATTGAAGAAGAAGCAAAATTAATGAGTAAGTAAATGAAATTTATATAACATTTAGAGCACCAAATTATGCAAATAAAAAAGCTATCAATGAGATAGCTTTTTTTATTATATAGTTATTAGCGATTGTTTAACTAGTATTGCTTTTACTTTCTGAACTGTTGCAAGGCTAACATTGGAAATACTGGCAATTTTTCTAAGTGATAAGTCAGAATGATTATTAAGTGTTTTAACAACAACTTTATATTTATCTAGTACTTCATTATCACTAGCACCTGAACCTTTAACACGTCCTTTAAATTTGCCTTGTGCAACTGCAATTGCAATTCCTTGTGCTTGTCGTTCTTTTGAGTTGGTACGTTCCATTTCACTAACATTAGCTAATACATCACTAATTAGCTTAAACGTTGGATTAACTTTATTATTAACAAGGCTTTCTATTCCAAGGTTATCAACCTTAAGAGTAACTAACTTTGTATTAAAGTATTCAATAGTATTTTGAATGTTGTAGGTCGACCGTCCAAGCCTGTCAATTGCTTCACAACTTACATAAGATATTAAACCGTTTTCAATTGCTTTGATTAACTCTAAAGCTTGGGGTCTTTCAGCAAATGGAACAGCACCACTAATAACATCTATAAACACTTGTTCATCTGTATTTGCATTTACTGTTTGCCTAATGGTGTTTTGAGTTGCCGAACTTACTCTTATGTATCTTGCTTTCATTTTAACTTGTTTTATTGAACAAGTCAAAGGTAAATAATTAATATATTGTATGCAAATAAAGTATAGTTATAATTAATACAAAAATATTAAATAAAACGATGTTTAAGCTCATTCTTACCTGTATTTTTAAGCACACCCTAAATGCATACAATAGTAGTTATTAATCTAAATTAAAACTACTCAGTTAACATGCGAACACATCGATGTTAAACAACTATTTTAATATCATTACCCGACTTTTTTGTGATTGACCAGGAGAACAAATACTGGAGCATGTAGGTACATAAAGGAACAATATTAAGTACATGTCACTTTTTTTTGACAGCAAAATTCCAAAAATAATTAACGAGCATATCCGACTGTTAATATAGCACACCCCCCTATGTACACTTATTGGTTAGCGGGTAACTGGAGCAACCGAAATCTTAAATTATTAACCTAGGGGGGCGGGGGGCTGACCAAAAGCAAACGATAGCTGAGTTTTGTTACTTGCTCTTTTCCGTTACTGATGCTGTCCTGATAGATTTTCTATATACATATCTCACTAGGACGCTATCACTGTTTATTCATAAATCTAACAAATACAGTACTTTACGAAGTTTAAAGTATATATACGCTGAGGTCAAGAAAATGTATCGACCTCAAAGCTCTTAAAAAAACGCTGATTAGACCTCGTAACAAAATGTTATTATTGTAACAAAATACGTGTATTTTGTTAAATAACGTGAATTTAGTTGACTTTTGCTCCTTGCGGAAGTATAATTGTAATATAACGAAGGGAATAATACTTAACAACCAACATGAATGAACAAAGAAAGAAATGGGTTCTATGCGTAGAACCTACAAAACTAACATTACAAGAGCGAAAAGATGCAATGCTATTTTTAGCATTCCTAAACATCTATGATGACTACAACAATGCATTAAAAATGTACAAGGATTATTGGCTAGATACCGTACATGTTTTGCCAAGTACAAACAGCGCAAAATACAATGGCGTAAAGCAAACTAGATGTTTAGCGATGCGCAGAATTAGAAAGGTTTATTGTGACTATATCACTTTAAACTAAAAACAAAAAAGAGCGTAACTAGTTGTTACACTCTTTAAAATTGGGTTTGAGCGACCTAATAAAATAATGTTCATTTACTGATTTATAATCTTGTTAGTAATAGCTAACAACAATGAGCAAAAGACTTAATTACCTATTAACAAATATACTTCATTTTTATAAAAAGTCAAATTGTTAGTTAAGTCATCAATACCAAATATAAAGGTGTTAGAGAATGTTAAAACAATTAAATTTAATTCAAAATATGTAAGCGGAAAAGCTAAAGAGTTAATTACAAATTTCGAACGAAATACATACATAATAAAAGGTAGTACTGGTGTAGGTGGTACTACTGCATTACTTAACTACACAGAATCCAACTGTTTAATCATATCACCAAACGTGGGAATGATTAAAGGTAAAGAGGGCAAGCAATATACTAGTGAGAGACAAGTTTTCATCTATGCAAGTTCAAAGGATAAATGGAAAGACGTTAGCGATTATCTAGGCAATGAAGACAATAACAACTTAATCATTAACACAACACCCGACCAGATTTGTATAATAAGAAACACCAATAAAGAACTATATGACAAGTTACGAACTTTTAATATCTTTGTAGATGAGTTTCATGTTTATACAACCGATGCAACGTTTAGAGATAGTGTAGGCCAGTTGATGGAAATTATATTCAATGAATGGATAGCAAAATTTAAGTTAAGTACTGCAACACCAAACTATAGCTTATTTGATATACCAACAAATATCGATATTGACATTTATAAGATTGAACGTGCCGACCAACCAAAGAAACGGTTGGCTTACTCATATGACATTAACGATTTGAAACCGTTTGTTTATGGTGAAGTTGCTAAGGGGCGTATGGTGGTGCTATTTACAAACAATAGCCGTTATCATAAGTCATTTAAAGATTTAAAAGTACATAACTTAACGGGTGAAACACTACAGGTAAAATTAGCACCATTTGAACGTGGTCAAGATGGTATTAAGTTTTCAAGTGATACACAAGTACTGATAGTGAGTAGTTCTTACTATGCAGGTTTTGATATTGATGTAGATTGCAGTATGATATTTGTCAGCGAGGAACTAATGCCACAAAATAAGATTAGCATTAACAACCTAATGCAAGCGTATGGACGTGGACGTGCCAACATTCATAATGCATTATATATTAACGCTAGAGCATTCAAAAATCAACCTAACGTTGTAACTACACTTAGTGATGTAGACAGAGCAATAGCAGTAGCTGAAACGAATATTAACAAAGCGAATGAAGACTTAAACAAAAACATGAATTACAGTTTGCATCCTTTATACGTTAACCGTTCCCACTATAGAGCCGAAGCAATTCAAGTAGCAAACGACTACGTACAATACACACCATGTGTAATGATTAAAACACTTGAAAGCAATAATTTTGAGGTTGTTGAATATGACAATAGCTATGTTAATGATATAGTTGCACAAAGTACTACAACACTATTTCAAGATAGGATTAAGAACCTATTGCAAATAGATGAAAAGAATTTATTCTATAGTTATCTCACCATCAAAAAGAACTTAACTTACAAAGACAATCCAACGTTTACCACTAGTCTGGCACTAGAATACTTAACAAGTATCTTAATAAAAAAAAGCGATACTCACTTAGTCAGCATGTTAGATAATAGACGCTTAAAGGCAAATGACCTGTACAGTTCTTTCAACTTGTTCTTAAGAGTTAACTATCCCACTACATACTTATATGAACAACTAACGGACGTACAGCAACGAAAAGCAGAAAGCCTACATAAACAGGAAAAATACAATGAAAAGCTAAATGGGAGTTGGTTGTTAATCAAAGACTGGTATCTATTGTATGCAGTGCATAAAGCTAAGAAAGGAATATTGCCGACCAACATCGAACGTCAGATATTAATCTACAAGCATTTTTACGATGAGCAAGTATATAACGATAATTCTAGTGATACACATAACCGCATACGTACAACAAAAAATCATATCGTCAAACAGATTTTTGATGAAAAGATAGCACTTGTTGACAGTGAGATAAATTGGCTAAATGAAGTGATTAAGAATAGGTATAAAAGCATTGATAATGGTGAAACACTTAGCAATAGCAACTCTAGGGTGAATCTAGTAAAAAAGATGGTTAACGCTTTGTTGTTCCTTTGGTCAGGTGGCAAAAATGAAATCATCAAAGAGGTTAAAAATAGAGAGTATCATTCGATAACACAGCTACCAAGTGCATTTAGATGTATCAATCCAATTAAATACTTAAGCATTGATTTAACTAGCGCTAACCCGCAAATTGTAGATAGTATTTTAAGTACAGGGGTCGCAATGGATGTGTATAAGAACTTAATGAACAACCGAAGTATAACAAGGAATGAAGCAAAGAAAATGTATAATTCTTGCTTAAACAATCATAAGCTCACACAAGCTAAAGCATTTCAAATTTACTTAGATTGTGGGTATGGTGAAGCGAAGTCGAAGGAATTAAGCAAGCTAACTGCACAAGTTCCAAAAGGTTCTTTCTATGAGATTATGACGTTAAATGAGAAACGATTAATGGAAAACTATGCAAGTGTTTTGCCGATACAAAGTTATCGCTTTCATGATGCAATAATAGTCCAGTATGAAGATGTAATAAACAACAATCTAACACTACCAAACTTTGTGAATGATTATGTGTACCATGTTGATTTCTTTAATGATTCACGTGAATATAGTAACGTCACCGATGAAAAATTTTACAGTAAGAATGGTTTCATAAACAACTATAAGGTAGCATAGAAATCAACACTATTATAAAAGCCATTTAGAAATAAGTGGCTTTTCTAGTATATGATATTTTCTTTAAAAGCTTCTATTGCTTTTTCAATTTCAATCAACTTAGAATCCAATTCAAGATAGGATTCACTAGTTAATCTTTCATATTCTTCTAAGTTATTGTATAGCTTCATTTCTCTTTTAATAAGCTTCGACAATGCAAGCAAATCCGATAATGATAGTTCCGATAGTTTCATATCTACAATTAATTAGTCAGTAAATAAACTTTCAAGCTTTTTTATATAAATTTTTTCATTTTTAATAATCTTTCCTTTTCTATCTTTTTTAATTTTACTTGTAATCTTAATAAACATATATTTATCATTAAAATATAATAACTCCTGTTTTGTATTTGGAAACTTATGTGCAACATCTTTTTTGATGTTTTCGATATTGACAATATTAGTCGGTGTAATAAATAGATTATGAATACCTTTTGATATACAAGCTATAACAACAATGTATAAAATTAACAACAGAACGTTTGCACCTTTATAAAACTTTTTATATTTTTCTTTAGCAAAATAATAGGCTTTATCTAAAGTTCTATTAATAAGAAGAAGATATATGTATGTAAATGGAATTGTCCATTCTAAGTAATCATAATCTATTATATTCATTTTATTATGTAGATAAGTCCAAAGCATAAAACCATACAAAAAAACAAACCAAATAACGTGTTTTTTCAATTCAGCTTTTCTATATTTTTCGTATTCTTCAGCACTTACTGCTTCAGCATCCTGTGGACTACTCTTTTCGAAAAACAAGATATCAGCGAACCATCCGATAGCACTAAAAGAAAAAGAAAGTATAATAAGCATTATAATCAATAAACCATCAGGTACAATTTGCGATATTGAAAAGAATCTAATATACGTTATAGATATTGACATTAATTCAAGTGCCTGCCATAATCCACCAATAAATGCTGGAACAACAATTATGATATTAAGATTGTCTTTAAGAAAACCTACAATTTCTTTTGATTTAATACCTGTTTGAATCATGTATAAGATGTTATGTTTTAATATTAAAAATGAATTACTTATTCACCTAGAAGTTCACGAAATTTAATTTCTATTTGTTTCTTAATTGGATATAGCTTACCATTTAGTTCTTTAATAGATGACATGTTATTATCTTTAATATCATCAACATTATAAGTTGCAAAAATGATTAACGATTGCGAGAAAAATTCATCTAATAAGTTCTGATTTGGTTCATCAAAAAAAATTTTATTTTTATTAAAAAAATTTTGAAATTCATCATGTAAATTAGCGTAATCATTTTTTAAAATCTCAACAATTTCTGCATCTCTACTACCTTTTAATACATAGTCAATTGGACTTATGTATTTTTTTAATGATTCAGAAGTTTCATTAATGTATGTATAAGTTCTTTCTAATACTTCAAACCTTTTTTCGTGTAACTTGGTGAACTTGAAATTGTCTTTTGACTTCAAATGATTAAGTTCAATCTGAAATTGACTAATCTCTTTTGAATGTTCAGCTTTAACTTCTTCAAGCTTTTTATCTAGAGAATTTTTAACACTACCTTTAATACGTTCAGTTATATATAAAACAACTAAAGTTGGTATAACCGAATAAACAAATAGATTAGCGATAAAACTATATTTTTCCATATCTTTTTAATTAAAAACTCTTGATGACTTATTAATAAATAACTGATTTAACGCTTCTTTGTCAAAGCCAACCTCAATAAGAATAGCGCCAATTAAAAATCGTTGTAGCTTTATATATAGCTCTACTAAGTTATCACCTTCTAATGCATTTTCTTTTCCATCAGGGTCGAAATGCGTAAGGTAATTTCTAGTGTTTTTTACCTGTTTTATAAAAATGTCAGTATCACCAATAAAATTTAAAACTGTTGGTATTGAATATTGACTAATAAGCTCCCGTAATCTCATTTCTAAATTAAGCTTGTTATTAAGTTGCATATTTACCCACTTGTATAAATCATCATCATTTAATGAATCTTCTATTTTCTTTTGCTTCTTTTTAAATTCAGCTCTAGGTAATATCCTTGAATGTTTATTTTTTATATTTAATAAAAGATGAAAGCTCTCTGCCGCTTGTGCTAAATTCAAAAAGAAAACATCAATTATTTTTTCATTCGTATAAAAATGATAAAATACCAAATTAAAAGCTGGATTCAATTTCTCATATTTAGTGAACCAGTTAGTAATTATTGAAGGAAAAACTTCTTTTATGTCATCATATGTGAATAACATTTCAAAATGAGTTTTCGCTATTTTATTTGCAATCCTTTTTCGTTGACTATAATATAATTTAACTCTCTTATTAATTTGAATGTATTCTGTTTCACCTGTTCTAACACTATCAAAAACTTTATCACATATTAATTCAATATTTGAAGGATTAATATCTGTATATAATGAAGTAACTAAAAAATTTTGAAACTTAAATAGACTATTAATACAGTCAGTAAGTGATAAAGAATCTTTTGATAACAATGTTAAATACGTAGTTTGCTTTACTGAATATTCTTTTTGAAACTGGGATGTAGATGATTTGGTTACATTGAATCTAAATGCTCCATTTAAAGTATCATTAATTTCAAATTCTATAGGAGCTGGTTCATAATAACTGAAGTTAAGATTTAAACTGTCATCATTTTCAAAATTAATATCAATATTTGAAAAACCATCTACGCCTAGCCACTCATCTAAATTGAAAATTTCAGATAAAATCTCGTTAAATGATAGGTCATTGTCATTTTTAATATGTGCTCCTTCAATTATAAATTGTAGATGATAACTACTTGATTGTTGTCCACTCAAATTACGCATTCTTAATTTTTGTTCATGATTTTTCGGGACACCTCTTAAATTCCGAATGTAACATTTATGCAAAGTAATTTCAGTTCCATCAAGTGTTGTTCCTAAAATAAAATCAATATTATCAGTATTTTCAAATTCGTAAAAACTCCCAAATAGTTCAAGTAAACTATACTTCTCATGAGGTTTAAACGTTAAAACACCTTTGATTCTGTTATCTAAATTATCAGGTAAAAACCATTCACCTTTAAATACTATGTCTTCATCCATTAAATTAGCTTTTTGTAAATATACACACTTCACTAATTAATTGTTCTTTGGGTGATTACTAATTTTTAAAAAACAAGAATAATATTACTTTAGAATAAAATTCGTTCAAATAAAATATATACATCGCTTATTTTTAATGTATTACGTAATGGTATTTCTTTACTATATTTATATAATATTATGCCCTCCTGCCGCTGCAATTTCCATACAGCGTTTTATACTTTCTTGTCCACGAACATCAGAAAAATCATGTTCAGGAAAATCTAGTGTTTTGTAAAATTCTTCTCGGGTATCAATTACTGTTGGTTCAAGAGTGCCTTTTCCACCAAAAAAATCAATTATTTCTTGTAAATTAGAAACACCGTAAACATCTAAACCAGCAACAATAGCCGCTTCTTTTACATTTTGAATAGGCAGAAAAAAGCCTTTATATCCTTCTTCTTTTGCTTTTATAGCAATAGGCAAAGCGCCGCGAATAGGTTGTAAACTTCCGTCAAGAGAAAGTTCACCCATAATAATATACTGTTCAATTTCTGGCGCTTTTATCTGATCTGAACCAACCAAAATCCCCATTGCCAATGGTAAATCGTATGCAGAACCTTCTTTACGAAGATCGGCGGGCGCCATATTTATTGTGATTCTTTTTCCAGGTAAGCTTAATCCATTGTTTTTAAGCGCTGCTGCAATTCTAAAACTGCTTTCTTTAATTGCATTATCAGGAAGACCAACTAAATGATAACCAATTCCTTTATCCATATGCACTTCGATCGTAATCGTTGTTGCTTCCACTCCAAAAACAGCACTTCCGTAAACTTTTACCAGCATAATATCTTTAATGAAAAGTAAAAGTATTTAATTTAATTGAAAACCTTTATTTTTTTGTAAATATTTTATTACATAAATTTTAAACTTTTATTTCAACCGAGCCAGTTATTAATTTCTACCTAACAAAAAAACACTTTTTAAATTTTACACTTGCTTAAATAGTAATAATTGTTATTTTTATGAAAAATTAGCCTTATTATCCATGAAAAAAACCTTACTCCTACTCTTTTTGAGCATATTTTTAACAAAAATACATGCCCAAGATTATTTCCCTGTTAACGAAAGTGTACATAACAAAATTAAAAACTACACGGTATTCACAAATGCAACGATTTATGTAACTCCAACGCAAAAAATCGAAAAAGGAATCTTACTTATTCAAGACGGTAAAGTTGTTGCTGTTGGAAATACAATTTCGATTCCTAAAAACAGTATTACAATAGATCTTACAGGAAAAACAATTTATCCTTCGTTTATTGATATTTATACTTCTTTTGGAGTAGAAAAACCAAAATCTAACTTGACGCGAGGACGTGATCGCAGCCCTTTGTATGACACCAAAAAAACAGGCTATTACTGGAACGAAAGCATACTTCCAGAAGTAAACTCGTATGAAACTTTTAAATACGACCAGCCTAAAGCCGAAGAATTATTAAAAGCAGGTTTTGGAGTTGTTGGAACCCATATTCCAGATGGAGTTGCTCAAGGAACTGGCGCTTTGGTTGCTTTAAACAATACTGACAACAGCAAACAAATTATTGCAAATAAATTGACCAACCATTTTGCCTTTACCAGAAGTGCACTGACCAATCAAGCTTACCCAAGCTCGCTTATGGGTATGATGGCATTGTTACGCCAAATGTATTTAGATTTGGATTGGTACAAAAAAGGAAATTCTGAAACCAAAGATTTATCATTAGAAGCATTGGCAAACAATGAAAAACTAGTTCAAATTTTTGCTTCAGAAGACAAATTAAACAGCTTAAGAGCGGCAAAAATTGCCAAAGAATTTGGTTTAAACTATATTCTAAAAGGAAGCGGTAATGAATTTGAAAGAATAGAAGAAATTAAAAACACAAATGCTAAATTTATTATCCCAATAAGTTTTCCAGAAGCTTACGATGTCACAAATCCTTATTTATCCAATCAGATTGAACTGGCTGATATGCGTTTTTGGAATCAAGCTCCAACGAACTTAAAAGTGCTTTCGGACAACGGAATTGTTTTTGCTTTGACTACGGACAAGCTAAAAAAAATAGAAGATTTTAAACCTAATCTTTTAAAAGCCATTAAATATGGTTTTGATAAAACAAAAGCATTAGAAGCACTAACTACAATTCCTGCAGCAATTTTAGGAAAAAGCAATGAAGTTGGAAGTTTAAAAACAGGCAGTTATGCCAATTTCATTATTACTTCGGGAGAAGTTTTTGACGAAAAAACAATCTTATTTGAAAACTGGGTTCAAGGAAATAAATTTATAGTAACCGATATTAATGCAAAAGATATTCGCGGCAATTATGATTTAACTATTGGAAAGGAAAGCTACAAATGGAAAATTAACGGAACTGCTGATAGTCCGAAATCTGAAATAACAACGGTTGATGCCAAAAAACTGAAAACAACTTTTGCCGTTTCTAAAAATTGGATTTCTCTAGTTATTAAACCAGCCGATTCTACTAAATCTACTTTTACACGTTTAACAGGATTTATTGAAAAACCTGAAAGTTTGTCTGGAAAAGCGGTTTTATCTAATGGAGATGAATTAGTTTGGAATGCAGTAAAAACAAGTCCGTTTGTTGCTGTAAAAGATTCAGCTAAAGTAGAAAAACCAAATAGTGTTATACCTGTAACGTATCCTAATATTGCTTTTGGAGATGCTAAAAAACAAACTGCGCAAACTTTATTGTTTAAAAATGCTACTGTTTGGACAAATGAAAAAGATGGGATCTTAACGGAAACTGATGTTTTAATAAAAAACGGAAAAATCGCTGCTGTTGGTAAAAATATCTCTGACGCTTCTGCAACTATTATTGATGCAAAAGGCAAGCATATTACAAGCGGTATTATCGACGAGCACTCTCATATTGCCATTTCAAAAGGTGTGAATGAGAGCGGACATAATTCTACTGCGGAAGTTACCATTCAAGATGTTGTAAACTCTGAAGACATTAATATTTATAGAGATCTTGCAGGAGGTGTAACCATTTCGCAATTATTACATGGATCAGCAAACCCTATTGGAGGTCGTTCTGCAATTGTAAAATGGAAATGGGGTTCTTCTCCAGACGAAATGTTGTATAAAAATCAGCCTAAGTTTATCAAATTTGCCTTGGGAGAAAATGTAAAACAAGCCAATTGGGGAATTGATAATCCTACTCGTTTTCCACAAACCAGGATGGGAGTTGAACAAGTTTTTACCGATTATTTTCAGCTTGCAAAAGAATACGATGAAAACTGGAAAAAATTCAATACCGGTTCTAAAAAAGGAAAAGCACCAAGAGTTGACTTAGAATTACAGACCATTGCAGAGATTTTAAATAAAGAACGTTTTATTACGTGTCACTCTTACGTAGAATCTGAAATTTTAATGTTAATGAATGTTACCGAAAAATTTAATTTCAAGGTAAATACATTTACCCATATTCTTGAAGGTTACAAAGTAGCTGACAAAATGAAGGAACACGGTGTTGGTGCTTCGACTTTCTCTGACTGGTGGGCTTATAAATTTGAAGTAAATGATGCTATTCCGTTTAACGGACCAATTATGCACAATGAAGGATTGGTAGTTGCTTACAACTCAGATGATGCCGAAATGTCGCGCAGATTGAATCAAGAAGCTGCAAAAGCAGTTAAATACGGGAATATTTCTGAAGAAGAAGCTTGGAAGTTTGTAACTCTAAATCCTGCTAAATTATTACACATCGATGATAAAGTAGGAAGTTTAAAAGTGGGTAAAGATGCAGATGTCGTATTGTGGAGCGAAAATCCATTATCTATTTATGCGAAAGCAGAAAAAACAATCATTGAAGGAGTTGTCTATTTTGATCTTGAAAAAGATGCACAAAAGCAATTGGCAATTACAAAAGAAAGAAATGAATTGATTGGACAAATGCTGCAAGAAAAAAACAAAGGAAACAGCACACAGCAGCCAACACGAAAAGAAAAAAAAGAATATCACTGTGACACTTTAGAACAGTTATAAAACTTTTAAAAATTTCAAAATAATAAAAAAAGACAACATGATACATCAATATATTTATAAACTGCTGCCTGTTTTTTTTGCTTCTGTTTCAATATATGCACAGCAAATTCCGGCATCAAAACAAACTAAATCTGTTTTGATTTTAAATGCCACTGCACATTTAGGCAATGGTAACGTAATTCAAAATAGTGCTATTGGATTTAAAGACGGGAAAATTACCTTGGTGGCAGATGCAACAACGATCAGATTAGCTGCCAACGCTTATGATACGACTATCGATGCCAGCGGGAAACACGTTTACCCAGGATTTATAGCTGCCAACACCACCTTAGGATTAGTCGAAATTGATGCTGTAAAATCATCAGACGATCAAGAAGAAATTGGAAGTTTTAATCCGAATGTAAGAAGTATTATTGCTTATAATTCAGAATCTAAGGTTGTTGAAACCGTTCGTCCAAATGGTATTTTAATCGCACAGGTTACGCCAAGAGGCGGCAGGATTTCAGGAACATCTTCTATTGTTCAATTAGATGCTTGGAGCTGGCAGGATGCTATTGTAAAAGAGAATGACGGAATCCATCTTAATTTTCCATCTAGTTTTAAAAGATCTGGTTCATGGTTTGAACCCGGACTAATTGAAGCAAATAAAGATTATCCTAAACAAGCCGAAGAAATAAATGCATTTTTAATAAATGCTAAAGTCTACAATCAAGGTTCGAGTAAAGAAAGAAATATTGTTCTTGAAGCTACAAAAGGGCTTTTTGATGGAACACAAACACTTTATATTCATGCAGATGAAGAAAAACAAATTGTAGATGCTATTCAATTAGCAGTTGACAATCAAATTAAAAAGATTGTTATTGTTGGAGGATTTGAAGCTTACAAAGCAGCTGATGCATTGCAAAAATACAACGTAGGTGTTTTATTAAGACGTGTACATGACATGCCTACAAGCGATGATCAAGATGTAAACCTGCCTTATAAAATGGCTAAAATCTTAACAGACAAAGGTATCGTAGTAGGATTAGAAAACAGTGGAGATCATGAACGTATGAGTGTTAGAAACCTTCCATTTTTAGCAGGAACTTGCGCCGCTTTTGGTTTAGATAAAGAAAAAGCTGTACAGCTCATAACTTTAAATACAGCAAAGCTACTTGGCATTGATACTAGCTGCGGAACATTAGAAACGGGTAAAGATGCAACTTTATTTATCTCCGAAGGTGATGCACTGGATATGAGAACAAATAAATTAACGAGCGCTTTTATTCAAGGAAGAACCATTATTTTAGAAACTTTCCAAACGAAATTAAACGATAAATTTAAGGCAAAGTTCAATCAGAAATAAACCTTAAGTTATTTCCCAAAAAGGCATCATTTGAATAATTCATCTGATGCCTTTTTTATTTACAAATAAAACTACTTTTTCAATATTTTTCAATTATTTACGCATAGTTACTCTTAAAAACAAAACTATTCCTACGTTTTTTTGTTAACAAAACCCACAAACAGTATAAATCACGTTCCAACGATTAACAAATTGTAAATTTTAAGTTTATTTTAAGAAATAGATTTAAAATTATAGGGGTCAAAATGAAAATTCAATAAAAATAAAACAGTTACCCCTATTTTTTTATGGGGTATTGAATGATTTTATACTTTTATCAAAAATTTTAAAACTAAATAACTATGCGAAAAATTATTTTAAGTGTGATTCTTATCACTATTTTAGTACTAACCTTTATATCAAATTTTATCATAGCAGATAACCCAATTCCTGCAGAAGCGGTAAAGTTTGATACGGGAGATACTGCCTGGATGATCGTTGCGACGGCTTTTGTATTGTTAATGACTCCTGGATTAGGTTTTTTCTATGGCGGAATGGTAGGTAAGAAAAACGTTATCAGCACAATGCTTCAAAGTTTTATGGCAATGGTAATAGTTACAATTCTATGGGTTGTGGTTGCCTTTGGATTAGCTTTTGGTCCTTCAATTGGAGGAATCATCGGAAATCCATCATACAACTTATTCTTTGAAGGTGTTGGAACCAGCACAGCATGGAGTCTTGCACCAACAATTCCGTTTATGTTATTCGCATTATTTCAGGCAAAATTTGCAATCATTACACCTGCCTTAATAACTGGTGCATTTGCAGAACGTGTACGTTTTTGGGCTTACTTGTTATTCATGGTTTTATTTATCATTTTCATATATTCTCCTTTAGCACATATGACATGGCATCCTGATGGAGTTTTCTTTAAAATGGGAGTTCTTGACTTTGCAGGAGGAACGGTTGTACATATGAGTGCAGGTTGGGCAGCTCTTGCTGGAGCAATCTTTTTAGGAAAAAGAAAAGTACAAAAAGTTAATCCTGCCAGAATTACTTATGTATTGTTAGGAACTGGTTTATTATGGTTTGGATGGTTTGGTTTTAACGCCGGATCAGCTTTAGGAGCAAATGGTTTAGCCGTACAAGCTTTAGGAACAACAACTGTTGCTGCTGCAGCTGCCGCTATGGCTTGGGTTTTCTTAGATAAAATTTTAGGTCACAAATTATCTGCACTTGGTGCTTGTATAGGAGCTGTTGTAGGTCTTGTTGCTATTACACCTGCAGCTGGTTTCGTAAGTATATCTCACGCTATCTTTATTGGTGCATTTGCTGCAATTGTAAGTAATCTTGTAGTAAGCAAATTCCCTAAAGGAAAAATTGACGACGCTCTTGATGTATTTGCTTGTCACGGTGTTGGTGGTATGGTAGGTATGCTGTTAACTGGAGTGTTTGCTTCAAAAGCTATCAACCCAGCTGTTGGAGATAACCAAGGTTTAGTTTTTGGAACGCCAACATTGTTTATCAACCAATTAACAGCATTAGTAGTGGTATCGATCTTTGCTTTTGTTGCTTCTTATGCTTTATTCTTTATCGTAAATAAAATTACTCCTCTAAGAGTTACTGAAGAAAAAGAAGAGTTAGGATTAGATATCTCTCAACACGGAGAGTTTTTATAAGATTCAATTTCCCCTTTTGCCTTTAAATAAAAAAGCACTCTAAGTTTAAACTTAGAGTGCTTTTTGTTTGAATTAAATTCTTCCTTATACAATAACTATAGCTTTCAACTTATAGCATTTAAGATATTTCTTTATTAAAACTATTTAAAGTTTGAAATTCCTTCTTTCAGCCAGTGCAAATATTCATCTGCGCTTACATAACTAATTGTTGGTTTAGAAGCATTCAAATTATTTCCTTCTAAATCAGTAATTATATACAAAGGCTGTGTATTCGTTTTATATTTTGAGATCATAAAATCCGTCCATTTATCACCAACTGTAATAATTTTATCACCAGAAGCAGTTACAAATTGTTCCTCCTTTGGCAATTCACGTTTATCATCAACATATAAAGAGATCAAAACAACATCATTTTTTAAAATTGGCAAAATCGTTGGTTCAGACCAAACATTATTCTCCATCTTTCTACAGTTTACGCAAGCATAACCGGTAAAATCTAACATAATTGGTTTGTTAATCGATTTTGCATACGCTAATCCATCTTCATAATCATGAAAAACCATAATTCCGTGCGGGCCTAATTCAGCACCTTCCGGCATTCCTTTTACAGCACCTGTGCTATTATTTCCAGCTGATGAGTTTCCTCCTACACCAAATGGACTTTCACTGTATTGGGGAGGCGGCGGAAATGCACTAATTAATTTTAAAGGTGCTCCCCAAAGTCCTGGAATTAAATATACTGTAAATACAAGCGTAAGCAATCCTAAATACAATCTTCCTACTGAAATATGATGTAACGGACTATCATGCGGTAAAGTAATTTTTCCGAATAAATACAAAGTCAAGGCCGCAAAAATAGCAATCCAAATCGCGATAAAAACTTCTCTTTCTAAAAAGTGTAATTGCAGAACCAAGTCCGCATTTGATAAAAATTTGAATGCCAAAGCCAATTCTAAGAATCCTAAAACAACTTTTACCGTATTTAACCATCCGCCAGATTTTGGCAATGAATTTAACCAACCTGGAAACATTGCAAACAACATAAATGGTAAAGCTAAAGCTGATGAGAAACCTAACATTCCAACGATTGGCGCAATTCCTCCGTTTGAAGCAGCCTCAACTAATAAAGTTCCAACAATTGGCCCCGTACAAGAGAATGATACAATTGCCAAAGCCAAAGCCATGAACAAAATTCCTATTATTCCTCCCCTATCAGCTTGCTGATCCGCTTTGTTTGCCCATGAATTTGGCAGCATAATTTCAAAAGCTCCCAAAAATGATGTAGCAAAAATGATCAGGATTACAAAGAAAATCAAGTTAAACCATACATCTGTTGATAACGCATTTAAAGCATCCGCACCAAATATCTTCGTTACTATTAACCCTAAAATTACATAAATAGCAATAATCGAAAGTCCGTATATTACAGCATTTCTAATTCCTTTTGCTCTACTTTTACTTTGCTTCGTGAAGAAACTTACCGTCATTGGGATCATTGGGAAAACACAAGGTGTTAATAAAGCCGCAAATCCTGAGATAAAAGCAATGAAAAAGATTGACCACAAACTTCTTGCAGGAGCTGGTTTCTGTACTTCATCAGCCGCTTCAGCAGCTGCATTATCAACTTTCGCTGGCTCTACTTTCTCAACTGCTGTTGTTTTACTTACCGTATCAACTGCTATTCCAGTTACTTTCGTTTCATCCATTTTGGATTCTGCAACAGCAGGAACCTCATCCATTTTGAATGTTGAAGGTACTGCAATTGAGAATTTCTTGCTTGAATTGATACAAACCTCTTTACAAACCTGAAAATCAAAATCTACATCAACTGTTTTTAAGTTTGGGTTTATGATTTTTATTTCTTGTTCAATATGTGCTTTTCCTTCAAAAAAAGTTTCATTTACACCAAAAACATCATTAAAAGCCGTTTTGGTTTTACCTTCTTTTGCTTTTCCAACTAATTCGTAATTTCCTTTTTGATTTTTAAACGTAATTTCCAACGCAAGCGGCCCGCCGTCTGGCGTAAACTGCGAATACATATGCCAGTCTTTTTCGATCGTTCCATCAAAAATTAATACTGCATTGTTTCCTGATTTTTTTTCAATTTTTGCGGTCCATTTAACCGGCTCTAAAATTTGAGCATTACTTTTTGTAAAAGCAAAAATGAAAAACAGTAAAAATAAAATCGATTTGCTCCTGAAACTTTGTAGCATTCCTGCTTGATTAGATTGAGTAAAATTCATTATTGTAGTTCTATTTTAAGTATTTTATTTGAGGTATTTTTTATTCTAAAACGTTCATCTTGTCTAATGCCAACCACCCAGACTATTTTATCATCTGAACATAAAATCCATGTTTGTTCCTTTTCAATTAGAGATAACTTTTCATCTTTAAAAAGCTTGCTCACTTTTTTTGATTTTCCGTGCATTCCAAACGGATGAAAAACGTCTCCTTCATTCCATTTACGTAAAACTAACGGGAATTGGATTTTATCGGCGTCCACAAATATAGTTCTATTTGAATCTATTGTTATGTGACCTACGTTACAAAGCTTTAACTTTAAGGGAAAATTAACTTCTTTTTCGTTTTCATTAATTTCAAACTGTTCCTTTTCTGACATTTCAGAAATGGGACTCAAAATCAAAATATCCCTATTTTTCAGCAGTCTAAACTCCGCCGAAAAAACTTGTTTACCCGACTGCCCATTTACCAAGTCATAAATATCATTCCACGCTAAAAAACCAAATTCATGAAGCCACTGGTATAAATAAGATTTATAATTGGGTAATTTTTTAAGTTTTTTTAAATCGAAATGAATATCGTCACCAGCCTCTTTTGCAACCTGTTGATAAATCATAATCGAAGCATCTTCAACCATAACCTGCGATTCCTGCAGATATGACTGTGTTTTCTGAAAAGCATTTAAAAAGTTTGGATTAAGTTCTTTTAAAATCGGAACTAAATCATGACGTATTTTATTTCTCAGGTATTTGTTAGATGCATTACTGCTGTCCTCACGCCATTCAATCTTATTTTCTTCGGCATATTTCAAGATTTCTTCTCTTGAAAAAGGCAAAAGCGGTCGTATTATTTTATCATTTTGCTCTGGAATTCCGCTCAATCCATCCAATCCCGTTCCTCGAGACAAATTGATTATGAATGTTTCCAAATTATCATCAGCATGATGTGCTGTTAGAATATAATCGAAGTTTTTTTCTTCCAAAAGCTCATAAAACCAACTGTAACGAAGTTCACGAGCGGCAACTTGTGTCGATAATTTATAGTCTTTTGCAAAAGCTTCAGTATCAAATTGAGTTGTAAATACGGATATATTGTTTTGATCACAATAATTTTCGACAAAAGTCTGATCTCCAAAACTTTCTAATCCGCGAAGCTGAAAATTACAATGAAGCACAGCAATTTCGTATGGCAACTGTTTTAACAAATGCAACAATACCATACTATCTAAACCGCCGCTCACAGCAAGAAAAAGTTTTTTTTCTGCCAAAAATGGAAATCTTGAAACGATATGATTTTGAAATTTTGAAAACATTTGATAAAAGTAAAAAATTAAATTCGATCTATTTTTAAATGAAATGTTAAGCGTTGTTTTTCGCCGCGAATTACACGAATTTGCACTAATTATTTTTTTTATTTCACCACAAATTAAAAAAGATTTACACAGATTTTTTTAATCATTTTAATCCTTTAATCTGTGGCTATATTTTTTCTAAAATTGAAGAAAAAATAATTAGTGCAAATTCGTGTAATTCGTGGCAATATCTCTATTGTAAAACTTCGTGCATTGCTTTAGCTTTCAGCAAACATTCTTCGTATTCTTTTTCAGGGATTGATTGTGATGTTATAGCGCTTCCAACAGAAAAAGAAACATATTTATTCTCTTGATTATAAAAAATACTTCTAATTACAACGTTGAAATCAAAATCGCCTTCTGGTGTAAAATAACCAACGGCACCGCTGTACAAACCACGTTTGGTTTCTTCTAAATTTTCAATAATTTTCATAACTGAAATCTTTGGCGCTCCCGTCATACTTCCCATTGGAAAAGTCGTTTTTAAAACATCGACTGGTGAATATTGGGCATCTAATTTTGAAGTTATTGTCGAAATCATTTGATGTACCTGCAAAAACGAATATATTTTGCACAACTCCGTCACTTTTACGGAGCCTTTTTGTGCGGTATGTGACAGATCGTTTCGAACCAAATCTGTAATCATAATGTTTTCAGCTCGTTCTTTTGCATCAGATTCCAAATATTCTTTTGATTTTTGATCTACGATTGGATCTGAAAAACGCTTTGAAGTTCCTTTTATCGGCTGAGAAATAATATCCTCTCCAACTTTTTTAAGATATCGTTCTGGTGAAGCCGAAAGTAGATATTGGTTGTGATTTTTAAAGAATACTGAAAATGGCGCCTGCGAAATTTCATTTAGTTTCTGAAATTTGTCTAACGGATTTATAACAGCATTTTCACTATAGAATTCCATACAAAAATTTGCTTCGTACATATCTCCAAGATGAATATGCTGCAGCATTTTATTAACTTTTTCAACATATGAATCTCGGGAAATACGCTGTTCAATTTTTAAAGATGCTGAACTCTCCATTTCTGATTTTCGGCTTTCCACTATCTCGTTAAAATCATCCTCAATTTCATCATCACAAAGGTGTAAATATTGAATTTCGAGCTGATTTTCTTTCAACAAGAATATTTTTTTTGGCTGAAAGAAAAATAAATCCGGAAAGTCTAACCCATCAAAATTATCTGATTTTAAATCTTCAATATCATTTTTCAAATCATAAGAAAGATAACCAAAAAGCCAATCTTTGGTAGTTTGCTGATATTGTTTTAAATCATCAAACGCATTTTGAAAATCAGTTTTTAAAGAAGTAAAGGCATCTACAGCCAAAATAAAATCAAAGCTTGAATATTCCTGCGGATACAAATTGCTGTCTAGAAAAATGATCTCACGAAACTGCTGTGACCAGCTCATCAGCTGTTGTTTAAATTGGGCTGGATTGGAAATATGTTTATGAATTGAAACTCTCAAAGAAGTATGAATTTTAGGTTTCAAAATTACGACAAAAAAAATCCTTCGATATAAAGAATCCTTAAAAAAAAATGGCACACTTTTTAGTATATCGAATTAATGCTAATTATTAAACCTTTTCCTGCTATTTGATTAAAAAATTACTCGCAAAAAAAACTTTAAAAGATTTATACAGATTTCTATAATTCTCTAAATCTTCTAATCTAAAGCTAAAAAAGTCTGAAGCACAGACTCCATATTTTATTAATCAAATTATATAACCTTTATGAAAACAATTGCAAAATTAGGATTGACTTCCTTGATTATTATTACGGTATTATTTTCTTGTAAAAAAGCAGATTATGCTTCTGGTGAATCTGCAGATTTAAAAATGGCAGCAGACAGCACTGCTGTTTCATCATCGGCAGCGATTGAAAAGAAAGACAGCAAACAAAAATTTATCCGAACGGCAGATATTAAATTCAAAGTCAAAAACGTCGTCAAATCTACTTATGCAATTGAAAATGCCACACAAAAATTTGGAGGCTTTGTTACTTATACGAATTTACAAAGTAATATTCACGATCAGATTAAAACCAAAATCAGTCAGGACAGTACGCTTGAAACTACAAAGTACTCAGTAGAAAACAATATTACAATTCGAGTTCCTAATACACAACTGGACACGGTAATTAAGACAATTGCAAAGCAAATCGATTTTTTGGACTTTAGAATAATCAAAGCAGATGATGTTTCATTAAAATTATTAGCCAATAAGCTTTCACAAAAAAGAAGCAGTGTAAGCGAAAAAAGGATAGAAAAAGCTATTGACACTAAGGGTAAAAAGATAAACGATATTATTGATGCCGAAAATACATTGGCCAATCAAAAGGAACAAAATGACAATAGTACAATTGAAAATTTATCGCTTGAAGATCAGGTTAATTTTAGCACAATTACATTACAGTTATACCAAAATGAAACGATAAAACAGGAAATCACTGCAGGCGAAAAAGATCCTTCTGACTATAAACCAAATCTAGGAATTCAGATTATTGATGCCTTAAAAAGCGGTTGGTTAATATTGCAGTCTATTTTAGTTTTCTTTGTCAATTTATGGCCATTTATTCTAATCGGCATAGCAGGATTCTTTATTTACAAAAAATACGGAAAGAAATAAGAAAAGTGTTAATAAAATAGCAATTTCGTAATGAAAAAATCGTTATATTTGATATAGCATTAAATTAATCTCAAAAACAGAATAATACTAATTATTAAATCCTCAATAAAGTCTTATTTTATTACGCATACAACTTTATTTGAGGAATATAGATTTTGCATTTTCAGCACATAAATTATATCATTTTAACCTTTTAAAATCTTAAGTATTATGAAAATTGCTACTATTATTGTCCGCGTTTTAATCGGCCTGTTATTGCTGTTTGCCTCCATTTCATTTTTCTTTAAGCTGGCTCCAGAGCCAGAAACGACTGGCAACTTTAAGGCGTTTAATATGGGGTTAGTTGCTTCAACGTACTTGCTTCCATTGGCTAAAACAGTTGAATTGCTTTGCGGAATTTCGTTTGTAAGCGGCCGCTTTGTAACTTTAGCAAATATTATGATCCTTCCCATTACCATCAACATCTTGTTTATTAATTATTTTTTAACTCCTGAAAGCCTGCCAATAGCTGGATTACTTTTCTTGGGGAATTTATTCTTAATTTACAGATACTGGGATAATTATAAAACTGTTTTTACTCCTTGATTCGTTTTTTATCTAAAAAAATAAACCCGGAAGATTTAAAAACCTTCCGGGTTTATTTTTTCAGCCCGTTTTTCTTCATGTTTCACTCGAAAGAATACTTATATCTTAAACTTTCGCCAGCTGCAAGTGCATCTTTTAATCTAAAAAATTTATCCTTAATAAAAAGGACCAAAATGAGACCCTGAGCATACCAACATCGTCCTTTTTGACAAACTTGGCTTTCCCGATGCTTTATTCCCATTTGTCTTTTTTGACACTATAGTCCTAATTACTGACTTTTATGGTACTTTAATCATTCTTAGTATTTACAGCAGTTTTATACAATTCTCCTTAATACTGCATTTTGCAGGAATAGAGCATAATGCACTTCTTGGCTTTTAGAAAAAAAATCACAACAAACACATTATCAGAATCATACCTCTAATTTACGAAAAATTCCTGACACTTAATATTTTTTCGACCATTAAAAAGCGTCTAAAATAAATTCAAAAAAAGTTTCTTTTATATTATTAGAATATCCTTACTAAAACCTACATTTGGTATACTAACTAACCTATTTAAATGAAAATCTACCTATTTTTTATTCTCTTATTTTACACTTCTATTTCCAAATCTCAATCTATACAATCTGTTGATTCATTAAACATTGAAATATGTAAATCATTGATTCAAAATAAAAACTTGAATAATGAGATTAGGGTCAATACTATAAATAATGCCCACATTACTCCTTACCTATCAAAATTTAAGGACAGCATTATTCAAAAAAAAGTATTTGAGCAAATATTTTTCAGACTGCATAAAAACTGTAACGAATTTGTAGCTCTTTTTCCAAATGAATCAACAAAAAGCAGTTGGTCAATGCAAACTGAGAAACCAATAGAAAACATTTCTAGAGAACAATGCAATAGTTTTGAAAAAGCCGCACAATACTATTATTATGAAAACGACGGCAATAAAGTAGAAGTAACTATAAATGATAATTTATGGATAGAAAAATTCAGCGACGATACTTTTTCAAAACTGCATTTTAAACAAAAAAGCAATTGTGAATTTGAATTAGAGTTTATAGAGAGTAATAATTTATCTCGAAAAAATTTAAGTCTTAAAGGTGACAAATACCTTTACAGAATCTACAATGAAGCTGAAGGCGTTTATAGCGTTTACATGAAAAACAAAGAAACCTATTATACTTTTAAAATAATGAGGCAATAAAAAACCGTCAAAATTATTTTTTTGACGGTTTAAATATATTTATACGTAAAAAATTATACGTGTAAAGCTCTATTATCTGTTGCTGCTAATGCTGCTTCTTTTATTGCCTCAGCAAAAGTTGGGTGTGCATGGCTCATTCTTGAAATATCTTCAGCAGAAGCTTTAAATTCCATTGCAGTAACCGCTTCAGCAATTAAATCAGCTGTACGAGCACCAATCATGTGAACTCCTAATACCTCATCTGTTTTTTCGTCAGCAAGGATTTTTACGAATCCGTCTAAATCAGCACTTGCTCTTGCACGTCCTAACGCTTTAAATGGGAAACTTCCTGATTTATAAGCTACTCCTGCAGCTTTCAATTGCTCTTCAGTTTGTCCAACTGCAGCAACTTCTGGCCAAGTGTAAACTACACCAGGAATTAAGTTATAATCGATATGCGGTTTTTGACCTGCTAATATTTCAGCAACCATTGTTCCTTCTTCCTCTGCTTTGTGTGCCAACATTGCTCCACGAACAACATCTCCAATCGCATAAATATTAGGAACGTTAGTTTGTAAATGATCATTTACTTCAACTTGTCCTCTGTCTGAAATTTTAACTCCAGCTTTGTCAGCGTTTAATCCGTCTGTGTAAGGACGACGACCAACAGAAACTAATGAATAATCTCCCTCAAGAGTGATTGTTTCTCCTTTTGCATTTTCAGCTTGAACTGTAACAGCATCGCCATTTCTTTCTACTGATTTTACTTTGTGAGAAACGTAGAATTTCATTCCTTGTTTTTTCAACACTTTAGTTAATTCTTTTGAAAGCGAACCATCCATTCCAGGAATAATTCTGTCCATGAATTCAACTACAGAAACCTGCGCTCCTAAACGAAGATAAACTTGTCCAAGTTCAATTCCGATAACACCGCCGCCAATAATTACTAAGTGTTTTGGAACTTCTTTTAAAGCCAAAGCTTCAGTAGATGTGATGATTCTTTCTTTATCAATTTTGATGAATGGTAAAGAAGATGGTTTTGATCCTGTAGCAATTACAGTATATTTTGCTTCAATAGTTTCAGATGTTCCGTCTGCTTTTGCAACTGAAATATGTGTTGCATCTACAAAAGAACCTAAACCATTAAAAACAGTAATTTTATTTTTATCCATTAAATAGTTCACACCACCTGAAGTTTGATCTACAACGGCTTGTTTGCGGGCGATCATTTTTTCTAAATTGATCTTTACATCGCCAGAAACTTCAATTCCGTGATCTGCGAAATGTTTAATTTCTGCATAATGGTGAGAAGAAGCTAATAATGCTTTTGAAGGAATACAACCTACGTTAAGGCAAGTTCCGCCTAATGAATTATATTTTTCTACAATTGCAGTTTTGAAACCTAATTGTGCGCAACGAATTGCTGATACATATCCTCCAGGACCTGAACCTATAATGACTACGTCAAATGAACTCATAGTATTTTGTTTTTATTTTAGCGGTTACAAAATTAAGGAATAAAGTTTTGTTTAAAGTTTAAATTTGAATGTTTTTTGTGTGAAATTTTGGGGTTAAGTTTTACCGCCAGTAACGCTAAGAATTACGCAATCCCGATAGCTATCGGGACACAAAGGTTTTTAAAGCAACTATCCAGCACGCCATTTGTCATTTCGACTGAAAAGAGAAGAAACTCTGCAAAGCATATTTCTAAACTTTGTCGATTCACTAGTGCGATTTCTCTTTTCAGTCGAAATGACAAAAACACATTTATATGAGAGAATGGAAAATCAAGAATCCCAAAACCTCAACATCTCACCACCCAAAAAAACCTTTGAACCTTTGCTTCTATGAGCCTTTGTTCCTTTAAAAAGAAATCACCGTCGAATTCTTGACCTCACTAATCATAAAAGTACTCTGCGTACTCCCAATATGTTGCAATGAAGTCAGTTTTGTAACCAAAAATTCTCGGTACGCTTCCATATCTTTTACTAATACCTTCAGGATATAATCATAATCGCCGCTTACGTGATGACATTCGAGAACTTCATTGAGTTTGATAACCTCGCTTTCAAATTTGGTTAGAAATTCTTTTGTATGCTGAATGAGTTTTAAATGACAGAAAACTACAAATCCTTTTTCGATTTTAGATTTATCGACTAGAGCGGCGTAGCTCTTAATTATTCCTTCGCGCTCCAGCTTTTTTATCCTTTCGTATACTGCTGTTACTGAAAGATTAAGTTTCAAGGATAACTCTTTATTGGTTTGCTTGCTGTCAGTTTGTAATAAAACTAAAAGCTTTTTATCTATGGCGTCTAAAGTCATGGTTTCAGTTTAGTGGTTAGTTGTTGAAATGAAAAAAAATCTATTGAATTACTTTTTTCACATCAAATTTAGATTAAAAATCACAATAAATACATTTTTATAGTTTTAAAAACCAAACACAAAGATAAGTATTGATTAATAATCTAAATAGATCTTATTTTGATCAGAATTTCTTTTGAAAACGAGTTTTCCAGTCCTAATCCAAGCGATAGCACTTCGATCAGGAATCAGCTCCTAAACCAATTTAATCAACAACAAACCATTAACTAATGAAAGACTTTAACCCAGCAGATAAAATACAGGATTTACAATACTTTGGTGAATTTGGAGGCGTGAATCCGTCGATTTCTGATTCTTCAACTTATACTTTTCTTTCGGCTAAAACGATGTTTGATACTTTTGAAGGAAACATGGAAGGCTGTTATTTGTATTCTCGTCATTCATCGCCAAGTAATTTGTATTTAGATCAGGCATTGGCAGCAATGGAAGGAACAGAAACTGCAAATGTTTCAGCTTCGGGAATGGGAGCCATTACACCTACTCTTTTGCAGCTTTGCGGTGCGGGTGATCATATTGTTTCAAGCAGAACGATTTATGGCGGAACTTACGCTTTCTTGAAAAACTTTACGCCAAGATTCGGAATTGAAACAAGCTTTGTTGACATTACGAAACTAGATGTTGTAGAGGCTGCAATTACGCCAAAAACGAAAGTTTTATATTGTGAAACAGTTAGTAACCCATTATTAGAAGTTGCTGATATTACAGGTTTGGCTAAGATTGCTAAAAAACATAATCTGAAATTGGTAGTTGATAATACGTTTTCACCATTATCTGTTTCGCCAGCAAAATTAGGGGCTGATATTGTCATTCATAGTTTAACGAAATATATTAACGGAAGCAGTGATACTGTTGGCGGCGTAACTTGCGCATCCAAAGAATTTATTAATGCTTTGAAAAATGTAAATTCTGGAGCAAGTATGCTTTTAGGTCCTACAATGGACAGTTTACGTTCTGCGAGTGTGATGAAAAACCTGCGTACACTTCATATCCGAATTAAACAGCACAGTCATAATGCACATTTTCTAGCCGATCAATTTGAAAAAGACGGTTTAAAAACGGTTTATCCCGGATTAAAAAGTCATCCAAGCCATGAATTATACAAAACAATGATTAACCCAGAATATGGTTTTGGAGGTATGCTGACAATTGATGTTGGTTCTTTGGAGAAAGCCAATGAGTTAATGGAATTAATGCAGGCTCGAAATTTAGGCTATTTGGCGGTAAGTTTAGGCTTTTACAAAACATTGTTTAGTGCGCCTGGAACTTCAACTTCAAGTGAAATTCCGCTGGAAGAACAACAAGAAATGGGATTGACAGATGGTTTAATCCGTTTTTCTATCGGATTAGACAACGACATTGAGCGTACTTACGAAATGATGAAGGCTTGTATGATTGAACTTGGGATTTTATAAATTTGAAACAATTCTTTATAAATAAATTTGCACGATTTTTTTTTTAGTTTGTTTGAATCCGCTGGAGATTTTTCTCTATGCGGATTTTTTTTACTGCTAAAAAACAAGTCCAGCAATCTCTGGTAAAAACAAAAAACCGTCCTGAAATTTTCAGAACGGTTTTCTATTTTAATCTTGTTCAAAATGTTTAAAAGACTGCCAGTATTTGTCTTTATACAGCTCGTAACTTATTTTAAAATCTCCGCTGTATTTTTTTATTAACTCGTCTGCCGTCTTTGAAGGATTTCTAAAATCTTTACACGCAAAAAAGAGTTCTCTTTTATTGTTTGCTGTTTCTCTTCCTATATTTAAATATCCCTCAAAATCTGGTAAATAATTTATTATTTCTTCTTCAATTTCTTCTAATCTATTATTGGTTTTTCCGTCTGGTAATCCTCCATTATCACAGTCCTCAAATTCAAGTGCAAGAATAAAAACCCATGGATGCGACGCTTTTTTATCCCATTTTAAAAGGGTTGTATTTATCAAAGCCAATACGATTCCGCCATCTTTACGTTTTCCTTCAAAATTGGTATAACCATCATTTTCCGTGTTATGTCTGATTCCTTCGTATTTCTCGACAAATTCTTTCTCTCTCCAAATCAAATAACCGCTTAATTTTTCAATAGGAATTAACTCTTCTGAAACTTCGCTGTTTCCTATAACTTTTAAATTATCGATTAGTGTAACTGAATGCATTTCGCCCAAATAGTTGTCTAAAAAAATATGAACGCCGTTGGTCACAGCGGCCTTTTTTTCTTCGCTGTAATCATCATACACAATCGTTAAATCTATTTCATCTGGATAGCTTTTATGTATGTTAGGATAAAATTTCAAATTGTCTTTATTGAATTCAAAATTCTCATACTTAATACCTACATCTTTAATATCACAAGCTGGTTTAAGTGCAGTAAATTTCCAACCGTTGATCTTGGGAGCAGTCTCAACCAACTCTTCAATAACATAGATATTTCTTAATGCTCCGTCAGGTGTTAGAATCAACTCAGCTGTTTGATCATCGCACATTCCTGTCAAAAAATAAATTCCAGAATGAATTTCTTCCAGTTTTGGTGCCAGTTTATCAAAGAAACCTTTATGAATATTTTCTCCGTTTTGAACGATTTTAAAAAACTCTTTTTCCTGTTTTAAAAACCAGTTCCAAAAATCACTAGAGGATTCTATTTTTACTTCTTTTCTACCTAATATATTTTTTAAAAAACTCATTTATAATAAAAACAATTTAAATTTTACAACAGAACAAACCTAAGAAAAAACTTTCGTAAACAGGAGGATATTTTTATAAAAAAGCCATAAAAAAACCGTTTTGATTTTTTTTTCAAAACGGTTTTTATTTATAATTTTCAGCTTTTAATTTATGCCTCTGCTACATTCAGTTTACTGTTTTTTCTACTATAAGTAAAGTAAATCAATAATCCTATCAGCAACCAAATCGTAAAATAAATCCAGTTCCAAACACTTAATTCTGCCATCATATAAAGACAACAGATTAATCCTAAAAGTGGAATTAAAGACAGGTTTTTTCTAAATGCCCAAACGGCTAATCCAACTAAAACGAAAAGAAAAATCCACATTGGAATTTTATGTTTGAATAAACTAATCCCAGATTCATATTTTAAAGAATCTGCAATAGGCATTCCTTTTACAACCTCAGCATATTTTGCATCATCATCTTGATATTGACTTAGTAAATGTTCTAAATCTGAGGTTTCAGCCGTTTTATTATCAACATCAATACTTTCTAAATAATTGAATACTTTTTCAGATTCGCCTTTATTTAAAGAGGTAATAATAGTTGTTGCATCGTTTATTTGTGTTTCATTTTTAATAAAGGCCATTGTTGCTTTATTATTAAAAGCAAAAGAATAATACAATCCTGCAATTATTGCCAATGGTAAAATAAACTTTGCATTGATATAAGGAGTTTTGAATTTTCCTCTCGGAATATCTGTTTTATCTTGTAATACTAAAACTCCTGCACAAACTAATACAAAGGCAAACAAAGTTCCAATACTGCACAAATCAGTCACCATTGTCAGATTCAAAAACAAAGCTGGAACTGCAACCACAAAACCGGTTACGACTGTGGCAAATGACGGAGTTTTGAATTTTGGATGAACTTTAGAGAATTTCTTTGGCAATAAACCATCACGGCTCATGCTCATCCAGATACGAGGCTGACCCATTTGAAAAACCAATAAAACACTCGCCATTGCCACTACTGCACTTACTGCAATAATTCCTGACATCCATTTTAAGTCTAATTTTTCGAAAACAAATGCTAATGGATCTCCAACATTTAATTCGTTATAACGAACCATTCCTGTTAAAACTAAAGCAATCGCTATATATAAAATGGTACAAATAATAATTGCCCACATCATACCTCGAGGTAAATCGCGCTGCGGATTTTTACATTCTTCTGCAGTTGTAGAAATAGCGTCAAACCCAATATAAGCAAAGAAAACTGCTGATACTCCTTTTAATACACCACTAACTCCATTTGGAGCAAATGGATCCCAATTTGCTGTATCTACATAAAATGCTCCTACTGCAATTACTAGAAGAACTACACACAGTTTTACAACTACCATTAAGTTACTGGCATTACGAGACTCTTTCATTCCTCTATAAACCAACGCCGTAATCAAAATAATGATAAATAAAGCCGGAATATCAGTTACAAAATGAAATGATCCTATTGTTGGTGCCGTAGTCCAAGCTGTGTGTGCAGCCTGCAATGCGGTACTTAAATTTTCGAATGATTTTCCGCCTCGCATTAAAGCTTCGGCATCATTAAAGCCGTTTGAAGCCGTTAAATAATCCATCTGAATCCATTGTGGTAAATGAATCCCGCCGCTCTGGAGAAGTCCCGTAAAATAATCACTCCACGATATGGCGACCGTTATGTTTCCTACGGCATATTCCATGATTAACGCCCAGCCGATTATCCAAGCAATGATTTCACCAAATGCAACATAAGAATACGTATAAGCGCTTCCAGAAACTGGAACCATTGAAGCAAATTCAGCGTAAGCAAAAGCCGCAAAACTACAAGCTAAAGCAGTAAATAAAAACAGAAAAATAACAGCTGGACCACCATCTGCACTAGCTTTTCCGATGGTACTAAAAATACCTGCTCCTACAATAGCTGCAATACCAAACGCGGTTAAATCTCTTGTGGTCAAATGCTTTCCTAATGCATCATGACCATCTGATTCGTTCTTTGCAACCTGCTTCAGAATATCTTGTACCGTTTTTTTTCGGAATAAACCTGATAATGCCATATATGGATTTACTTTTTAAATTAATTTATAGTAGTGATTATGCTTTTATTTTGCAAATAATGCAATTTTTATCGTGATTTCAAATATATAAAACGATTTTGTTTTCTTCAATAGATATTCAAACAAAATAAACAGGAATAAACTGAATCAAAATAATCATTTAAGTTTTTTTCTTAAAGCAATTAAACCAAACTCAAAACAATAATATATTAACCCAAAATAAGATAATATTCGACTATTAAATAGTAATATAATACAAATTTTGAAGGGAAGCCTATAGTATTTTTATCCCAACTTATTTCAGTGTAAAATTTAAAGTAATGCCGTTTCTATTTTTCTCTTCTTATATTAATACTCTTCAAATGATATCTAAATTTAAGTAGAGTTCATAAGTTAATTCCTAGTCAGACGAAATACTTATTATATTTACTTCTTCAAAACACAATACTATAACAAACTAAAAACACCTATATAATGAAGAAACATTTGTTACTCTTTTTATTAATCTGCTCCAGCATTTTTGCGCAAGAGGATATTGATATCAATCAACTAAACTGGCTGCCAAACTCACACTCTTTTTGGGTAAATTCTCAAGATAATGTCGTGGTTTATGATGTTGACAAACTAAATCAAAAAAAAACGATTTTAACTGATGATCAATTAAAAAATTCTGGTTTTACGGGAGAAATTGAAGATTTGGTTTGGAATGAAAACAAAACAAAAGTGTTAGTTTTTACCAATTCTAAAAAAGTCTGGAGAGCCAATACCAAAGGAGATTTTTGGTACTTTGATTTAACAACTGGAAAAGGTAGACAACTGGGAACGAGCTTAGAAAAGTCATCATTGATGTTTGCTAAGTTTTCGAACGATAACGAAAATGTCGCTTATGTTTCGCAGCATAATATTTATCTTGAAAATTTAAACTCTGGAAAAATAACGCCTTTGACGACAGATGGTACGCATAAAATCATAAACGGAACTTTTGATTGGGTTTATGAAGAAGAACTTGCTGCTCGTGACGGTTTTAGATGGAGTCCTGATGGAAAAAGCATTTCATTTTGGCGCGTAGATGCTTCAAAAACGAAGTTTCATTTAATGATCAATAATACTGATGCTCTTTATCCGTTTACGATTCCAGTAGAATATCCTAAAGCTGGAGAAAAACCTTCATCTGTAAAAATTGGTGTAATTGATATTGCTTCTTTACAAACAAACTGGCTGAATATTCCCGGCGAGCCTGATAATAATTATTTAGTTCGTATGGAATGGATCAGTAATCAAAATGTAATGGTTATTCAATTAAATAGAAATCAAAATCAAGCTTCTATTTATAAATGTGATACTAAATCTGGAACGGCGAATTTAATCTATCAGGAAAAATCAGATTCTTGGATTGATGTTTTTGATATTTCTTCTGGAGAATATGATGTTTTTCCGTGTCAGTTTGTAGATAACGGAAAATCGTTTCTTTGGAGTTCAGATGCTGACGGCTGGATGCATATTTACAAAATCAGCAGCGACGGCAAAAAGAAAGAACTTGTTACAACTGAAAATTTTGATGCTTATTACAAAGCTTACAATCAAGAAACGAAATCTGTTTATTTTATTGCCAGCCCAAAAGATGCTACACAACGTTATTTGTACGAAACTAATTTAAATACAAAGAAAACGAAACGCGTAACACCTCAAGAGTTTGAAGGTACAAATGAATACAGTTTTTCGACTGATGCTAAATATGCTAAGCACGTAAATTCGAATATCAATCGCGATTACAACAAACGTTTGGTTGCTTTATCTGGTCATAAAAAAATACTTCCTGCTGCTGCAGATTCATTTTCGGCACCAAGACGCAATTATTCATTAGAGAAATTTAAAGTCACAACTGTTGACGGAATCGAAATTGACGGTGTTATGGCAAAACCTTTGAATTTTGATGCTTCTAAAAAATATCCCGTGTTTTTTTATGTTTATGGCGAACCTATGGCGTCTGTTGCAAACGATGAACCGTATTTTTATCCCTTTATCGCCTCTTTAATTCCTGAAGGATATATTGGAATTGCAATGGATAACCGCGGAACTCCTGTATTGAAAGGTACAAAATGGAGAAAGTCGATTTACAAAAACATCGGAATTATCAATACGCACGATCAAGCTATGGCTGCGAAAGAAGTTTTGAAATGGAACTTTATTGATTCTGATAGAGTTGCTATTCATGGATGGAGCGGCGGCGGCGCTGTAACTTTGAATTTGATGTTTCAGTTTCCTGAAATTTACAAAACGGGAATTGCCATCGCAGCGGTTACAGACCAGCATTTTTACGACAATATTTATACAGAAAGATACATGGGCTTGCCAAGTGAAAACGAAGCGACTTACATAAAGGCTTCGCCTGTAACTCATGCTAAAAACCTGAAAGGAAATTTACTATACATTCATGGAACGGGCGATGATAATGTACATTATAAAAATGCCGAGGTTCTGATTAATGAATTGGTAAAATATGATAAAATGTTCGATTTGATGATTTATCCAAATCGTTCACACAGTATATACGAGGGAGAAGGAACAACAAAACATCTTGCTGATACTTTTAAAAAGTACATAAAAGAGCATTGTCCTCCTGGCGCCAAATAATCTACAAGAATGTAAACTTGTCATTTTTAAGCCCTGTTATTCTTCGGAATAATGGGGCTTAGTCGTTTTAATGGATTACGCTTTTTTTTGCCACTTATTAAGAATGATTTTTACAGAATGTCTTAAAATAAACTAATAACAAACACTCAAAGTTTGTCATTTCGACGAAGGAGAAATCACACTAGTACATCGACAAAGATTGGTGATTTCCGTGTGTGATCTCTCCTTCGTCGAAATGACATAAAATGAGAAAAAACAATCCTTTTAATCCCTTTAATCAGTGGCAAAACTTTTTTTCTTAGCTCTCCCTTACGTAATTCTTTACGGTCAACCTCTCTCGCTACTTCAAGCAATTTCTCAATATACTAACTGGGTGCTGTGCTTCGCGTTTTGTCCCGTCATAAATTTGATGACGACAGCTGGTTCCTGCAGCAGCAATTTTTACATTTTCGGCAGTGTTGCGAACTTTTGGAAACAAAGTATCTTCACCCATTTGCATACTCACTTTATAATGCTCTTTTTCATATCCAAAAGAACCCGCCATTCCGCAGCAGCCCGAATTGTAAATCGTAACCGTATTATTTTTAGGAAGATTCAGCATAGCAAAAGTGGCTTCAACAGAACTTAAAGACTTTTGATGACAATGTCCGTGAATCTTAATTTCTTTTGTTTCTTCAGAAAATGAATCAGGTCTGATTTTTCCGTCGATTATTTCTTTTTTGAAGAATTCTTCGATTGTAAAGGCATTTTGCGAAATTCGTTCGGCATTTTCTTTATCCGATGCCAATCGCAGATATTCATCTCTAAAAGTCAAAATCGCCGAAGGTTCAATTCCGATTAAAGGCGTATTACTCGAAATTAAATCCTTGAAAATATTGACATTTATATCGGTTATCTTTTTGGCTTCTTCTAAAAATCCTTTTGAAAGATACGTTCTTCCGCTTTCTTCGTGATCTGTAATTAAAACCTCGTACCCCAATTTTGTCAACAATTCAAAAGCATCAATCCCAATATTTACGTCGTAATAATTGGTAAATTCATCAACGAATAAATACAATTTTCCGTTTGGAAAATCGGTGCTTTTCGATTTGTTTTTTTCATACCATTTTCTGAAAGTCTTTTTTGCCAAAAGCGGCACTTGCCTTTCTGGCGCAATTCCCATTGATTTTTTAACCAGCGATTGATTCGAAATAAAATTCGTGATCGCCGGAAACAAACTTCCCATTTTGTTCAATTTTGCGTTGTTGGCAAAAATCTTACTTCGAGTCGAAAATCCGTTTGCTTTTTGATATTGGTATAAAAATTCTGCTTTAAGAGTTGCAACGTCAACATTACTTGGACATTCGCTCGCACAGGCTTTACAGCTTACACACAACTCAAAAACTTCGTATAATTCTTTCTGGTCAAATTTGTTTTCTTTTTCAGAATACGTCAAATATTCGCGCAAAGCATTTGCTCTCGCACGAGTTGTTTCTTTTTCATTTCGGGTCGCGCGATAACTCGGACACATTGCTCCTCCTGCCGACGGCATTTTTCGGCAATCGCCAGAACCGTTGCATTTTTCGGCAGCACGCAAAATTCCTAAACTGTCTGAAAAATCCTGAAACGTTTTAATATCTGGTTCTACTCTGCCCGAAACTACTCGATGATTTTCATCCATTTTCAAGGCATTGACAATCTTTCCGATATTAAAAACCGAATTCGGGTCAAACGCTAATTTGATTCTTTTCAGCAATTCGTAATTTTTATCGCCAATCATAAACGGAATAAATTCTCCACGTACAATTCCGTCACCGTGTTCTCCGCTTAATGAACCTCTGTATTTTTTCACCAAATGCGCCACATCGGTCGCAATGGTTCTGAATAATCTTAGATCAGATGTTTTCTTCAAATTCAAAACCGGACGTAAATGCAATTCTCCCGCACCAGCATGCGCATAATAAATCGCTTCCTGCCCGTGACTTAACATCATTGCCGAAAACTCTGCAATATAGGCTGGCAAATCGCTTAATTCTACAGCTGTATCTTCTATAGAATCGGCAGCTTTGTTGTCGCCAACAATACTTCCTAACAATCCTAATCCTGCTTTTCTAAGTTCGTTGGCTTTATCAATATCGGCACCATAAATTTTTACAAGTGCGTATCCAAAATTGTGTTTTTCTAAATCGGAAATTAAAGCGTTTGCTTGATTTTCAGCATCTTCAAGCGTGTGCGATGCCACTTCAAAAAGCATAATTGCTTTTGGTTCGCCAACTAAAAAGAATCTATTTTTAATATGTTCGCGATTCGTTTTCGTACAATCTAAAATCGTGTCGTCGATCATTTCGCAAGTGTACAAATGATGTTTCATGGCCACCACAACAGATTCCAGCGATTCCTGAATGGTATGATAATGCCCAACAACCATAATATTATGTGCAGGCGGTAAATCGTCAACTTTTAAAGTAATTTCGGTTGTAAAAGCCAGAGTTCCTTCGCTTCCGCAAAGTAGTTTTCCTAAGTTTATTGTCGGTTCAGTTCCTCCAAATATTTCAGATTTTAAAAGAATATCAACTGCGTAACCTGTATTTCGTCTGTGAATTTCAGGTTTTGGAAACTCTTTTATAATTTCTTCTTGATTTTCTTTTACCGAAAGTTCGTCGTAAACACTTTTGTAAATTTTATTTTCTAGAGAATCGCCTTTGGTTTTCTCCATAAATTCTGCCGAAGTCAATTCGCCAAAAGTCACTTCTGTTCCATCGCTCAAAATTGCTTTTACTTCAGCAATTTTATCACGTGTCACACCATAACGAATCGAAGTTGTTCCTGATGAATTATTTCCAACCATTCCGCCAATCATCGCTCGATTTGAAGTTGATGTAATTGGCGCAAAGAAAACGCCGTATGGTTTCAAAAATAAATTCAACTCATCACGAATCACTCCAGGCTGAACGGTAACCGTTTTTTTCTCAGCATTGTAACCTAAGATTTTGGTAAAATGTTTCGAAACATCAACCACAATTCCATCTCCTACTGCCTGTCCTGCCAAAGAAGTTCCCGCAGTTCTTGGTGTAACCGAAATATTATGCTGTGCCGCAAATTGAATTAACTTGCTTATATCTGCCGTAGTTTTAGGCAAAGCCACCGCATTAGGACGAATCCTATACACCGAAGCATCTGTAGAATATAGTGTTTTATAAAGATCATCGTATAAAAGTGTACCTTCTAATGATGCTGCTAGTTTTTGTAACTCTTTATTTGTTGACATTATTGCTTTCTTTTGAGTTACAAAAATAGGTATTTTTTTAAGGTTCAAAGAGGCATAGTGACAAAGGTTCTGAGGTTTTCTTTACTATTGTTTTTGAAATTGAAATTTGGGGTTTTAACTGGATTGTCATCCTGAGCGTATATGGCAAAACTACCCAACCTTGTTATTTCGACGAAGGAGAAATGACAAACTGCTTGAAAATCTATCTGATTTTATCTTTTCTCAAAATAACGTTTAATATTTATCACGCAGAGATGATTTACACAACCTCACCAAGAAAAACTTCGGAAAGTGTTATATTTTTAATCCTTTTGATTTACCCCTTCCCCCAAATTCTAGTATTCAAATCTAGTTCCTGAACAATATCCTGCATGAACTGCACGATCGAAAGATCATCTGTAAGTAAATCGGGAGCTAAAAGCGACGAATGAATAGGCGCTTCAAAATAATTGTGCGACAACGGAAAAGCAATATACATTTTTGAACTTATAAAGGAAATCGAAATTGTTTCGTCACATTTGTTATTTAAATTCAGAATTCTTTCCATCATAGCAGGCGTTAAAATATACCTTGCTTCGATTTGGTTTCTGGAATAGGTTACAAATTTATTGTCGAAATCGGTATTTTCTAATTGCACTACATCGGTATTTCCGAAACTAAAAATATTTTTAGAAAACCATGCCCCAACAGCGTTTCCAAAATCTTTAGGACGAACAACAGTCGAAACCTCAAAATTTTTATTAAAATCGGCTACAAAAACAATTCCTTTAAAAATGGTGTGCCATTCGGTGCGAGTTCCGTTTTTAGTACTTGTTTCTGTTTTGTATTCGGCATGAGCTTCGGCGAACCAAAAAGAAGTTTTATCTGCTGTTCCGCTTATTAAATCCTGTGTATGGTAACGATCTGGTTCTGTTGTAAAAAGTTCAGAACTTATAAATTCATATTCTGGAAGTCCGCTTTGCGGTGTAATAGATAAAGTTTCATTGATTGTTTTTAATGCTGGATCTACTATGTTTGTTTTGTAAACTGCTTTATAGGCACGAACATCTACATCTATTCTAAAATGCATTATAATTGCAATAAGAGCAGAAATTGCAAATCCTATAAAACCTACAGCAGGAAAACTAATTAAAAAACCAATTACCAAAAGCACTATTGCAAGACCAAATAAGATATAGCAGGTTGTATAGATTTCAGCTATTTTTTTTCGATCGGTTTCTAAAGTATTTAAAGCTTGCTGCAGAACTGAATTACTGTTTATTTCTGAATCGATTAACGATTAAAAAGTTCTTTTGCACTTATATTTTTACGCTCTTCTTCTGCCGCAGCCAAAACTTCAATAGGTGTATAACTCAGCATTCCTGCAAACAAATTACCAGGAAACATCATTATAGCATTATTAAAATCTGTTACCACAGCATTATAAGTTCTTCTGGCAGCTGCAATTTGTTCTTCGCTTTCTGTCCAAGTGGTTTGCAGATTTAAAAAATTAGTATTGGCTTTTAGGTCTGGGTAATTTTCAACATTTACCATTAAACCTTTTATGGTACTGCTTAATTCAGCATCAAGACTGGCTTTTTCTGTATCACTGATCGAACCAGAAGTTGCTTTTGCGCGAAGTTCTACAATTTTGGTTAAGGTACTTTGCTCGTAATCGGTATATTGTTTTACGATTTCAACAAGATTCGGAATTAAATCAAAACGTTTTTTCAACATTACATCGATTGCCGAAAAAGCATTGGTAACCTGATTTCTTTTTCCGATAAGGGAATTATAGTAAAATATCCATAAAAGTATAAAGATGACAATAATGGGCAGTACGATAAACATGATTTTAGTTTTTATTGGTTTGGTCAAATATAAATAAAAAATAAAATAATACCGCAATAAACTCATAAGCTAAATCTTACGTTTCATTCTAGCAATTAGGTAAAGAAATTCAAGACTGCATTCTCTAATTTTATAGATTCTTACAGCAATTAGATTTTTAAAAAGCGTATAACTCTTTAAAACAAACGGGCGCCGGCATCGGCAAAATTTTTAATTTTAGAACTACTGGGACTTAATTCAGTAACAATAGCATCAATTTGATTTAGATCGCAGACTTTATGCGGCATTTTGCCGTTGATCTTGTCTGAAGTTGCCAAGACAATAACTTTGGCAGAAGCTTTAATCATTTCTTTTTTAATGATCGAAACTTCATACCCCATTTCGGTAAGTCCTTGATTAACATCTAGACTGCTTACGCCCAAAAAACAAACGTCGGCCTTAATTTTTGACAGTACTTGTACTACGTCTATTCCTACGGTTACCATTGCATTTTTTTGCAATTTCCCTCCAATAAAAATTAGTTCTATATTAGGATGCTGAGATAACTGCATGGCTATGGGCAAACTATATGTGTATATTGTAGCTGATAAATCTTTTGGAATAAGTTTACAAAAAGCTAAGTTAGTAGTTCCTCCAGTCATTATAATTACCTGTCCGTCAACTAAAAACGACAGGGCTTTTTGACCTACTATGTTTTTTTTATCTTCATTAACAATAGCAATATCAAACACACTGCTTGGCTTGTCTTTTACCAGAAAAGCGCCTCCGTAAACTTTATTAATCAAGCCTTTATTATGCAATTCATTAAAATCTCTGCGTATTGTATCTTCAGAGATATTTAATTCTAAAGCGAGATCAATAGTATTGATTTTTTCGACATTCTTAAATTTATCCATGATAAATTGATGTCTTTCTCTTTTAAGCATCTGATTTTTTTTACAAATATAAAATATATTGCATTATTATGCACGTTTTAAGAGTGATAATTTACCAAACACGCTTACAAATCAGAAATAACGATTAAACAAAAAAATAAAATGCATTATTATGCATTTTGTATATAATAAATTAAATAAGATGCAAAAAATCGCATTTATTAAAAAAAATTTCTAATTTTAGATTCTATAACTAATCAAATACTGTAATATGAAAAAACTATTATTTATTTTATTTGGAACCATTTTGTTTGCGCAGCCCATTTTTGCTCAGACAAAAACCGTAAGTGGTACAATTAAAAGTGAATCTGATGGACTTTCGCTGCCAGGGGTTTCTGTCTTAATAGAAGGAACTTCCAAAAGCACCGTAACCGATTTAGACGGAAAATTCAGCATTTCTGCAAATGAAAACGAAACATTAATTTTTAGTTTTGTTGGCTTTGGTACTAAAAAGGTCAGAATTTCCAGCGGCACTAGTGTAATTAATCTAAGACTGGCGGAAGAAACCAACACTCTTTCTGAAGTTGTGGTACTTGGATCTACTGTACGCGCTACTCGTAAAGAGTTAGGAAACGCCGTTACAAGTTTAAAAGGCGAAGACTTGATAAAAGCACAGCCAGGAGGACTTTCGACTGCGTTACAAGGTAAAATTGCAGGGGCTCAGGTTTCTCAAAACTCAGGTGATCCTGCTGGAGGTTTTAGTATTAAACTTAGAGGAACATCGTCTATTTTAGGTTCTTCGGATCCGTTGTATGTTATTGATGGAGTTGTTTTAAACAATGCAACAACAAACGTAACGAACTTAAATGTAACAACTGGAAACTCTAATATGCAGATTGGTCAAAACAGATCGTCTGATATTAATCCTAACGACATTCAAAGCATCGAAGTATTGAACGGTGGCGCTGCCGCTGCAATTTACGGATCGAGAGCTGCTAATGGTGTGGTTTTAATTACAACTAAAAAAGGTGTTGCAGGCGAAACAAGATACACTTTTTCTACTAGTGTAACTTCTAATCAGATCCGAAAAAAACTAGATTTGAATACTTCAAACAAACAGTTTGTAAATGCTTCACCTGCGTTATTCCCTATTCAAGGAAATCCTAAAAGTCCAACTACTGTAAATGTATTAGGAAGAGATCTTGAAACTAGAACAATAGATGTACAACGTTACGATTATCAAGATGACATTTTTACAACTGGTGTTGGAACAGATACTTATTTCTCATTACAAGGCGGAGATGACAAAACAAAATACTTTGCATCGCTTGGTTATTTAGTAAACGAAGGAATTATAAAAAACACCGATTTTAAAAGAGCAGGCGCAAAAGTAAGATTAAAGCACGACTTTAATTCAAAATTATCTGCGACTGTTGGTTTAAATTATATTAATTCTGCTTCAAACGAAAAACCAGATGGAAACGTTTTCTGGAGTCCAATTAATGCTATAAATATTACCAATAATACTTATGACATTAATAAAAGAGATGTTAATGGAAACTTATTAGCAGTTGACCCTAATAGAGTTAATCCGCTTTCTATTATAGAAACGTTCAAAATCAAACAAAATACAGATCGTATTATTTCGGACTTACAATTAAATTATGTTCCTTTTAAAAATTTCAATGCCGATATGATTTTTGGTATTGACAATTATAACCAAAGAGGAAACGTATTTATTCCGAGATATCCATATGTGGTTAATCCTGCTTATTATAATGACGGTTATGTTTCTGAAGCAACGAACAGAGTGGTTCAATTTAATAATGACTTGAACTTAAGATACCTTTGGAATATAAACGACAAATGGAAAGCTACAACTTACGGAGGTTACAACGTACAAACGTATCGCGATAATTTTGCCGCTGTTGAAGGACGTAACTTAAAACCATTTATTGAAACTATAAATGCGTTCAATACATTGATTCCTGGTTCACCAAGTTCAAGTCAGTCAAAATACAATTTATGGGGTTTTTATCTTCAGGAAACTATTGGTTATAAAGACAAATTATACATTACTTTGGCAGGAAGACAAGATGCTTCGACTATTTTTTCTAAAGACAATAGATCTCAGTTTTACCCAAAAGCAAGTTTAAGTTATGTCCTTTCTGACGAAAAATTCATGGAAGGTATTCATGATGTTGTAAGTTCAGCGAGACTTAGAGGTTCATGGGGAAAATCAGGAAGTTTAACAGCTATTAAACCATATGCTCGTTTTACAAATTACTCTACAGGAACACTTTTAGGAAATAGTACTTTTACTATCGAAGGATTCAAACAAGGAAACCTTGATTTAAAACCAGAACAAAGTGTTACTTACGAAATAGGTGGTGATTTTGGTTTTATAAAAGATCGTTTGAATTTATCGTTCAGTTATTACAATGCTGATATTGATGATTTGTTACTGCCTGTTCAATTAGCAGCTTCTGAAGGTGCTACAAATACAATTAAGAACATTGGTCAAATGAATAATAAAGGTTTTGAAGTAAACCTTAAATATGATCTTATCAAAAAAGAAAACCTGCATCTTGATGTTTTTGTAAACTACAGCAGCAACCGAAATAAAGTAACCGGCTTACCGCAGCAGCGTTTTAAATTAGACAGCAATTTAGCTGGAGCACCTGTTTTTGTTGAAATGAACCAGCCAATTGGTATTTTCTATGGTACGTACTTTGCTAGAAATGCTGACGGTAGCTTATTACTTACACCAACTGGTTATCCTCAAACTGAAAAAGGAGACGTAAATACTGGAGCTCCACAAAGAGATGCTTCTGGACAGCCTACAGGAACAATTTTGAACAAACAAATTGGAAACCCAAATCCTGATTATATTATTTCTTTCGGAACAAATCTGAATTACAAAAAATTTGGTTTATCTGTATTATTTGATGGCGTACAAGGCGTAGATGTTTTTGATGCAGATTATAGAACAAGACAAGGTGTAGGTTCTGGAACATTAGTTGCTAAAGAACTTAACGGAGAATTACCTCGTGGATACATTTGGTCTGTTTACAACATCGAAGAATTTAGAGTTGTAGACGGAAGCTACTTAAAATTAAGAGAGGTATCTTTAAACTATTCTTTTGGAAAATTAAACAGTTTCTTTGATGATTTAGTGATTACTGCAAGCGGAAGAAACCTAATTTCATGGGATAATTTTACGAGTTTCGATCCAGAAACAAATTCTGGCGGACAATCTTCGGTGGCGAAATACAATTTTGGAACAGTGCCAATTCCTAGTTCATACTCATTGGCAGTAAAAGTTCAATTTTAATCAAATAAAAATATTATGAAAAAAATATTCATCCCTATAGTAGCCTTTGCAACACTTTTAATAAGCTGCAATGAAGAGTATTTGGATCCAACCAAACCCTCTCAGGATTTAGTTTTTGGTTCTAGAGAAGGAATTATTGGTGCTGCAAACGGATTGCAGCAACTTTGGACTATTGACAGAACCAGTCCTGTTTACAATACTATTACCGGAAACGGATTTACAACAAAAGAACTCCGATTACTAAATGCAGGAAATGTTGACGAAGGTGAACTTTCTGTGGGCGGCGAAGTACTTTCTACTAAAAATAACGTAGTAAATAATCTATGGTCGCAATGTCTAGTTATTAAATCAGAATCGCAAAAAGTTATTGATCATATTGATGTTCTAACTGCCGAAACTGAAAAAGCAAGCGTTCTCGTTCATGCTACTATTTTTAAAGCAATGGCAATAACTACAATGGTTCAGTACTTTCAAAGTGTTCCTCTAAAAACAGGAAAAAATGCCACTTTTGATACGAGAGCCGATGTTTTAGCCGAAGCTATAAAAATTCTAAAAGCTACAGAACCTATTTTAGATAAAGCAACTGGAGTTACTGGTTTAGTAAGCACTGTTAATTACAAAAACACAGTCTATGCACTTTTAGCCCGAACTTATTTAATGGCAGGAGATTATGACAATGCCATTGCATATGCTGCCAAAGTTGATCTTGCAGTAAAATCAGTATTTGCTTTTGATCAAATTAGTCCAAATCCAATTGCTTATATCTCTATAACTACAAACAATGTATTTCAGCCTGTTGATTTAACCTTAGGTCTGCCTGCTGCTTTAGCTCCTTCAAGTTCTGACGGAAGGTTAAACTTCTACATTAAACCAGGTTCAAATCCTACAGTTGCAACTGGTTTTTTTGATACTAACCTTAAACCGATTCCAGTTTATTTACCAGGCGAAATGACACTGATTACAGCAGAAGCGTATGCTAGAAAAGACAATCTGCCACAAGCCGTTATAGAATTAAACAAAGTTTTGACTAAAACCACTGCCGCAGATACTTACGGAATTGGAGCAAATCTGCCGCCATACGCGGGAGCATTAACAAAACCAGCTATTCTAACTGAAATTTATAGAAATCGCTGTATCGAAATGTATATGTCAAGTTTAAAACTAGAAGACAGCAGAAGATTCGAGCGTCCAGGTGCAGGAACTCCTGGTGCAGAAAGAAACCGTAATTGGTATCCATATCCAGATTCTGAAAGAAACAACAATACTAATACACCTCCAGATCCTGCAATATAAGATCTATTAAAATCGAGGCGTTTAGTTACGCCTCGATTTTTATCTTCTAAATACATTTAATTTATTATCACAAAAACTAGTAATATCAAACAGTAATTGCCAAAAATTGAAAATCGGTAAAAACTGTCGTAAAAAACAAAAACCAATTGTAAGAAATCCGCATAAATAACGTTGAAATTATAATTTCTGAATTATTTATTATAATCCATTAAAAAAACTATTTTTGGTTTCTGTTAAAAAAGATTGAAATGCATAAAAACCAGCACTTACTGTTCTCAATACTATTTTTATTTTTCTTCGGATGGAAATCCTTTTCACAAGAAAAAGTAATGCATCCTAAAAATGAATTTAGAGGTGTTTGGATCGCCACCGTGGTAAACATCGACTGGCCAAAAACATCAATTGATAATGTTGAAAAAGAAAAAGCTGACTATTTAGAAATTTTAAACACCTATAAAAAACTAAATTACAATGCTGTAATTGTTCAAATTAGAAGTGTAGGTGATGCTATTTACCCAACAGAACTAGCTCCTTGGTCAAGATTTTTGACAGGAAAAGAAGGTCAGGCACCAAATCCGTATTATGACACTTTGGCTTGGATGATTGAAGAAGCCCATAACAGAGGTTTTGAATTTCACGCATGGCTGAATCCATATCGTGCCACTTTCGATCTAAACAAACAGCAATTGAGTCCAAATCATGATCTTTTTAAACATCCGGAATGGATGATTGAATATGGCGGAAAATGGTATTATGATCCAGCTTTACCTGAAGTTCAAGAACATTTAACTAAAGTCGTTAAAGAAGTAGTTGAGAAATACGATATTGATGCCATTCATTTTGATGATTATTTTTACCCGTATACAATTCCTGGAAAAGTTTTTAATGATAACGCTTCCTTCAAAAAATATGGTTCAGGCTTAAGCCGTTCTGACTGGCGTCGTGCAAATGTGAGCAATTTTGTACATACCATTTCTACTACAATAAAAGAAAGCAAACCGTGGGTTCAATTCGGAATTAGCCCATTTGGGGTTTGGCGAAATAAAACACAAGATCCTAAAGGTTCTGAAACACAATCTACTTCAAACTATGACGATTTATATGCTGATCCTCTTTTATGGATGGATCAAAAGTGGATCGATTATATTTTACCACAATTATATTGGAGCATGAACAATCCAAGAGCTTCGTACTCAAAATTGGTAAAATGGTGGTCAGAAAACTCCAATAATACCGCTATTTATATTGGACACGCTTCTTATAAAATTAGAGGCGACGGCGATAAAAGCTGGAATTTTGCCAATGAAATTCCAACGCAAGTCGACTTTGCAAGAACTTTCAAAAATGTATCAGGCAGCGCTTATTTCAGCTCGAAATGGTTTATGAATAAAAACTTTGATGTTGCACGAATTTTAGAAGAAAATCAATATAAATATCCCGCAATTCCTGCAGCTGTTCCTAATTTAAAACACATTATAATTGATACGCCTGTTGTTACTGAATTTGTAAAAGACAGTACAAAATATTCATTCAGCTTAAAAAATCCACTTAATACAAATGTGCGTTACATTGTAATTTATGGAGGCGATCATATTTCAAAAATTGATATTAACGATGCAACGAAAATAATCGACAAAATAAGAGTGATTGAAAAAGATGGTATTATTTCATTTTCAATCCCTGCTGAAAAAATCAGACCATATAAAGCCTGCGCAGTTACCTTTATTGACTATTACGCCAATGAAAGCACTCCGGCTGCTGCCGACTTAAAAAAGAATTTTAAAATCTATTTACCTGCCCAACCTAATGAAAACAGATAATCACTCTCCTTGGTTTTGGATCCCGCTTCTTAACTTTGCCTCTGGATTACCATACGCCGTAATTATCTCTGTTTCGGTAATTATGTACAAAAACTTAGGAATTTCAAATGAAGATATTGGTGTTTATACCAGTTTATTATATCTCCCGTGGGTAATTAAACCTTTATGGAGCCCTTTTATTGATTTAACCGGAACCAAAAGAAAATGGTTTTTATCGATGCAGTTATTAATTTCAATTGCATTTTTACTCGTAGGATTTACAATTCCGCTCAATGGTTTCTTTATAATGACACTGGCTATTTTTTGGGTTGCTGCTTTTGCATCGGCTTCAAATGATATTGCCAGCGATGGCTTTTATTTATTGGTTTTACCAAAAGAACAGCAATCTTTTTTCCTCGGAATCAGAAGTACATTTTACAGACTTTCGATGTTAGCAGGAAATGGATTAATTGTACTTTTTGCAGGTTATCTAGAACATAAATATAGCGACAATACTAAAGCTTGGTCCTATACCATGATTGCTGTTGGTTTATTAATGACATTTATAACTGCTTACAACTTTATCTTCACGCCAAAAAATGAAATAAACACATCTGAAAATGATAAAAAAGCACAGCAGCACCAAAGCTTTGCAACGGTATTTATCAGCTTCTTTCAAAAAAAACAAATTGGTTTAATTCTGGCTTTTATCCTTGTTTTCAGACTTGGAGAATCTCAGCTTCTAAAAATGTTAAGCCCATTTTTACTTGACGGAAAAGAATTAGGCGGAATGGGATTAGATACAGAAGCAGTTGGAATAATCTATGGAACTTTGGGTATTTTCGCATTAACAGTTGGAGGAATTTTAGGCGGAATTGCAATCTCTAAACATGGACTTACAAAATGGATGCTTCCTATGTTTCTTGCCATGCATTTACCTATTATAGGTTTTATTGGATTAGCTCATTTTCAGCCTGAAGAAATCTTTCACCTGCATTTAAATCTGTATTTTTTCGAAATTAACTCTCCTCTAAATCTCTATACCTGTATAACGGTTGTTCTTGAGCAGTTTGGATACGGTTTTGGTTTTACAGGGTTTATGATGTATTTAATACATGTTGCCGAAGGAGAATCGAAAACAGCACATTATGCTCTCGCAACTGGTTTTATGGCTTTAGGAATGATGCTTCCGGGAATGTTAAGCGGGTTTATACAAAAATATCTAGGTTACGAGAATTTCTTTATCTGGGTATTATTAGCTACAATTCCAGGTTTGATACTTTCTAGATTTTTAGATTTCCCGAAAGATTTCGGTAAAAAAATAGAATAAACGCTATACCAAATAACGCCCATGGAAATCAATGAAACTAAACAGGCCGAAAGAAACCTGAAAGCAATTGAATTTGAAAAAGCTGGAGAAATTGAAAAAGCAATTGCGTTATACGAAGAAAACATAACAGAAGGTTTTAAAGGAAATCATTCTTATGATCGACTTGCAGCTATTTACAAAAATCAGCTCGATCTAGAAAATGAAATTCGAGTTTTAGAAAAAGCTATTATTGTTTATGAAGCGATTACAATCGAAGACAGAATTGAAGGTTTGCCAAAACTTTTCCGTTTTAAAAACCGATTGGAAAAAGCAATTGAAACCAAAAAACAATTGACAAAACAAAAGAAAGCAAAACTAAAATAAAAGCGATTTTACACTATTTCAGAAATCATGATTATCATAAAACGAACAAATTCTGACGATATCGATTTTAAAAATCTGGTTGTTTTATTAGATCAGGATTTAGCTATTAGAGACGGCGATGATCATGCTTTTTACAATCAGTTTAACAAAACCGATAAAATAAAACATGTTATTGTTTTTTATGAAAATGATAAAGCGGTTGGATGTGGTGCTTTTAGAGAAAAAGAATCAGATACAGTCGAAATTAAACGAATGTATGTTCATCCTGATTATCGAAAAAAAGGAATAGCCTCAAAAATACTGGCCGAATTAGAAATTTGGGCAGCCGAAGTAAAATACAAACACACTATTCTGGAAACGGGAAAAAACCAGCCAGAAGCCATAAATCTATATCAGAAATTAAACTACACCATCATTCCAAATTATCCGCCTTACGAAAAGGTCGATAATAGTGTATGTATGAAAAAGACTTTATAAAAATGAAAATCACTACCGAAGCATTAAAACAAAAAATTGGACAGTTCTTTTTCCCTGCCGTTTTTATTAACGATACCGAAGAAAACATTCAAGAAACGGAACGCCTTATAAAAGAACATAATATTGGCGGACTAACTTTTTTTCACAGTCGTGCAAGCGCTGCAACGAACTACGAAAGCAAGAAAAAAGTTGTTTTTAACGATGACAGCTATGAGAAAATTAAAGTACTGATTGCTCGTTATCAAAAAGCAGCTTCTACTCCCCTCTTAATCAGTATTGATGCTGAATGGGGATTGGCAATGCGTATCGAAAAAACGCCACAATATCCATATGCAATTACGCTAGGTGCTTTGCCTGAAAGCAAATCGAATTTAGTTTACGAAGTTGGAAAACAAATTGGTTTAGATTTAAAAACAGCTGGAATTCAGTATAATTTATCGCCTTTGGCAGACATCAATAATAACCCCAATAATCCGGTTATTGGATATCGTTCTTTTGGTGAAAACAAACAAAAAGTAGCCGATTTTTCGATTGAATATTTAAACGGAATGTCTGAAGTTGGCGTTTTAGGCTGTCTGAAACACTTTCCCGGACACGGAAATACGAATGTTGATTCACATTTAGGATTACCGGTTTTAAAGGAAACTCTTGAAGAACTGATGGAAAACGAATTGTATCCTTTCATAAAAGGAATCGAAAATAATGTCGATTCGATTATGATTGGTCATTTGGCTGTTCCGAGTTTGAATGACGGAAAAGACACATCGGCAACTTTATCAAAAGCTGTTATTCAAGATCTTTTGCGTGATAAACTAGGTTATGATGGTTTGGTTATTTCTGACGCACTAAATATGCGCAGCGTTTCCAAACTATACGAAACCAAAGGACATCTAGAATGGGAAGCATTTAATGCAGGTAATGATGTTTTATGTTTTGCAGAAAATGTTCCGGAAGGAATTGAAGAAATTTTAAAAAATGCTTCACCAGAACGCATTGAAGAAAGCTTTAATAGAATCATGAAAGCGAAAGAAAAAGCTGGAATTCTTTCTGGAAATACTGCTGCTTTGGGCGAATTAAACTTCGAAAAAACAGCAGCTCTAAATCTAGAAATTGCTCAAAATGTAATTACAAAAATCATTGACAATTCAAGCACAGAATTAGCTCTTGCCTCTCAAAAGAACAATAAACTAGCCAAACTAAGTTTATATAAAAATACCGAAAACAGCTTCTTCAAAACCTTAAGTACAAAATTACCTTCCCCAGAATTCGCCTTTGAAAATCTGGAGAATTCAGATAGTACGACAATTAAAAAAGAATTAGAAAATTTCGAAACCATAATCATTTCATTATTTGTTCCAAAAGCAAAACCAATGAATAATTTCGAAATCGACAATGAAGTTTTAAAATTGCTTTCTGATTTGCTTGAAACCAAAAAATGTATCATTTATGTTTTTGGAAATCCATACGTTTTACCCATAATTCCAAATCTTAAAAAGGCTTCAGGATTATTTCAGGCGTACCAAGATTTTGAAGAATTTCAAAAAACGGCAGGAATTCAATTTTTAGAAAATTTTATCACCAGCGGGACTCTTCCTGTAAATATTGATATTCAATAATTTACAACCAAACATAATCAAAACTTATCAACTTATAAATTTTTATAATCACAACTTATTGTAAGAACCTGTAGTTATGTCCTACTTTTGCATCAAATAAATTTTTAACGTAAAACGAATATTATGTCTTTAGTAGGAAAAAAATTCCCAAGTATTGCAGTAGATGCTATCTCAGAAATGGGTGACAATTTAAAAATCAACATTTTTGAAGAAGCAGTAAACAACAATAAAAAAGTACTTTTATTTTGGTACCCAAAAGATTTTACTTTTGTATGTCCAACTGAATTACACGCCTTTCAAGCTGCATTACCAGAATTCGAAAAAAGAAATACTATCGTAATTGGTGCTTCTTGCGATACTAACGAAGTTCACTTTGCTTGGTTAAATACTCCAAAAAACAATGGTGGAATCGAAGGTGTTACTTACCCAATCTTAGCAGATACAAACCGTAACTTAGCTAACATTTTAGGTATTCTTGATATCGAATCTACAAGCTACAGCGAAGATACTGATTCAGTTATCATCGAAGGTTCAAACGTAACTTATAGAGCTACTTACTTAATTGACGAAACTGGAAAAATCTTCCACGAAAGTGTAAACGATATGCCATTAGGACGTAACGTAAACGAATACTTAAGAATGGTTGATGCTTACACACACATCCAAACTAAAGGTGAAGTTTGTCCTGCAAACTGGGAAGCTGGTAAAGAAGCAATGTCTGCAGACAGACTTAGTACAGCTGAATACTTAAGCGCTAATTAATTCTTTTTAAGATTCTGAGGTTCTAAGGTACTAAGACGCTAAGTCTTTTTTTACTGAACTTCCAAATCTTGAATAAAATTCTACAATATAGTTATCAGGTTCTAAGATTAACACTTAGAATCTTAGAACCTTGATGACTTTAGATCTCAAAAAAATAATTTTAACGTTAAGTCATTTTATGGACTAAGGGCTAAAAAAAACTTAGAACCTTCGTACCTCAGCGACTTAGCACCTTAAAAAATAAAGAAATGTTAATCGACTTAAACGAAGATACGTTAGCAGATTTAGTTGCTAAAAACGAAAAAGTAGTAGTACAATATTCAGCATCATGGTGTGGAAACTGCCGTATTATGAAACCAAAATTCAAAAAATTAGCCACAGAAAATGAAGCTATCACTTTTGTTTTGGTTGATGCAGAAAATTCTCCTGAATCAAGAAAACTTGCTAACGTTAGCAACTTGCCAACATTTGCAACTTTTGTAAACGGACAATTAGTTGGAGAAACTCAAACCAACAAACAAGAAGTTTTAATCGATCTTGTAAACGCAATTGCTTAAATTTAGATTAGTTAGACTGGCTTAGATTTTTAGACTTCTTAGAAGTCGTCTATAAATTTAAAAAAGGTCTAAGAAATCTAAGAATGTCTAAAAATCTAAGAAGTCTAAATTATGAAATTACCAGTAATAAAGCACTTAACGCAATTTATAGAAGAAAACGATCAGGATTATATCATTGAAACTATCGAAGTTCTAGAAGCTATGACCGAAATTCCTTCTTTAAAAGATGAAGAATTAGACGTAATTGGCGAATTGATTTCAAATATGTATGGTGCTCTTGAAGTGCACAAAATGGTTTCGCAAGGAACTGATAAAAAAGAAGCTTTAAACGCATTCATGAAACGCGTTTTGGGCTCGATTGACAAATAATATCGTCCTCTTTTTCAGAGAAAAAACAAAAAAACATGACCGAGAAAGCGTTTCTGAATAAGAGACGCTTTTTTTTGTAGTTTTCAGTCAAAGTTTACAAGTACTTATTGTCAGACTGAGCGGAGTCAAAGCCCACGCAAAGCAAATCGACAAAGGTTATCAATTTAAATTGTGGAGCTACTTACTTAGGCTTCGACTCCGCTCAGCCTGACAAGCGTAATAAATCTAAAATTATGAGATAAATTCGTGAATTCGTGGCTATCCAAAAACCAACCTTAATCTCTCCTTAAACCCAAAACAAATACTTTTAGATTCAAATATTAATCCTTACTTTTGAGCCTCATTAATTTTAAACAAAAATCATGGCTTCAATAACATTAGGAGGTAATCCAGTTCATACATCAGGTGAATTACCAGCAGTTGGTTCTAAACTTGCTGACTTCAAATTAGTTCAAAACGATTTATCAGTTGCTTCATTAAGTGATTTCGCTGGTAAGAAATTAGTTTTAAACATTTTCCCAAGTGTTGACACAGGAACTTGCGCAGCATCTGTTAGAAAATTTAACCAAAGTGCAAGCGATTTAGAAAACACAAAAGTTTTATGTATTTCTAGAGATTTACCTTTCGCTCAAAAACGTTTTTGTGGTGCAGAAGGTTTAGAAAATGTAGTTAATTTATCTGATTTTAAAGAAGGAAGTTTTGGTAAAACAAACGGCTTAGAAATCGTTGACGGTCCTTTGGCAGGTTTACATTCAAGAGCAATTATTGTTGTAGATGCTGACGGTACAATTACACATACAGAGCAAGTTGCAGAAATTGCAGATGAACCAAATTACGAAGCAGCTCTTGCTGCACTATAATATTTTCCTATAAATGGAGTTTCAAAAAGATAATACCTTTGTTACCGGCCGATTAAAAAGTATGACATATGCTTTTAACGGAGCTGTAAAACTTATAAAAACAGAACACAGCATTATGGTTCAATTCTCATTGGGAATTATAATGACTATTGCTGGATTCTATTTTCATATTTCACAAACCGAATGGCTTTGTCAAACCTTAGCCATTGGTTTAGTTTTAAGTGTTGAAGGATTGAATACGGCTGTTGAAAAAATTGCCGATTTCATTCATCCTGATTACAGCAAACGAATCGGTTTTATTAAAGATATTGCTGCTGGAGCGGTGTTTTTTGCCGCAATGACTGCAATAGCAATAGGCTTAATTATTTATATTCCAAAATTTACATAGGCAAGGAAAGCAAGAATGGCAAAAACAACCAAAAAGGAAACTGCAGACAAAAAAAACGAATCAAAAACAGAGACAATTAGGTCGTGGAAATTTTCCAAACAGCAAAAATTTGTTGTGGGCTGTCTTTTGGTGCTCTTTTCAATTGCACTATTAGTTGCATTTATTTCTTTTTATGTTAACGGACAATGGCAAGCAGACCAAAGTGCGGTCAGCCAGCTTGGAGACCGAGGCGAAGTTGTAGAAAACTGGCTCGGAAAATTCGGAGCATTTCTTGCGGACTTAATTGTTTATAAAGGTTTCGGAATTGCCTCTTTTATATTTGTACGTTTATTTTTCCTAACTGGTTTATTTTTAGCATTAGAACTTTCTACCAAAAAACTAAAAAACACTTGGTTTTGGGATTTATTTGCAGTGATAATCATTTCAATCCTATTTGGATTTTTCGCAACTTCGGCACCAGAACTTGGCGGAACAATTGGTTATGAACTAAATCTTTTCCTTCAAGACTATATTGGTAAAACAGGAACTTTATTAACATTACTTTTTGGACTGATCGTGTATTTGATTTTTAAAATTAAACTTTCGCCAGAAAAAATTCAATCTTACTTTGACTCTACTAAAAAAGAGTTCAAATCTGAATTAAGTGCTATAAAACCTGTATCACAACCAGAAAGCGCTTACAATCTAGAAGAATTTGCGATTGAAGAAGATCCTGAATTAGATAATATTCATCTTAAAACAGACGATTCTAAATTCGAAATCAACAAAGAAGCCTTAAAACCAACTATTTCACATTCATCAGAAATTGATTTAAATCCAGTTGTAAAACCAGTTCAAATGGATATCAATCCAGTAACTGTAACTACTCCTGTTCATACTGAAGAATTTGTTATTGAAAAAGCCGAGGAAGAAGATATTATTGAAGAAAATCTAGCTTCAAGATTAGTTGCTGATTTTGGATTATTTGATCCAACTTTAGATTTATCAAATTATAAATTCCCAACCATCGATTTATTAAAAGAATATTCGACAGGCGGAATCACTATTAATCAAGAAGAATTAGAAGAAAATAAAAACAAGATTGTAGATACACTTCGTAACTACAAAATTGAAATTGCACAAATTAAAGCAACCGTTGGTCCATCTGTAACTTTATATGAAATTGTTCCGGAAGCCGGAATCAGAATTTCAAAAATTAAGAGTTTAGAAGACGATATTGCATTATCATTATCGGCATTAGGAATTCGTATTATTGCTCCAATTCCAGGAAAAGGAACTATTGGTATCGAGGTTCCTAACAAGAATCCTACTATGGTTTCAATGAAAAGCGTAATTGGTTCAGCCAAATTTCAAGAAGCTGAAATGGAACTGCCAATTGCTTTAGGAAAAACCATTTCGAATGAAACTTTTGTTGTCGATTTAGCCAAAATGCCTCACTTATTAATGGCGGGTGCTACGGGACAAGGAAAATCTGTTGGATTAAATGCTGTTTTAACTTCGCTTTTATACAAAAAACATCCAGCCGAAGTAAAATTTGTGCTGGTTGACCCGAAAAAAGTAGAACTTACGCTTTTCAATAAAATCGAAAGACATTATTTAGCCAAACTTCCAGATACGGAAGATGCTATTATTACAGATAATGCAAAAGTTGTAAATACTTTAAATTCTCTTTGTGTTGAAATGGACAATCGCTATTCTTTATTGAAAGATGCAATGGTTCGTAACATCAAAGAATACAACGAAAAATTCAAATCAAGAAAATTAAATCCAGAAGCGGGACATCGTTTTTTACCTTACATTGTATTGGTTGTCGATGAGTTCGCCGATTTAATTATGACTGCAGGAAAAGAAGTCGAAATTCCAATTGCTCGTCTTGCTCAATTAGCACGTGCCATTGGTATTCACTTAATTATTGCAACACAAAGACCGTCTGTAAACGTAATTACAGGTTTAATTAAAGCCAATTTCCCGGCAAGAATTGCTTTTAGAGTAACATCAAAAATTGACTCTAGAACTATTTTAGATACGCAAGGTGCTGATCAATTAATTGGACGCGGAGATTTATTATACTCAAACGGGAATGATGTAATTCGTGTTCAATGTGCCTTTATTGACACTCCAGAAGTGGAAAAAATAACTGATTTTATCGGTTCACAAAAAGCATATTCAACAGCTTATTTACTTCCAGAGTTTGTTGGCGAGGAAACTGGCATTAATCTTGATATGGATATTTCCGAAAGAGATACCTTATTTAGAGAAGCTGCCGAGATTATTGTCAATGCACAGCAAGGTTCTGCTTCATTACTGCAACGAAAATTAAAATTAGGATACAACAGAGCCGGTCGTTTGATCGATCAACTGGAAGCAGCTGGAATTGTTGGGCCTTTTGAAGGCAGTAAAGCGAGAAGCGTGAACATCTCTGATCTAAGTGCTCTTGATCAATTTTTTAACAATGAACAAAATTAATCCAATCATGAGAACAAAAATTCAGGAAATCAAGAACAATTCTATCACTAACGCGACTAAAAAGTGTTTTCAAATGGCAATTTTATTGCTTTTGAGCTTCACTTCTATTCAAGCTCAGGATAAAAAAGCCAAAGATTTATTGAACGAAGTGACTTCTAAAATAAAAAGCTACAACAATATTGTAATCGATTTTAAATATTCTTTGAATAATGCAAAAGAAAATATTAATCAAGACAGTAAAGGAAATGTAACCATGAAAGGAAATCAATATGTATTGAATTTTATGGGTGTAACTAAAATATTCGACGGACAAAAAACATATACTATTAATCCAGAAGACGAAGAAGTTACTATTTCTAAAGTAAACGAAAAGGATGACAACGCAATCACACCTTCAAAAATGTTGACTTTTTTCAATTCTGGCTACAAATACAATATGGATATTGTACAAAATGTTAAAGGAAGAAAAATCCAATACATCAAACTTGCTCCTACAAACGCAAAAGACCAAAGAAAAGAGATTCTTTTAGGCATTGATGTTCAAACAAAACATATATACAACTTAATTGAAACTGGAAAAAACGGAACAAAAACTACTTTAACCGTTAATTCTTTTAAAACCAATCAGCCTTTATCAAAAAATCAATTTACCTTTGTAGCGAGTAAATACCCGAAATACTACATCAATAAATTAGATTAATTACAAGGTTGAAAATTTTAGACAAATACTTACTAAAAACATTTCTGATTACGTTTACTACGGTATTCGTAATCCTTTTTTTTATATTCATATTACAAACCGTATGGCTTTTTATTGCAGAACTTGCTGGTAAAGATCTTGACTTCATATTAGTTATCAAATTCCTGCTTTTCTCAATGCCGCGTATTATTCCGCTGGTTTTACCTCTATCAGTTTTATTAGCTTCAATTATGAGTTTCGGAAATTTGGCCGAAAACTATGAATTTGCAGCGATGAAATCATCTGGAATATCGCTTCAAAGAGCTATGAGAGTCTTGATTGTTTTTATATTCGTTTTGAGTATTGTAGCCTTTTGGTTTGCCAACAATGTTATTCCTTATGCTGAATATAAATTTGTTAATTTCCGAAAAAATATCGCTCAGGCAAAACCTGCGATGGCAATTGCCGAAGGACAATTTAACGATGTTGGAACTTACAATATCAAAGTAAATAAAAAATCTGGCGAAAACGGAAACATACTAACCGGCGTTACTATTCATGAAAAATCGAATAACGTTGGAGAAAACAAAACTGTTATCAAAGCCAAAGACGGAGAATTAATCAGTAATGAAAATTCTAGTATTTTAAAACTGGTTTTGAATAATGGTTATTACTATCAAGATGTTACTCCAAAAAAATACGAGGATCGCGCTAAGCTTCCATTTATAAAAGCGGCTTTTAAAAAACACATCATCAACATTGATTTATCCGAATTAAATAAAGTTGATGACAGTAAAGAAAGTATTGCTGGAACAAATGCAATGCTTAACGTGAATGAACTGCGCTATACTTTAGACTCATTAAGCAAAAATCTAGACACCGAAATCATTTCATTTTCTGAAAACATCAATCAGCGTGTTGGAATTAGAAAATCAATAGCTCCAATCAATACAGATAAAGCCAAAAAGAAAAAAGCTTTACCAAACGACCTTTTGTCTTTATACACAAACAAACAAAAGTCTGACATTTTAAAAATGGCCAGCAGCAATGTTTCCAGTAACATATATTCAATTGAATCGACTCAAAAAGATCTGAAAGACAAACAGCGCGAAATCAACAAACACTTAACAGCATTATATGAAAAATTCGTAATTGCTTTTGCTTGTTTTTTAATGTTTTTTATTGGTGCACCATTAGGAGCTATTATCCGAAAAGGAGGACTTGGATTACCAATTGTTTTTGCAGTTTTAATTTTCATTTCTTTCCACTTCATCAATACTTTTGGAAAAAGATTATCGCAAGAAGGCGGAATGTCTCCTTTTATGGGATCATGGATGTCTTCGTTTATATTACTTCCATTAGCTGTATTACTTACTTATCGTGCTACAAATGACAACGGATTAATTAATTTTGATGCGATAACAACTCCTATTTCACAACTATTTCAAAAAATTGCTGAGCGGTTTTCACCAGCTCAAAATAAACAATAATTATGTCAACAAAAATTCAACTGAATACCATTGAAGAAGCCATAGAAGATATTCGTCAAGGTAAGGTAATCATTGTAGTCGATGATGAAGATCGCGAAAACGAAGGTGATTTTTTGGCTGCTGCTGATAAAGTAACACCGGAAATGATCAATTTCATGGCTACTCACGGACGCGGATTAATCTGTACACCTCTTACAGAAAGCCGTTGTAAGGAACTTGATTTACGCGCAATGGTTACAAATAATACAGATCATATGGAAACTGCTTTTACTGTTTCTATTGATTTGAAAGGCAATGGAGTAACAACAGGTATTTCGGCAGCAGATAGATCTAAAACCGTTCAATCATTAGTTGATCCAAATACAAAACCTCATGATTTAGCGCGTCCTGGTCACATTTTTCCTTTAATAGCTAAACAAGGCGGTGTTTTAAGAAGAACTGGCCATACAGAAGCCGCTATTGATTTTGCAAGACTAGCCGGTTTTAAACCTGCTGGTGTAATCTGTGAAATTTTAAACGAAGACGGAACAATGTCACGTTTACCAGAACTTTTTGAAGTGGCTAAAAAATTCAATTTGAAATTAGTTTCGATAGAAGATTTAGTTGCCTACAGAATGCAGCACGACAGCTTAATCATAAAAAAAGAAGATTTTGATATCGAAACTCGTTTTGGAACTTTCCGTTTAAGAGCATACGAACAAACTACAAATAAACAAATTCATATTGCGTTAACTAAAGGAACATGGAATCTTGGTGAGCCAATCTTAACGAGAATTCACTCTTCGCAAGTAAATAATGACTTATTGGGCACATTAACTAACAATGCTGAACAGCAGTTAGACGATATGTTTAAAGTGATTAATGAAAATGGTAAAGGCGCTGTTATCTTTATTAACCAAGATATGACAGCTGTAAATTTACTAAACAGAATTTCTGAACTTAAGGTATTGCAATCACAGGGAACTTTGAAAGCTCCAAAAGTAATCATTGATAGTAAAGATTATGGAATTGGCGCTCAAATACTCCATGATATTGATATTTCAAAAATTAGATTAGTTTCTAACACAGAACAAACAAAACGCGTTGGAATGATTGGATATGGTCTTGAAATTACTGAATACGTAACATATTAATTTATGGGAACATTAGAAGAAAGAATTTCAAAATCGGAAACTCATATTTTTAAAGCTGTTTTTCCTATTACAACGAATCATTACGACACTTTGTTTGGTGGTACAGCACTTCATCTCATGGACGAAGTTGCTTTTATTTGCGCTACCCGATTCAGCCGAAAGAAAGTTGTAACGATTTCAACTGGTCAAATTGATTTTAAAAAAGCAATTCCAGCTGGTACTTTAATCGAATTAGTAGCAAATGTTGTCAGCGTTGGAAGAACAAGTTGTAAAATTCATGTTGATATTTTTATGGAACAAATGTATTCAGAACTTCGCGAAACAGTAGTTTCAGGAACTTTTTCGTTTGTTGCAGTGGATGAAAACAAAAAACCAGTACCAATTTTAGACGCCTTAGAGTAATTTTTTCAAAAACCTCACATTCGGAAATACTGATAATTAGACACTTGAAAAATAACTTAAAAAAACCGCCAAAAAAGTTTTTATAATCGGAAAAGCGTACTATATTTGCACTCGCAATCAGATAATGAGAGCGACATACTGGAGAAATGGCAGAGCGGTCGAATGCGGCAGTCTTGAAAACTGTTGACTGTAACAGGTCCGGGGGTTCGAATCCCTCTTTCTCCGCCAGTAGAAGTTTCAGAAGAAACTTTAAAAGTCAAAAGCCTTTAAACACTAGTGTTTAAAGGCTTTTTCGTTTTTACACACTTTTCAAAAAGCACATGTTTTATCAAAGAATGGTTACCCTATCAGTTACCCAGTCTTTTTTTGAATCTTTTTTCTCAAAAATGGGTAACTAAAATAAAAGAATTCCCCGGGAATTCCCTGCTATCAATGGGCTCTCTTAAAATTTTTAATTCAATTTGATTATTAATTTTAAAACTAGATAACATGTTAAAAGTAATTTTTTACCAAAAATCCGACAGAGTAAACAAGAACGGCGAATCTCCAATCTATGCCCGTTTGAGCTACAATGATAAACAAATTTCAATGTCAACCGGACAAACCATTACAAAAGAAAGATGGACCAGTACCAATAACCTTAGAAACCAGCTTAAAATTGAAAAGGAAATAGTAATCAAAAACCTGCTTGATCTTTTTCAGCTTAATGCAGCCAAAAAATTTACTGAACTCTTCAGAATTGATCCTGAGGTTAACCTTCAATTATTAAAAGCTGAACTCACAGGAAAAGTTAAAATCGACCAGCCTGAGGGCCCCTCCCTAATTCAGATTATGGATACATATAATAAATTCTTCACGAAAAGAGTCAATTCTGGAGAGCGCGCAGCCGCTTCACTGCAGAAGTACAAAAGAGCGAAGGATTTACTTTTGGATTTCATTGCAAGTACCTACAAAAAGGGGGATATGCCTGCGTCTGAAATATCAAGCTCCTTTGTTTTTAAACTCGAGCAGTTCCTTAAATACGAGAGCAGTTTTAAAAACCAGACAGGCATCAAAAACAATTCAGTGGTAAAATATATGAAAATGTATAAAACTGCCTGCAATTATGCCATTAAAATGGACTTGATCATAAAGAATCCATTCAACGTCTATGACGGTAGGCTAAGCGTTAAAGATGCGGTTTTCCTGACCCAACTCGAACTGAATACGATCGAGAATAAAATATTTTCAACGCCCCGTCTGGAAAAGGTCAAGGATATATTTCTTTTCAGCTGTTATACAGGATACGCGCCTGTCGACGCCCTGGATCTAAGCGAAAGAAACTTATCCGAAGATTCGAACGGAAACTTATGGATTATGACCAGCAGGGCCAAAACCGCCATAAGAGCCAATGTCCCAGCACTTCCTACAGTAGAGAAAATTATTTCTAAATATAAAAATCAGCAGAAAGGTCTTATTCCCAAAATATCCAATCAGAAAATGAATGCTTATCTTAAGGAAATTGCAGATCTCTGCGGCATAGACAAACATCTTACGTGGTATGTTGCCAGACATACTTTTGCCACCACTGTCACTCTAGGAAATGGAATAAGACTGGAAAATGTATCAGCAATGATGGGACATACGAACACAAAGCAAACCCAGCATTATGCAAAAGTTTTAGATGTTAATATTATGCAAGATATGGAGAAACTGATGTCTAAGTTTAAATGAATTTTACATACAAGATTGTGAACTTGGCCCCTTAAAGTACATCATCCCTTAAGATCAAAAAATTAACCGTAACGATTTCAGAAGTTTTGAGTAAATTTCCAATTGCGTCCAGAGTTCGGACGCAATTGGGATGTACTAAAAAATATAGTGTTTTTTTCCTTCTTGTCATGTTTTCTACCTTTAACACAAGCGAACATAATAATTTAAACACATTTTATATTTAATAATTTAACCGCAGAAAAAAGAAAGAGAAAGTTACGACTTAGTAGCCACTTCAGTAGGAAAAATGAATTATTAGAACGCTAATTAAATTGATTTCGAAAATTTTAAAGAACAGTTCCAATTGTGTCCGCATTGCAGACAAAATCAAACCGAACACTACATACACTTTGCAATTAATAGACAATGAACAAAAAAATAGATTTCTATATCATTGAAAATATCAAAAGTTATTAGACATAGTGCCAATTGGAATGTCTTATAATATAATTTCTTTGTCTTCTCAAGTGCCTTACGGGACAAAATTTGTCCCTTTGTTTAGTGATGTAAATATTTTAGCTGAATGATCTTGCCTTAATTATTTGTCCTTCACAAATGATTTAGCGTTCGAAATTGCATCATTATTAATCTTAGTATATTGATTATATATGTTTGTCCATTGTTGACCAACTCTATTCTTTAAGCTTGCTAATGTACTAATTACTACATCAATTTTATCAATTTCATCTTCATCAATTGAAACCACTTGCCCATCATCATTTAAAGTCCCATAATACATTCCAATTTGAGTTTGGATGTTGCAGGCAATCTGAAAACCTAATTTTTGGTATAGTGGAACTTTTTCTACAAAACAAGATAATGTAATACTACTGAATTCATTCTTCAAAATATTCATCATATTTTTAAAAATTCCATGATTACGAAATTCTGATGATACAATTGTACTAATAATTGATATATCAAAAGGTCTACCAACTACTTTGTGATATAGGATATAACCAATAATTTGATCATAATTATTTGATGCCGTAATTAGGTAAGTTCTTCTGGGCTCAACATCATTAAGTCGCGAAAGATACATACGTGCTCTTATCAATTCACGCATCTCTAAATAAGTGAACATCTCACTGTTCTTATCAAACACATACTTATTTCGTTAGCATTCTCTGAAACCAATTGTAAAATTTGCATTTCATGATCTTCGCTAAGTAACTTTGATATTTTATTTATTGCAATCATTTTAAATCTTTTGAATGTACTTTTTAATTAAATCTTGTCCTGAGCCATAATTCCAAATTGGCTCAATATTATTATTTCTTAAGTCTATTAGAAGAGCATCCTTTAGCTTTTCCTTATCTTCAAGGGTTATACGTAAAGGATTTAAATACCTTTCCTGAAAAAACTGAGAATCAATTTTTGTTAAGTCTATATTTTCAAAATATGTATTCTTTTGTATATTAAATGAACCCTTTAAAACTTCTGCATCACTTTCATCTAAACCTGCAAAAAATTTAGCATGAAAAAGATTAAATAAAGTCATGTTTTTAAATGCTTCACTTTCAACCTGAAATTCTTTGATGAGCGTAGAAGGAACACCTATCTTTTCTTCACTTTTTTCTAGTAATGATTTAGCAATATTCCTTGTCAAAAGGTACGAGTTCGACTCTTTTAGAAATTTTTTAATATCGTCCCATAATTCTATTCTTGTTTTTGCATTTTGATTTAAATAACCTATAAATGGAACAACAATGACTGTATGTCTGTATAGCCCCCTCCACCTAATTAATAATTTATTTAGAAAAGAGAGGCAATTATTCCGCGTATAAACCCCATTGATTAGCTGCTGCAGGTCAACTGAATTACTAACATATGCTAATAGTATTTCTGTTGGATCTGTTGGAAAATCACCTGGATTTCTTCGGGTGAAGTTATAATAAAAAAGGGCAGTATGATTATTTTGACCATTCTTAAAATCTAAAATTACATAAGCAAACTTAGGATCTCCCCATCTGCCTTTAACAAATCCTTGAAAATAGGTATTATTATAGTTTTTAATTTCACTAAGCTTCTTAGCAAGTTCTTCATATGCCAGTTCTTCAAGATTCACTTTTGAATTACTGATGTAAATGGGGAAATCATCTAATGAAAATTTTATAGGAGCAAGATTTTCAATTCCATAAATAAAGGATTCTATTCCTGTAAATGTTAACCCTTCAGATAAGCTCCAATCCTCAGTATCTTCAATACTTCCTTCCTTTATCTCCAAAATTTCTACACCGTCTTCAACATATGATAAATCAAAAGGATTAACAACATGAATAATGAATTCTTCATCGCATGAAAAGCACTTCAATTTCCATCCACCAAAATCATTTATAACCGGAAGTTTTCCTTGTTTAAATTTAAAAATACTGTGACATTTCTTGTTAGGGCATTTTGCCGAAATATTCATCCATTCAATCATAGAATTTTATTATTTAATATTATTACTAATTTAAACATTGCTTACTAAAAGCACTTTCTTACAACTCTACTTTAATTCTTTTTCATTCGTCAAATTGTTTGGCATATCAATTATGCTATCTTCTCCTTTCTCTCCTACTTTTCCTTAATGGACGCGGTCCTCCCTTTTCATAATAGTCATCTATAATCCTCTTAAACTGATAAAGCCTTACGTTATCAGATTTCTTCAAAAATGTATCTAATTTTAAATCATTTGTAAAATATAGTGCAAGCAAATCAAGCTCATCAGTGGCCGATAACTTTTCATTATCATATAATGGCAGCCTTTTATCGAGATAGTCCATAAAATCTTCCTCAGATTCAATCAAATCAGAGAAAACCATTAAATCGTAAATATTCAATGCCCATGCAAACTGGGAATTCTTTTCAATTATTCCATATTGCTGAAGTTTTGAAAGTGAAGAAACAAGTGTCCCAACAAATGAAAAGCTAATGGATATGCGATAGATTTTTTCTTTATTTTTTAGCTTAACCAAGCTGCCATCTAATAATTCAAAATCTGGATCGTTATTTTCATGAGTATATAATGACGCTCTATAGCTCTGGCAAATTGCATCCCCAATAATAGCAGACAAATCAGTTTTTATACTTGCCAAAGCGCCTCTTTTGGCTGCATCGCTTAATAAACCAGCTTTTACCTCAATTAAATAAGTAGCGTTTTCACTTATACCTAAAATATCAAGTTCATATCTTCCATCAATTGAATTTGCACATCTTAATTCTAAATCTGGCTTATTGTATTTGTAGTGCACACTTTGATAAAATTCCACATTTGGCAGCAATTTTCTGAATAATGCAAGTACCTTTTTTTCTATAAACTCATCCTTTGCAATTTGAACCCTGTTGCCCAAAAATGATTCCTTATAATATTTTGCATCAGCTCTTTCAATTAATGACTGTGTCATTAAAAAAAGATTTCTAGAAGGCAGGTTCATTGCAAATAAATAATATTTGCCATCTTCTTCAACTATTGGGTACTTAAAGACTTGGCTTTTGTTTAATATTTCATACTTAAACTTTTCAGGAGTTATAAAACTTACATTATCGCCAAACTTAATAGACAAAGCTTTTATTACTTTTTCTTCTGTGTCTTGTATGTTTCGTATTTGAAATAATCGATCATAAGTTTCAATACCGTTTAGTGGAAATAATATTACTCCATTATTCTCAACAATAATTTCAGGATAAACTTTAGAGAATCCTTCTAAATAAGAGCCTGAAATAATCTCCGCTTTTGTAACTCCGTACTTTGCAATATATTCACTTAGCCTTAAAGTTTGTATCGGATGGGGGCGCCCGTTTGGCATTAAAATACGGAATCCGTAACCCTCTTCTAACTTATTAAATGTGCTTAAAATATCAGATGCGGTAAAACCATAATGATTAATAAGAAAGTCATCGTGACCAGAAAACATTTCTAAATATAATTCGGTAACGTGTTTAATATATCCTTCTCCACGCATGAAAATTGCCTCTGTAATCATATCATATCTTAAATCAGATTCAATTTTAGAATATTTACCTGTAGCAGTTTCAAAACTGAAATAAGTTGAAAAATATCTTCTGATCTTGATTAAAATATTGTTAATAAATGTTAATACTTTACCAGAAGGTATTACTCCTTTATTCACATTAGGAGTAGCTAATGCAATACTTAAACAATATTCGATAAGTGTTTCTGATAGTCCATCATCCTCTGGATTGGATATCATTTGATTATAACCAAAAGCAGCTATTCCTCCTAAAACAAAAATCTTATCGTAGTTATTAATTACTTCAACAACTTCATTAATTAATCCTTTTATTTCTTCATAAACCTTAGGGTGGTTATCCTTAATTTGTTGCATGTACTCTTGATGCTGCTGTTCATTTAAAGTACTTTTTACAAAAACATTTCTTCCTTTTCGAATTAGTTCTACTCCATTTAATCTTACGATTTCTTTTGGAGTAGACTTCTTTTTTGGTTTATTTTTTTTCTTTCTTCCTTTACTTTTTGGCATCTCTTATATCTTGATTAAGAAAATTATTTTTATTTAAAAACCGAAACTATTATTATTGTAAATACCTTGCGATTTCTTTTTCCAATGTATTCCATCTTAATTTTTTACTCATATTAAAAATAGCAAAATGTTTTCTTTTTTAGGAATCCATCAAGTGGATTTTACAATCAAGACATATACTTGAAATATTATTTAATCAACGTTTTTTTCACTCATTTCAACTACACCGGAATTTTCAAGTTCTTGAAATAAAATTTCAATATTATCTCTATATTGAGTTGCAAGATTTCCAAATCTATTGGGTCTTTGCTGACTAAAAGTAAAAACAACCCTTTCTTTTGCTCTGGATAATGCAACAAAAAATGCACATTTATCTTCATCTTCCTGTTGTTGGAAGGACCAGAATGCCCCATCCTCCAATCCAACAAATATAACTGTATGATATTCCAATCCTTTACTTTTATGTATTGTCATCACAGGGATTGTATCTTCTCCGATAAGCATATCTAATGCTAAAACCATATCATTTACAGTTTCATAATTCTTAAGAAACTCATCTCTTAATAAAACTAAAATCCTTGTAAACTCAGCAGGATTCTTATATTGAGGAAACAATACCCTGATGCGGTCTTGCCCCGCAAAATCAATAATATCATCGATCAAAGAATCAAAATGCTGATCAGTAAAAACAGTTTTTTTATATTTTTCTTTTGTTGCTTTTATAAAATTTGAAAGTGCTATTTCTAATTTCAATAACTGTTCATCCTCTAATTCTGTATGAAGGTTACTTAAAAAAGTGAATACTTTTTGTTTCCTCCCTTGAGATTTTTTCTGAAAGATGACATACAGCGTATTAATGATATATATCGGAAGTTCTTGAGAAAGAAGATCTTGAAAAATATTTTCGTCCCTCGCCTTTATTCCATATTGGTTAAAGTAATTAATAAGTTCGCCAACATACTGTCCTAGTTGCTGCTTAACCAGTACACATATATTTCTGGCATCGATACCATCTTCTTCAATCCATTTTTTCACTTCTTGAAATAATATTTCCATTTCATCTGCAGGATTTTCGAAGAACCATACAAAACATTCGCCTTGATTATTGTTCCATTTCGGGGAGGGTGTGGCAAAATCTGTTTTCCCTAATAGATTTTGCGTGAGATGATTTAATAAAGTAACCAGCCTTGGAGCACATCTAAAATTCATTGTAAGCGGAATACGAGTAGCTCCGGTTTCTGCAATAAAATCTTCAAATATAGTTTTTCTGGCACCTGCCCAAATCATTATACGCTGTTTGTCATCACCAACAGCGGTGAATACTGATTTACTCGTTAAGAAACAGCTCTTGAAGAAATCATATTGAATTTCTGTGGTATCTTGAAATTCATCCAAAAAAACAAAATGATAAGTTTGTTGGAGAAATATTCGAATATTCTTATTGCTAATAACTATATACTCCGCAAGCCTCATAACCATTGCAAATGATAATTTAGATTGCTGGATCATTTTCTTCCATACCTTCATTCTAATTTCATCCTCGAGACTATCATTTGAAAAAGGAAGTTGCGCGTGATGAAATGCGAGGATAGTTTTTTTGTGTGTTGTGTTGCGATATTCAGCGTTTTCAGATTCGTATAGATCTAATATTAACTGATCTCCATGAATAATATCATAGTCAGGATTAATTTTAAAATCGTCTGGAAGAGCTTGAATAAAGCGATCCAACAGCTGCTTTGCAAATGAATCAAACGTATAAGAATCAAACCGTTTAGAAAGCTCATCAGCACAGCGCTTTATCACACGTTCCTTTAGATTATAAGCCGCATCCTTTTTAAAACTTATTGCTAAGATCTTATGTGGAAACTTGCAAGTGTTAGTCTGTAAAAGAAAACAGGCACGCTGCGCCAGAAGCTCTGTTTTTCCTGCGCCTGGCCCTGCTACCACGAGATAGTTTTTACTTTTTTTGGCTACCAGAAGTGCATTTTCTTCTAAATTCATCCCGTCTACAGGATTCCAGCAATTGGTTTGTAAAGGCTTCATAAAATGTCAATCCTTTTTTAAAATTGATGATATGCGATCAAAAATTTGTGTGAAGACCTCAGGTAAATTTTCTCTTATCGCATCATCAGTCATTGAGGATAAAACTTTAATGTGTGTTGTTGGCTTTCCTCTGCCCAAAAAATGGTAATTGTACCAGATCATTAACTTTTTTTCATCTTCATTATACGATTCTCCCTGAGCATTTTCAGATTTTAAGGTCGCACGAACTGACGCAATCAATTTTTCATTAAATTTTACATTCTGCTTTTTTTCGTCAGGAATTTGCGGTCCTCCGTTTTCAGGAATTGCATTTTTATAATAATCTGGATAATGGCTAAGCATCAGAAAATCTAAATCTAAGGGAGCAGAATAAAAAATATTCCTTTTATTTAATTTTACTCTTATCCAATTTTCTAAAGCCTGCTTATTGTATTTTTTTAAATCTCGAAGATGCATATTTTCAAGTTCATCATCTGTTAAATATTGATTCTCTCGGAGCTTTAATAAAATCTTCTTGCTAGAGCCTTTATCAATCAATTGTTTTAGAGCATACTTTATTCTTCCCCAACCACCTCCTTCACGTTCTAAATCTAAATCTAAAAGTGTTACATAAGGTATATGAAGTGTTTCTAATAACTTCCATATATGATTGACAAAACGATGTCCAAGAGGAGCAAAAGTGATAATATTATCATCAAAATCAAGTTCCATGACCTCCATAAGACGGTTAAAAATAACTTCCTCGCTGTCTCCTTCCCCAATAACAACTAATTTAGCAAAATAGAGTTCAGGATAATTATGCACTGCCTCTTTTACATATTTATATTCTTCATCTTTTTTATCAGGAAGCAGTATTTGATTAACTTCTGTCTCGTACTCTTCAGTTATTCTAAAATGGAGAATACTTTCCGGATCAAGTCTCTTCACAATTGCGGGAGTATGCGAGGACAATAAAACCTGAGAATTTTCTTTACCTGCTATTGTTTTTAGTATTTTTATTACTCTTCCTAATAATTGTGGAGCTATATGGTTTTCTGGCTCTTCAATAGCTAAAATTGTAAGCAATGGACGATTTATTCCAATATTTTCGTCTGCTTCACTTTCTGCTAGCTTTTCTTCTATCTCCAGCAATGCACAAACAAGCGTCAAATAAAAAAGCGACCGGTACCCCTCCCCTAATTCATCTATCTTGTACGATTTATGAGTGCCTGTCGGACTGAAGGATATTTCTAACTTTTTAAGAATCGAGTCAAAATCGGTACCTGCAAAACTAAGTGTAGAATCTTGATAGCGGATATCTTTATGAAACTGCTGCCACAAGTCTGTTATAGAATTTTGAACGGTGCTAAATTCATTCAGCCCTTTAAAATCATTGTTTATCTCTTTTATTTTCCTATCAAATTCAGTTTTAAAAGCGTCATCCCATTTAATTTTTTTTAAAACGCGATATAAAATACTTCCCGAAGCATATTTTAGTTGTTCTGCTGGTTTTCTAATTGCGGGAACATACAATACTTGTATTAATTTTCTTAAGTGATTTGGGAAAATTTGTTTGTCATCCTCTTTTTCTGGAGTATCTTCTCCTACTTTTATATAGTAAGTTTTACTTTCTATTTCTCCTTCAGGTTCAAAATCAGATTTTCTCCAGATTGCTTCTAATCTTAAACGTATATAAGGGATATCGCCTTGATCATCAACGACCATATCGGTAAAGAAATGAGGAATTGCTTCCATATCATTCTCAACAAAATCAATTCTAACTTCAATTGAAAGAATTCTTTCTTCGATTTCATCAGCCTGCTCCTCTTTTCCGATATGAAAATCTTGGCGGAAAATCTCTCTATCTGCTAAAGAATGACCAAACATTTTTTTCAATGCCTCAAGCGATGCAGTCTTACCTGCGCTATTAAGGCCAATGAATCCAACCAATTTTTCATTGATTGGAATATATATTTCTTCCGGTCCAAAAGATCTAAAACCTTTAATCTTTAACGCACTTATTTTCATTTCAAATAATCTTTTATTAGTACAAATCAAATATCCTTTTTTTTATATTTTTTCTTTACGGAAAACCGTAATTAGCATCTATTTATATTATGTAAATTGCCATAGATACTATAGTAATAAATTTAATTTACTGTAAATGATATTAGCTTGAAGTTTCATTGCTTATAAATATATATAACGTCCATCTACTAAAATGCCCGTATAAATACGTGTTTTTAAAATAAATTTTGTGAGTATTTTTATTTAGTTAGTTTTATGAGCAATATCAGCTACTATTTAATATCTATAGTTAACTAATCCTTCAAATTTTAATTAATCTATATGCAATCTCCCAACAAAAAAATAAAAACATTAGATATCATAGAGGATTTAAATACACTTCTAAAAAAAAGAAACGGTGGAGCGGTTAATTTTAGAGGAATTCATTACCAGGTTTTGTATTCCTGCCAACTAATTCTTGAAAAACTAAATGAACCGGCAGGTAACGAAAAAATAACACTTGAAGGAATTGAAGATATAGACTCAATACAAACTTCCTTGACCACAAGCTCATGTGAGTTTATCCAATTAAAATCGTCTGATAACAAAATAAATGCAGGTGACTTTTGGAACTGGAATGTTCTTCAGAACTTCCTGCAGGTTTATTTAGGAGATAGCTCAAGCACCTTTAGACTGATTCATAATTTCCAAGTATCGGACGGCGCTTTAAAACAACTGTTTGAAAATAGGCTTACATCAAATTCAATGGAACATTGGAAAACAAAAATAACCAGTTACTATAAACCTGCCTTTGATATTGAGGACTTTTTAAGCAGGATATCATATGAAAGAATCTCATTTGATGAAATTACAAAAAGCATTACACAGCTTTTAATTAAATTTTGGGGCGTCAACATCGGTACAGAAAGACAATTTATAAATGCATTAGTCAACAATATTTTACAATGGTCTAAGGAACGAGCAACAATCAGCCATCAAAATGTTCGTGCAGTTTTTGAAGATGTCAGAGACTCCTATTCCAAGGCTGTAAAAAATGAAGCTGTAAAAAACAACTGGATAGAGCAGATAAATTATTCTAATGAATCTCCTACCAGCCTTTTAAATTATTATGATGGTAAAGCTGCCAAGCCTTATCATATTTCAAACGGGCTTCCAGCGCGAAGAAAATTGTGGGAAAAAGAAATAATCCAGGCTGTCAAAACTAATGATGTCATCCTTATCAGGTCATCGAGTGGGCAGGGAAAATCTACCCTCGCCTGGCAGACCGGATATACCCTGAGAGAAAAACGTAATATTTACCAGCTTCATATTGCAAATAGCTGGGAACAGGCTAATTCAATAATGGAATTCCTTCATTCACGTGTTTTGATCGGTGAATTCCCAGTTGTGATTATTGATGGCCTAGATGCAACGGTGGATAACTGGCAGAAACTGGTGCAGCGTACATCAATGCTGCCGGTTAAATATATCATCACTTCCAGATACGAAGATTGGATAAGATATGGGGGTGACATTTCCTCTATCAGCATGCAGCCGGTAGATATCAGTATTGGAAAAGAAGAAGCTGAGGATATCTTCAAGCAATTCAAACAAAAAGGAAAACTGCATCCGGAAATTAAAGAATGGCAGCCTGTCTGGGAACAGGTTTTAGATAAAGGTCTGCTGATTGAATACACTTACTTGCTGACACGTGGTGAAATGATCAGCCAACGCCTTGAATCACAGATTAAAAAATTAAAAGATGATAGAAGTCCAGCTGCCAAAACGGAAATTCTTAGAATCGTCTCGGCTGCAGATTGTCTTGGTTTAAAAATAGAAACCAAAACCCTTGTCTCCTATATTGAAAAATCTGTATCATTTGCTAATCAGGACCGCGGAGAAGTGCTTCAAGAACTGCAAAACGAATATTTTCTTAATTTTGACAGCAAAAATATTGAAGGACTGCATCCAGTCCGTTCTTCTCATCTGCTGCAGCTATTGCACATTACGCTGGCTATTTCAGATACTTTTATTAATCTTTATCAATTACTACAAGATTCCGAGAAGCAGAATTTCTTTCAGACTGCCGCGCTTTTAATCAAAAAAGAAGAATCTTTCGAGTTTTATAACAGTATATCAGAAATTCTAAGCCATGGAACATATATGGATATGGTATATGCCCTTAATGGTGTTTCTCATATTGAACCTCAAAAATACTGGCTCGAAAATCAGCAGCAGTTTGATGAGGCATTCAAAATTGGAGCCTTGGATTTGTTTGTAATGCATACAATACCTGGCAAACAGATCAACACCTATGATGAGCTTTTAAAAGTAATGCCAAGCCAGTTTACTGAAAACATGACCCGACAACGAGATCTTTTGAAAAATTTATCGAAATATGATTTTAAGGGAGGTGATATAAATTATCTCGCCGCTGCATTAATAAACAAAATCAATAGCTCTAATTCCTTCAAACCTTCATATCTGGGACTAGGCCATCTAGCAAAATGGTTTATAAAGCTTGATCTGAAACTAACTATTCCCTTTGACAAAAATTTCTTATCCGAAAACTTAAAAAATCTTTCAATCGAAGAAGCAGTAGGACTTTTTCAATATGCCTTTATATCAAATCCTCCATTGTATGAAAATTATGTTTTGGAGAACAAACAAATTATTATAAACTTTCTTAGAAAAAACACCGAATCCTTAAGAATTGAAGAAAATGGTAACCATATTGACATACATTACATATGGGATGGTGAATCATCAAAAACAACGGTCAATCAAAGCATGAATAGGATTGAATATGTTTATAATTTTCTTCCTTATTATTTAAAATATAATACCCACCCCATTATACTGCCTTTTCCAACAGAAGAAATCATCAGAGTAACTAGAAGTGATGCAACTAAAAGCATCAGTCCAGAAATCGTTCCGGATTCATCTGAAGCTTCATATTCTAACATATGGATAGAAACTATAAGCAGAAATTATTATGAAAATTCAGCTTTTGAATGGCAGAAAAAAAATCTGCAAATACGAACTGCAGCTATTGACTGGTGTAAAAGTGTCTTGAGGATTATTGACTCTTCTTTTGAAGGGAATAAGGCAAAAAGAGATAAGGAAACAGAAATCTATGTGCTAGCGAGCGCTAAACTAAGCGAGTCAATGACTCCTGTTAAACCGTATCCAAAATATGCCAATACTATGCCTGATAAAGCCGATCTAAAGAAGGCTGAACAATTAATCAATTCATGGTTTGGCGTAATTAGGAATTCAAATTCCCAATTTACAAACTTATTTAATCCACAGGGAGAAAATGACCAATATGTAGCATCAAACAATTTCAAGTCCATTTTCCTTAAGCTAAAAGAAATGCAGACTGCTTTTCACGATATCGAAAAACTCACTGCAATGCATTTTGATTCCTCATTAGTAGATAAAGATGAAAATATTATATATGAGCGACTTTACAAAAGCATTACTTACTTGATGAATCATTTTCCATTCAGTACCCAGATTCCTGTGAAAGTCGGGCGCCTGGCTATCGAGAATTGGTATACTGAATTTATTACCAGTGAAATGTCCCAGCTCAAACAAATTTTGGAAGCAGCATCTCAGGAAATCGACTATGATTTTATAATGCCCAAAAGAATCAACAAAATGGAAAATGTTCCTACTGTAGTGATAGGCATCAAAGATTTTGACTTCACAAAAGAAAACAACATTTTTTTACTCGCATATTCACTTCGCGCCTTAGCTGATTACCCAGCCTATTTTTTCTCAATAGTATCAATCCAGGACAACATAGCTGTAAGCGGATTTAGATTCAAAAAGGAAATTTTTGAAATTTTAAATGATTTTGATGACACTAAATTCGAAGATTTAAATTTAAACCTCCCTTTACCTATAATTCCGGATCATGAGCATGCTGATCTTTTGAATGTCGAAATAAGAAAACAGACGACGGAGTCTACGGCAGACCTCAAATACAGGATTTTATTAGAAGTATGGAAGTTATCACAGGCAAGATCAATCTTAAGCAGTGATGAAATATTTGATAAGGAGTGGCTTGAAGAACTAGAACACAAACACCTTGAAACAGTCGAAAAAAACATAAAATTAATCCCTGAAAGCACCATAAACAATAGCTTTATAAAATGGTACTATGAAAACTGTAATTCAAAAAAGCTATGGTCTGATCAGGATATTATTTCTAAGATTTTTGAAGCTGCCAGGCAGGAAATAAACTAATCAGCTATTAAATTTACGTAATACAGTAGAAAAAAAAGGAAAATGTATTACCTGTAATGCATAGTTCCAATCCTCAGCTCCTCAACTTAGCAGTAATGCATGTTTTAAAAAAAACTAACCAATATAAAATAATGGGTATCAATACTATTTATTATTTTTTATAATAATTATTACACAGTAATAGATCTCCATTTATCTGGAAAATAAGGTGTGTTAAAATAAAGATGCGCCAGGTCTTTTAAAAAAGCGTACCCCGCCTTGTCGGTACGATAATTATACCTGAACTCCTCTTTTCTCTTACCTATTTTAATTTTGAAATCTGCAAAATTCAGATCATCACTAATTTTTTTATGCAACCTCAGCTCAGACTGGTAGCCATCAGTAAATGATTTTGAAAACAATTGCTCCTCCAGGTCATTTTCCTTATCGTCAATCAATTCAAGAGAAGTTGAATCAATGCCGTGGTGCGGTACAAATAATCCCAAATCTATTTTGTTGTCTATTATGAACTTTCTCATTACATCATACTCTTCTTCCATATCCAAAAGGGCTGTATATTCCATTAAAACAGCAAGTAGCGGAGAAGTACTGTCCGAGTAATAAACGGGTTTAATCCCTGTCACAGTAAACTTGATTACGCTTTCAATGCTGTTGTTTGCATCCGGAATAAATCCTAACATTTCCTTGGCCGCCTTAAGTTGTTGAAGTACAACTTTGAGATAATTTTTAGCGTTCTGCAACTCACCAAAATCAATGAACAGATTAAGGATACTAATTATTGCAGACGAATGGATATCAAGCAACGGCCTCCAGGATACATTGTTCATATTGATCAACTGAACTAGCTGAAGATGATTATTTTTGTCGTTTGCTGTACTAAAAAATCGCTGTACATTCAGAAAGAAACAATAAATCTCAAGATATTCAAATGTCCTTTTTGCATATCCTATTTCCTCGTAACGTCCTGAAGTCTCCCATGACAATCCGTCCTTTAAGCTGGCAATAGGAAGCGTTCTTTTAAAATATTCTATAAGCACCCCAAAGTAGAGATTGAATACCTGACTGAAATATCTAGTAACCGTTTTATCCTCTTCTAATTTGTTCTTTAATATCCAATTCCAGAATTTCAGCACCAGATGGGTCAAATAGCGCTTCGCTGTTTCAAGGTTGTTGTGCTCCTTAGATTCTGTGTAGATGATAAATCCAACAAGCTTGAAAGTTTCAAATAAAACCTGCCATCTTCTAGATAATTTTTTACATTTTTTCCATTCTTCTTTACTAAACAGCTGTTCTAATAAATCACGAAAATCAGCACTTATGCCATCGGTTGTATTTAAATTGACCAGCACCCTGTTAAAAATTCTGGTTGTCTGCGGATCCACAAGCAGATATTCGCTGAAAAGTTTTTCTGAAAACAGCTGTGTAAGGCGCGAGATGTCCCAACGGTCAAAAGTTGTATTTACTAAATTTCTCTGTGTCGCGACAATAAATGCCTCCAGCGTTGCCTGTACATTGCCCTTTATTATTCCGTTATGGACAATCACGATTTTTAATGGTAGCTCTTCAAACTCAGGAAATGCCGAAACGAACTTATTATAGCTCGCCTGAGTCAGCGAGTCCTGAATGCCGTCTTTACCGTAAAAGTTAGCATCGGTGATATCTCGGTCGGCACCTCCCTTTAACTCAAAGTAAAAACGCTTTTTAATGCTATCTTCATCCGGGCCAACCGCTACAATATCTTTTCCGTATTCGGGAAGCCCTATATACTCTGTCGGTTTGGATAAAATTGTGAATCCCATAACTTCCAGAAGAATTGGAAAAATGCGATTAAGCTCATTTTTCTCAGTTAAGGATTCCAAATATTCCTTAACAACTATATTTTTGATATCCATTCTTTAGAAATTTTCAAGGTTCTGTTCATAAAGCAACGGGTTTTTATAAGCCCTGCTGTCAATCATCATTTTTGACTCAAAATGCACAAGAGGCCGGATTTCACCAGAATACTCATTTTTCATAGATTTGGCCCGCACAATAACCGTTGTTTTTACATCATATAGAAACGAGTTTTTATCCTCATTGATGTCTTTAGGTATTTTAGCATGCACTTCGTGTTCAAGACTATAATAGAGATCCATAAGAGCACGCTCATTTTTTATCGGGTTTAAGTCGTTGAATTCTTCCTTGAATTTTTTAATTTCAAGATACTTTTCCAAGGCTTTTTCCAGAGGCTTTAAAAAATCCTGATCTATTTTCGAACTGCCAAGATTTAGTTTTATGGCATCAAGCAGCAATTCATGGTACACTTCCAGCACTAATTCGGAAAGCTTGTCCTGCAGATACTGTCTTACTTCCTTAAAAGAAGATTCCCTGAACTTCAGTAGCAGTATAAGCAAATCATCAATTGAATATGGAAAACTGCACATGCTTTCAACTGCCTGCATCTGCGCTTCCTTACTCCCCTTTAATAAGTTAATGTGATAAATCCCCCCACTGATGCAGAGAATAATTTTTAAGGCGAGAAAACTGTAATTTCTAAAATTGAACAAGTGCAGGATCTGCGCTTCGGTTTCTTCCCTGTTTATATCGAAAAAACGATTAATGGCACTCTTAAACAATTCAATAGATCCCCTTAAACCAAGCAATTCATGTCTTTTGACTAAAATTTCAAAAAGATACTGTGGGTCTTTATAATTATAAAAAAAATGCTTTAAGACTTTTAAATTTTTTGTATTCTCGATATATATATTAAGTAAATAGTACTTTTCAAATTCATAATCTACCATATTGTACTGGATATTATTAAGTACAGTCAGGGCATTTTCAGGATCTTTAGCCTGCAGCATTGTGCGGAGTTCTTTGATGCAGTCGGCTTTCAGCTGGTCAGAAGCGGCATTATTTTCAATTATACGGCAGAATAAAAGACTTTTTAGGTTTATCTGTTCCTCACTTACAGGTTCAATATTTCTGAGTAGCTCGAAGAGTTTTGTAATCATTTGCCCGTCGGAAAAAGCAAAATCACTCAATGCTTTCAGGGCTGTAACTTTATCTTTTTCAAACAGTGATAACGCAGAAGCGAAAACCTTATCTTCATTTTTTGGAAACAGTCCTACAAGCAGTGGCGGAATAAAAATCAGATATTGTTGGCTAGTATCGTTGCATGCATATTCAGTAAGACTTTCTGCTGTATCGGAATAATTCTCCGACAATCCCCTCAGATAATTATATGTAAAATTATGATTGTATTTCTCCTGCGAATTATAATCCATACAGGATTTTAAAATATTTTCTTCAGTGGTATTGGAAATGATTAAAAATTTAAAGTAGACAGATATAAAATCCATACGCTCCTTTCTGTCCTGTTTTTTATCTTTTAGAACTTTTATAAAATGACTATAAACTAATTCTGGAGAATTTAAATTCTGAAGCAAAAACGCCTTAAAGCCGTTAATCATCTTATCCAGATTATTTTTTTGATAATCAAGACTATTTATATTAAGAAGATATTCCTTCAGATCTTCAGCAAAACGAAGAACATCAACAGTCAAAGCATCAGGTTTGGAATCCAGTTTCTGTTCTGCGGCAATCAGAAGTGCCTCATTAAATAAAATGGAATCAAAATTGATTTCAAGATAATTTGAGTCGCTTTCTGAAATTTTTACAACTCTCATCTCCAAAAGTTTATCATACTGTCCTATTTCCCCCAATTGATATCTATCTTTTATGGTTGAAAATACAGCATTGATCAAATTAAGTATTCCTTCATTGTCTCGACTCATTAATTTCATATTTATTAATTGATGGCTGAATATAATACCCACGGTAATTTAATTTGTACTTTATATACATACTCAAACATACAAAATTGCCAATTGTATGTTTTACGTTTTCCCGTAGTTATTAATTAAATTAACAAATTAATTCCCTTGCAGCTTCAACATTTAAAGATATTCCATTATATAAATAGCGTGGAAAATTTAGGATCCTTTTCATTTCAGGGCATCAATTAAAAATGTTACAGAAGTGAAGTCTTAATAAAAATCTTGAGCTACTGTTTTCATTTTCTCATCGTAAATTGTTTCTTCACTAAGCTAATCTTAAATTCGTAATAATGCTTATTGTTCAGGTGTGGCTAAAAATTAGTTTATTTCTTTGCGTTTCTCACTATCCTATGCTCCAGCCCAACCACGTAATTTTGCAAAAGGAGATATTTTATAAAGCCCAAAATTATCTTGACTTTAATTTCAATCGATTAAACTCCTTCACAACTGGATTCATAAAATTAGGTAATTCATAACCTCTTGATTTCGCAAACATTATCGATGCAATATACTTAAAATCATCTATCTGCAATGTGTCATACCCATGCGAGATGGTTGCTAATTTCTCATCAACCATATAAAATGCCAAGATTTCACTTTCCGCATGTCTAATCCTTTCGCGACTGTCCAAATTTTCTATTTTATCCTTGTCATAAATGTACATTTCTGTTACAAAAAGGATATTGACTATTTTATCAGATTCAATTCGACTAGCTATCTCATTAAATTTTCTGTATAATGTGGTTTTGATCGAAAAACCAAAAGAAACTAATTCAAAGGTTTCATCGCTATACACAATCATGCATGTTGGCATTAGTTTTTTTTGCATTTGAAAAAGCACCAAATGCATTAGCTCAAATTTGTTAAACACATCACCATCAGGATAGGTTTCGTTTAGATTTTCAATTGGAACTTTTATAGGTCCTGGGCCGCACTGTAGCACAATTCTTGATGCCTTTTCAAAATTTTCATTTTTACAATAAAAAATATAGTCATCAACAAAAAGAAAATCTTTAGGAACTTGATAAAAATTCATCTTATTTATTTTCCCTTCTAGTTCATTGGATATTCTGCAATCCCCATTGACCACTTTTTTCATCTCGGACAAGAAGAGTTTCATCTGGTTTATCCCAAATATCAAATTATCATATAAATCTTCGGTACGTCCATACTCAGAAAATAAAAATTCTGCTGAAAACATGACCTCTAATTGTCCCATGCTTAGGAATGTTTCCCGCAGCGAATCAACTATTGTTGAAATTTTCACATCATTATCAATAGTAAAAACCAATTCCGGCAGTGACAATGTCTGTCCCGAATAAATGGTGATGGTAATTCTCTTCTCTAGATTAAATGGTTGCTGTTTAAGCACCTCGTTCCGTTTTTCTATAAACCATTTACCAACATGGTTAACGAGATATTGATCACGCAACTTTTCATATTCTGGCATAAATAAAGTATGAGCCAAAGATTTTTGCAGAACAAAGGTGATGTTCCTATATTCCGAAAAGAAATTATCCAGATAACTTATATTATCGAAGAAGTCCGTCCCTTTTTCAAATTTTTCCAAACTGCTTAAAGCGTTATAAAATTTATGGAGTGCCGGATAGAGCAAGCCTCTTGAGTTATTCATTTTGTCTTTAATTAAAAATCTAAAGATAAGGAAAACTACAAAGTCGATCTGAGTCAAAATAGAACTGATCATAAATTTTATCTGAAGGACATATAATAATCAAAATCACATTGCTTTGATAACTTGAAGCATGGAATTCAAGTTAATCCGTGAGAGTATTTAAGAGCAAATTATTTAAAGATTTTGACCTTACAATTCATAAACCAATTATGAGAAAGTATTAAAAAAATAAATGTAAACTGTATTTTAAATACCTCAAAACTTTTAATTCAGTAACAACCAAATGTATAAATGGAGTAAAATCGTTTTCTTAACAAATAGTTTAAAAAAAATTTCTCCAATCAAAAAAACATTTTATCTTTGCACCCGCAATGAGAAAATTATTGCGTCTTACTGGAGGAATGGCAGAGCGGTCGAATGCGGCAGTCTTGAAAACTGTTGACTGTAACAGGTCCGGGGGTTCGAATCCCTCTTCCTCCGCCAGATGAAGTCTGAAAAGCGACTTTTAAAAATAAAAAGCCTTTAAACATAAGTGTTTAAAGGCTTTTTTATTTGAAAGGGTATTGAACCCTGATGAAAAAATGGTTACTATTATAGTTACCTAATCTATTTTGAGCTCTTTTTTTAAATCTGGGGCAAATGATTAAATACTAATTTATGATTCATTGCTTTTGAGTATTTTATCAATTTTACCGCTGTCATACAGAAAAATATCCCCCAGCCTAGTATAGGGAAGAATTCCGGTCTGCCTGTATTTTATGATCGTATTATTGGAAAGCCCGAACATCTTTTTTAAATCTTCATTTCTGTAATATTCAGGCCGCAGGGTTTTTCCCTGGCTTATTTTTGAATCAATTGCTTCCAGTTTCGCTACCACAGGCTCTATCAGCTCCTTTACTTCCATCACATAAGACTGCCTCTTTTCTTTCTTCATCATCATTGAGTCTTTTAAATATTATTAATCTTTTCTACTATCCTTTCTACCGCTTTTCCAGCCTTCTTCTTCTCTCCTGCATCACTGCAATAAAATCATCTAGAAATTTAATCTGCTTGATCTTGTAGGTGTAACCTTTGCATTCCGAAAACTGCCTGCTTATCGTGCTTATTGTTTTCTGTCCTCCTTCATTATCATTATAAGTAAAATTTTTGCTTATAAATTTCTGGAAATCACCTCGATTTTTTTTCGCGTCATTTGAATCAAAATATAAAATGCCTTCATCCATTAAAACATAGAAGAGATTTGCAAGTTCTATTTTGCTGTAAGAGCTTCTACATTTTTTTAATGGAATTAAAGAAGATGAACCATCTCCCTGCATTGTGACTAATTCTTTTGAAGTAATCAAATCCTCCAATTTTTTTAATCTCATATCAAGTTTAAAATAATTGTCAACAATTGTATATGTTTTAGCTCTTTTCATTTAGATTCAAAATATTATTACTCCACATGAAAAAATATTGTACTGCGCTTTGTTCTGCTTTTAGTCGGGATGTAAATTATATAACCATAAGCATTCAGCTCTATCATACATTTATAATAAGTCTTTGGTGAAGCAATTTTAGCTATTTTCTGAATTTCAAAGCTGTATGCTTCTATAGGATTTATTATCCCATTATTCTTTCGAAATTGAATTAGTGCAGCAAATATTGCTACATGTGTAGGGCTGATGCGAAAATCTTTCTCAATAGCCAGAAAAAAATCTGATAAAACTTTTAAATCATCCATTTTACTTGTTCTTGATTTCAACAAAAATCAAAATAACAATTAAACAAATTTATCCACAAGTACAACTTTTGTTGTACCCTAGTTGTACCCCTTTATTTAATTAAAAAACTGAAATAAAACTATAAGTAAAATGCTCTATAAAAACATTTAGATATTTTTTAAAATATTTATTTTCGATAAAATTCTACTAATAAAATCAGAAGAAAGAACCAAATGGAGGGGTTGATTGATAATTTAAAAAATTGATAAAACAGTAGTCAAAGAATTAGATGATAGTTTTTTGTAATGATTAATTAAATATCTAATAATTTAAAAAAATCACACAACTTCATTTCTTTCGCTTCACAAATTCTAATTAAAGTATTTAGACTTATGGCGTAATCTTTATTATATTTTATTTCTCGAACAGTTTTTTCATCGATATTATGTTCCCGAGCAAATGAGCTTTGAGATTTGGCTTTTGATACCCACTCAAGTGCTATGTAGTCAACTATTATACGATTCTTGTCCTTCATAATTAACAAAGTAACTTTTTAAAGCTCAAAATAATTCGGATTAAAATCCGAATTATAGATTATTTTGTTATATTTGTCACTGAATTAATATATTTGCGATTCTTCATTAAAAAAATATGAAGCATTCGCTTGGAGTCTCGTTTCCGAAAACTGCTAATTTTTAATCACACGAGATGACTAAGTGTAAATGCTCACGCCTCTAATAATTGGCGTGGGCTCTCTTATTCGTGTGAAAAGGTTCTTAGCAGTACCTCGGAAGTGAATATGTTGAGTTCCGCGCCTCTTTTATTTTTTAGAGATTCATTCTACTTAACCTAAATTCTTAGCATTGCTTTTATTTTTATTGTCTCGCTTTTAGATTTATTGTCTAACAAATAAACCTACATGCTTATGAAATAAAAAAAAGCAGAATTAAATATAGCATAGATGTACCTTCTCATTTCTAATACTATAAAAAAAGCCCTCTAACCCGCGATCAAACAAGTATAGAGAGCTGAATTAATAAAAACTTTCGTTTCAAATTAACTAACCCAAAATTATGAAAACTTATTCATGGAAAAAAGGGTTGGCAACGCTTTGGTATCCGCTTATTTTCGGATTCTATCTCTTTTGCACGCCAGCCTTAGCAAGGAATATCTTGTACTCTCTCCTTACACAACAACAAAAGCAGATCTCTGGTATTGTTACAGATGGTACTCTTCCTCTTTCAGGAGTCAGTATTTCGGTGAAAAACCAGAAAAATACTGTGGTAACAGACTTTGACGGCAAATTTGTCATAACAGTATCCACAAATGACATCCTTATTTTTACATATATCGGCTATAAAACAATAGAAATCCCTGTAGCTAAGCACTCAGAGCTAAATGTACAGATGCAAGAAAATACAACAGCACTACAGGAAGTAAAAATCAATGCAGGATACTATACAGTGAAAGAAAGCGAACGCACTGGCAGTATAGCAAAAATCACCGCAAAGGATATAGATAAACAGCCTGTTACCAACATACTTTCTGCAATGCAAGGTCGTATGGCAGGAGTTACAATTACCCAAACAACCGGAACACCCGGAGGTGGATTTGATGTGCAGATAAGAGGAACTAATAGTTTACGTGCTGATGGAAACCAGCCTCTTTACATAATCGATGGAGTTCCTTACGCATCAAATTCTATATCCAATAATAATATCTCGTCGATTATTATTCCAAGTGCTAATGTAAGCCCCTTAAGTTCAATTAATCCTTCGGACATTGAAAGTATCGAAGTGCTTAAAGATGCGGACGCTACTGCTATTTATGGATCCCGTGGTGCTAATGGAGTTATATTGATCAACACAAAAAAAGGCAAAGAAGGAAAAACCAGATTCACAATCAATACAAACACAGCCGTAGGAAATATAACTCGCTACATGAATTTAATGCATACGAATCAATACTTGGAAATGCGAAAAGAAGCATTTGCAAATGATGGAATTGTAAAATATCCAGCAGCGGCCTATGATGTAAACGGCACTTGGGATCAAAGTCGCTATACTGACTGGCAGAAAGAACTTATTGGAGGCACGGCTCAAATAAATGATGGTCAGATATCAATAAATAGCGGATCTGCTCAGACGCAATTTCTTCTTAGTGGTAATTACCATAATGAAACTACCGTTTTCCCTGGTGATTATAAGTATAAAAGAGGCGGAGCAAACTTTAATCTAAATCATCAATCAGCAGATAATAAGTTTAAGATAAATTTGTCTACCTCATATTCTTCACAAAACAACAATTTACCTGCTACTGATTTTACAAGAGAGGCAAGATCGCTGTCTCCAAATGCTCCCGCCCTATATGATGCTTTTGGAAACCTCAATTGGGAGAACGGAACGTTTAATAATCCCTTACGTAATCTTGAAGCGCTATACAAAGCCAATACAGCTAATCTTATTGCAAATGCAATTTTATCATACCAGATAATCCCAGAGCTGGAATTTAAAACTAGCATAGGATTTAGTGATCTCCGTTATGATGAAATCAGAACTTCACCATCAACGATATATAATCCCTCACTTGGACTAGGAAGCGAATCTTCATCATTATTTATCAATAACAGCACTAGAGAATCGTGGATTATTGAACCTCAATTGAATTGGAATAAAAAAATTGGGAATGGTAAAATAGAACTTTTAGCTGGTGCTACTTTTCAACAGCAAAAAACCGCACAGCTTGTACAAGAAGCAGATGGTTTTGCAAGCAACAGCTTAATTTATGACTTAGCATCAGCCACATATCTCTATGTATTTACAAATCAGCAGACACAATATAAATATCAAGCATTCTTTGGCAGGGCAAACTTTAATTGGAAAGATCGTTATATTGTTAATCTTACAGGAAGAAGAGATGGCTCAAGCCGCTTTGGTCCGGGCAATCAATTTGCCAATTTTGGTGCCATTGGAGCAGCCTGGTTATTTTCAAAAGAACCATTGCTAGAAAATAAAATTCTAAGCTTTGGGAAATTGAGAGCCAGTTACGGAACTACTGGCAATGACCAAATCGGAGATTATAATTTCTTAGATACCTATAGCTCGGCGGGTAATAATTATCAAGGGACAGTTGGTCTACAACCCAATCGTTTATATAATGCAAACTTTGGATGGGAAACCAACAAAAAAATGGAAATAGCTTTAGAACTAGGTTTTATTCAAGATCGCATTTTTTTAACAACTGCCTATTACCGCAATCGTTCATCCAACCAATTAGTTGGAGTTCCACTTCCCGGAACCACAGGATTCAATTCCATATTAGCAAACCTAAATGCAACGGTTGAAAATAAAGGACTAGAACTGACCATTCGAACAGTTAATATCAATAAACAAAATTTCAAATGGACAACAAATATTAATTTAACCGTTCCAAAAAATAATTTAATAGCGTTCCCTCAATTAGAAAACTCTACCTATGTTAATCAGTATGTAATTGGAAAATCCATCAACATTCAAAAGGTTTACAATTACATTGGCCTCAATACCCAAACAGGAATTTATCAATTTGAAGATGTCAATAAGGACGGAAAAATTTCATCCCCTGATGATAGACAAACGGTTAAAGATTTCAGTCCAAAATATTATGGCGGTCTGCAAAATCAATTCAACTTAAAAAGGTGGCAGCTTGATTTTCTATTTCAATACGTTAAACAAGAAAACTGGAATTCAATAAGTATGTTAGGCCTAACTGGGGGTATGTCTAATAAAACTACAGAAGTATTAAACCGCTGGCAGAATCCCGGAGATACTGGTCCATATCAAATGTATAGTTCAGGAACAAATTCACTGGTAACAGCTGCAAATAACCTGTACACCAACAGTAATGCCGCTATAACCGATGCGTCATATCTTAGGCTTAAAAACATTTCAATATCCTATAATCTACCTGAAAACAGCCTGAAAAATTTAAAATGCCGTATTTCTCTTCAAGGCCAGAATATACTAACCTTCACCTCTTATAAAGGAGCTGATCCTGAGTTTATAGTATCTGGATTTTTACCTCCTCTTAAAATATATGCATTAGGATTACAGCTAATTTTCTAACACTAACGACTATGAAAAATTATATACAACAAAGACAGCTAATTTTCTTTACTGGTAATAAAATAAAATTATCAATTTATTTCGCCTGGATACCGATATTTTGCTCTTTACTCTATTCCTGCGATAGTTTTGTAGATGTAGATCTTCCGACTTCTCAATTAACCGGAAATACAGTATTCGAAAATAAAAATACTGCCAATGCTGCTTTGGTAAATGTTTACGCTCAGATAAGAGACAACGGATTAATCACGGGAAAACCAACAGGAATTTCTAACCTTTTAGGAAACTACTCGGATGAATTAACGTTTTATGGAACAGACAGCAATGCTGCTAAAGATTTCTATAATAATACTATTATAGCATCAAATACTACTGTCGCAGGATGGTGGAATAATACATACAAACAAATATATGCTGCAAATGCTGTAATTGAAGGAGTAACTAATAATACAAAACTTATTGAATCAGACAAAAATCAATTATTAGGCGAGGCTCTTTTTATCAGAGCCCTGCTTCATTTTTATCTTGCTAATATTTATGGCAATATACCATACATTACAACCACCTCTTACCAAACAAATGCTCTCGTTTCTAAGAAACCTGTTTCTGAGATATATTCTGAGGTTATAAATGATTTACAAAAAGCAATATCGTTATTACCCTCTAATTATATTACTTCGGGTCGCGTTCGTCCAAATAAATCAGCAGTGCAAGCTTTACTAGCAAGAGTTTATTTGTACGATAGCAAATGGGAATTGGCCGAACAAACCGCTTCTCTACTAATTAATAACACGAATCTATATTCTTGGGAAAACAATATTGATAAAGTATTTTTAAAAGAAAGCACCTCAACCATTTGGCAGCTGATGCCCTCAACAGCTGGTAAAAATACAGATGAAGGAAATCTTTTTGTATTTACCAGTGGACCGCCACCGCTTGTTGCTTTAAATAATGAATTATTTAAAGCTTTTAGTTCCGATGATTTAAGAAAAACCCATTGGATAAAAGCAGTCACCAACGGAACCTCAACTTGGTATCACGCTAATAAATACAAACAGAAAAGCCCAACGGGGACCTCGGTTGAATATTCAATTGTAATGCGTTTAGAAGAACAATACCTTATTCGTGCAGAAGCAAGAGTACATCTCAATAAATTGGAAGAAGCCAAAGAAGATTTAAATAAGATTAGAAATCGTGCGGGTCTTCAAAACACAACTGCAACGACAACTGAAAATCTACTGCAGGCTATTCTAAACGAAAGAAAGCTTGAGTTATTTACTGAGCTCGGACATCGATTTTTCGATCTTAAAAGAACAGCAAATCTGGATAATGTTCTCTCTGGAACAAAACCTGGATGGAATACTACTGACAGACTCTTTCCACTCCCTGATTCTGAGTTGAGGGTAAATCCAAATCTACTTCCTCAAAATGACGGATATTAAAAAACATTTACACATCCAATGAAAATCAATAACAAAAGACTAGTACAGGTTGAGTCATTTTTATCCCGTATTACATTTTTATTTTTTGTTTTAGTAGCCTGCCCTTTATTGGGGCAGGTAAAACAAAAAAAGATGCTTCAGGAATCCGACTATCATCTGTGGCACACACTGCAATCTGAAAATATTTCTGAAAACGGAAACTGGATAAGTTACAAACTAGTTTATCCAAATGGTAAACACACTCTTTTTGTTAGAAATACAAAACTGAACATACAGTATGTTTTTCCAAATGCATTTAATGGAAGTTTCAATAGGGAAGAAAGTTTCGCTTGCATTACTCCAATAGCAGGACTGCAAATACTTAATTTAAAAACTGGCAAATCGCATACTTATGCTGGAATAACCCAATACAAATACACAAAAAATAAAAAATACATTATTACATATAGCAAAGCAGGAGATCCTTCTCTGGAAATAAAAAAATCCTCAGGATTAACGATAATGAAAATTGATAATCTTCGCGAATATAAAATCGCTCCACAAGAAAATGCTGTTATGTTTACTGATGGCCGTTGCATCGGATTTGTAACTTTAACTGACAAAATGCAAAAGACTATAATTGTTGAAAAATCCGAAAATCCATTTTTAAATTTAACGTGGCATAGCAATGGAAATGCTGTCGCTTTTTTACAAAAAAAAGATGATCTTGGTGAAAACAATTTATTTTTCTTTAGCCTTAAAAATAATAAGCTTTTTAAATTCGATTTCGAAAAACTTTTAAACCTTAAAGATGATTTCATAATTAGTCCTACTGTGACGACTAAATTGACCATATCTGATGATGGACAGCGTGTTTTCTTTGGAATAAAAAAACGAGAAGATAATTATTCCGTAATAGATTCAACACAAGTACAAATATGGAATGCCTCTGATAAGTTATTGTATTCGCAGCGAGAAGAAATTGGGCAATGGGATAAAGTAGCCAAGCTAGGTGTTTGGTTTCCTTATGAAAATAAATTTAAACAAATAACTAGTAATCAACTTCCAAAAGTAATCCTAGCTGGGAACCAAAAGTTTGCTATCACATTTAATCCGTGGCAGTATGAACCCCAATACAAACAACAGGGAGATATAGACCTCAACTTAACCAATCTTATATCAGGGGATTCAAGCATGATATTAACTAAACATTCTGGAAATAAAAATCACACAATTATATCTCCAACAGGTAATTTCATAACCTACTTTAAAGATCAAAAATGGTGGGTATATAACATAACAAAAAAGATTCACTTTAACTATTCTAAAAATATAACTCAGCCCTTATTTGATCAAAATTATAACTCAGCAGGTGAAGTTCCTGCATATGGAATTTTAGGCTGGACAAAAAATGACTCTTCATTATTAATTTATGATCAATTTGATATTTGGGAAGTTTCCTCCGATGGCAGAACAGCTAAAAGATTAACACACGGCAGAGAAAAAAACATACAATTCAGGATAGCAAAACAACAGTATGAAAATATTAAAACGGAAAACTACAATGGTTTCTACGCTTTAGAAATTGATCTCGACCATGAATTAATTCTTCAGGCAAAAAACAATCAAAAAAGCGGTTACTTTATTTGGAATAAAATTGATGCAGAAAAGCCTCTGGTTTTTAATGAAATGAAAAATAGCTATCTGATGAAATCCTCAAAAGGAGAAAGTTATATTTTTCAACAGCAGAGTTATGAAAAAGCTCCTTCAATCTGGTTTAAAAAAGATAAAAAAAGCAGTAATAGGTTAATTGTTCAAAGCAACAAACAGCAGAAAGATTTTTATTGGGGTAAGGCTGAAAAAATTCATTATTCTAACAAAAATGGAACATCTTTAACAGGCGCACTTTTTTATCCTGCCAATTATAATCCCGCTAAGAAATATCCCTTAATAGTCAGCATCTATGAATTAAAATCTCAAGAATTTTATCAATATGTTAATCCCACTTTGTATTCTGATACAGGATTTAACGTAACGAATTATACCGCTCAAGGCTATTTCGTTTTGTCCCCTGATATTATATACGAAATTGGGAATCCCGGTATTTCTGCAGTAGATTGTGTTCTTTCAGCAACTCAGTCTGTAATCGACAAACATATTATTCAAAAAGATAAGATAGGTTTGATAGGCCACTCTTTTGGAGGTTATGAAACTAATTTTATAATTACCCAAACCAATTTATTTGCAGCTGCGGTATCTGGTGCAGGTGTCGCAGATTTAACAAGCTGGTATTTAACAATGGGATGGAATACCGGTACTCCAGAAATATGGCGTTTTGAAAATCAGCAATGGCGTATGGGAAAATCACTTTTTGAAGATAAACAGGCATACAGCCGCAACTCTCCATTGGAATTTGTACAAAACATTCAAACTCCATTACTCTCCTGGACAGGGAAGCAAGATCGGCAAGTGCATTGGTATCAAAGCATAGAATTTTACTTAGCATTGCGAAGACTGCAAAAAGAGCATATTTTATTAGTGTATCCTAAGGAAAAGCATGTTATAATGAATCCAAAGGATCAGCAAGATCTCAGCAATCATATTAAACAGTGGTTCGATTATCATCTGCAGAATAAAAGCCTTCCCTCTTGGGTTAGTTATAAATAAAAACAATGCAGTTCTTTATAAAAATAGAACTGCATTGTAAATGAACCTAACATTCTAGTCAAGCCCTTTAAAGATTAGTTTAATTTGTATAAGACTTTGTTACAAGTAGTACCACTGGCATTCAAACCAAAAACTTGTTGATTTGTGTCCTCAATGGTACAAATTTCACTCCCTTGATTGTTACAATCAATTGATTCAGAACATGGATTCGGATTATTGATGTATCCTTGTTCAGGCGCACTTACGTTAGCTGCTTTGCCATTTGGATTTGAGGCAAAAGCACCTGCAATTGCAAGGGCAAACGCTGCCACAGGCAAAAGCTTTTTCACATTTAATGTTTCCATGATAATAAAAATTAAATTAAAAAAATATCTACTTTTTTTACAGGTGTTCGATTACATTCCTGATACTGAGCGCTAAGTATATGATAATCATAATTCACTTTTGTAATGCTGTAAAAGTGAATTACTAAGTTGATAACAAACTATATAATTACCAATAAGGGCGTAGAGGTAATTTTCTTGAACAATGATATTTCTTATTTTTTGGTTTCCAATATTGTAAACATAAAAGCTCGAAATATAAGAAGCATCATTCAAATTATAAACGTCAACGGTACTTGCCTGGCTCCATAAATCTTTCGACTCATATAATCCATGAACTGGCGAGTAAATAAAAAGAAGGTTTTTATAGACTGCACTGGCTTTGTTAACTATAAGCGGCGGAGCAGACATTTTCTTTTGATTCCTGCTTGAAATATTGGAAATTTTAATTTGTGCATGACTTGTAGTATCTATAGTTTTTCCTATATATTTTAAGTCAAGAGAATCATTAGCTACCACGAATTCATTCCGATATAAATAAACATAAACGATACGTTTTATCTTTGGGCTGTAATGCAGCATGCCGTCTGTATCAAAAACTCCATCAATTTGTTTTTTTAACAGTTTTGGATTTAATTTTACTTTTTGATTCTTTCCCAGAAAGATGGATCCAATTATATTTTCATTATTCTTTACCGCCTGCCCTCGAAAGGCAACATTCAGAGAATCGATTGGTGTAATTATTGAAAAAAACGCTTTTTGATTCATAAATAATGATGCTTTCCAATCTGAGATTTTTCCCCTAAATAGACAAGGGACATTTCCATCAGCAACAAAAAAGTAAGGTGCTGAAATATTAATTTTGACGGTCTTAAAACTAAAATCACTCTTATCCAATTCTATTTTAAATGATGTTTTCTTTTGCAAAACACTATCGAATGACAGTAGATGTAACGGAGCAGTATTATTTCCCAAATATATATTTCCATTTGCTGCTCCAGCAAAATAATACGAATTATAAAGAAGATCAACTTCACTCCTTTTTACGGCCTGATGATGAGGAAAACGGCGTACAAAATTATTCCGGTGATGTATTATATTTTCAGATGAAATAAATAAAATAGTCACTAGACCAACACTAAAAAAAATCGAAAGGGCGAAAGAACTGGCAAGAACAGCGGGTTTTGAAATAAAAGATGTCTGAGACACCCTACCGGCCGATATCAGGATACCCGCTGCTGCCAGCATTATGAAAACCAAATTAAAAAAGAAATGTTCCTTCCATCCCATTTTTTCCAAAATCCCACCACAGGAGCATGGAATAAAAGAACTATAATTTAAAATAATATAGATGTATGATGTAAACATGACCATCAGGTTAAAAGCTGCAAAAAGACTGATTAATCTCCATCCTTTTAAAACAATAAATAATGCTATAAGTAATTCAATTATCGGTATCATCCAAGCAATTGATCCAGCAAAAGCACTTAATAAAGGGGATTGTCCCAATTGAACCTGAAAATTTTCAAAATCAAGCAATTTACTTACTGCTGCGTATATAAATAGAATCATATACAATAAACAAATTGCATCAAGAATCTTACTTTTATTAGCTGCACTTAATTTCATGTCTTCTAATTTTTAAGTTGATAACTCTTATAGAATATTTAATAACTTTATCCGAAACAGAAAATTTCTAATTCTTATCTTTTCCATTATTGAAATAGTGAGTTTTAAAATACTTAACTTAAAGAAGAAAAGTATTTTTAAATGTAAATCGATACTTTGAAGCTTGAACGAAAGCAAAATTACAATAGACTGTTTTATAAATTGCTTTGAAAATCAAGCCAAAACCTTTAAAAATCAGGCATTTTTTACATACATTATCAGTAAAATAAATATTTTTCTTACATGAAACTATTTTGATCTAATAACAACTAATATTAAATGATTTTCTAATATGATAAAGTAATTACTTTACGATCATTACTAAAGCAAAATTACTACACACTTTTTAGACACTTGTTATCAAAATCAAGCCAAAAGTTTTCAAAAACAGGCTTTTTTCACAAATAAAGAAATATTTTTTCTTACTTATTATTGTTTCACATAAAACATTGACGTTAAAAGCCTAATTTTTAATTTTATAAAATTGTTATTTTAATAAACAAAATTAGATTACCCTTTTTAGTTACTTGTTATCCAAAACAGGCCAAAACTTTTCCAAAACAGGCTTTTTTAGTTAAAGTTTTGAAATGATACCCAATGATTTAATAAAATGAATCTCTAATCATTTTATTAACAATAAAAATCTAAATCAGAAAAAAATCAAAGCAAAATATTGGACACAGTCAGAGAAGTGCGCATAATGACTTTTTCTCGTTCCTCCAAAAAGCCACCCTTCGGGACTTATAGCACTTCAACTGTCTGATTGTCCAATTACAGACTGCTTTCTTTTTTTCCTTTTTCTTTTTTAAGTATTTATTCATTCTAACTGCCTAAAGTTATCATAGGTAAATTTTACTTATCAAAATTTCGAAGATTCTCATTAAATTAGTTCCTGGCTTTTAAAAAATCTCCAAAGATGTCCACGTTCCTGACATCAGCAAGATGAACGGTTGTTTAACAACCGCCTATCTTGCCACCCATTTCCTCGGAACTCGGCGGTGGAGAAACTTAAAAGCAAAGAGTTTGATAATAATGAAAATGAAAGATGATGAAAAGAGAAAATTCAAACAGAACACGAATCGTGGGACTGCGATTCACTCCATTGGAGTATGCCGAACTGGAAAAGAGATTCAGAGCGAGCACCTGCCGAAAATTAAGTGATCATATCAGAAGACACTTATTCAACAAACCCATTGTCGCCACCTACAGAAACCAGTCTTTAGATGAACTTATGGAGGAAACATCTGTACTTACTTCCGAATTACGGGCAATCGGCAATAATATCAATCAGATTGCCAGAAAGATAAACACGCTCAAAACAGTTCCCGATTTTAAAGGACATCTTTATCTGTTCGAGATCCAGAGAAAAAGGCTTTTTGATAAAATGGAAGAAGTCTCAGACCACACCCAGAAAATAGCAGAAAAATGGTTGCAGTAATAAAAACAAGCTCCTCCATAAGAGGCATTCTGAATTATAACGAAAATAAAGTTGAGATGGGAAAAGCTGAATGCATCAGTGCGGTGAATTATCCGCTGGAACTGGAAAAACTGAGTTTCACTTCAAAATTAAACCGCTTTCTAAAACTGGCAGAACTCAATACCAATGCGAAGCGGAATTCGGTGCATATCTCTCTCAACTTTGATCCTTCGGAGAATCATTCGAAAGAAAAACTGGCTGAAATTGCAGATACTTATATGGAAAAACTGGGATTCGGCAGACAGCCTTATCTGGTGTATCAGCATCATGATGCGGGACATCCGCACTGCCATATTGTAACAAATAACATTCAGAGAGACGGAAAAAGAATCGACCTGCATTTATTAGGGATTAGAAAATCAGAACCTGCCCGAAAAGAAATTGAAGAAATGTTCGGACTTGTAAAAGCTGAAGGAAGAAAACAGAAAGAACAATTTTCGTTAAATCCGATAGATGTCGTCAGAGTCCAATACGGAAAAGCAGAGTCCAGAAAGGCGATCAATTCAGTTTTAAACAAGATTTTATTTGATTACAAATATTCAAGCCTGCCTGAACTCAACGCGGTTCTAAACCTCTATAATGTTCATGCTGACAGAGGAAGCGAGGAATCGAGAGTTTTTAAAAACAACGGACTGCTTTATAAAATACTTGACCAGAATTCAAAACCTATAGGTGTGCCGATAAAAGCAAGCGAATTCTACAGCAGACCTACCTTAAAATTTCTGGAAGGAAAGTTTAAGTCTAATGACGCAGAGAAAGAAACTTGTAAAAAATATGTAAAAAATGCCATAAAAATGGCTTTCTATCGTGAAAGCATATTTTCTCCCGAAAAATTATCCAAAGTATTGCAAAAAGAAAGTATTCACATGATACTCAGAAAAAGCATAGAAGGACAGCTTTACGGAATAACTTACGTTGACCATAAAACCAGATCCGTTTTCAACGGAAGCAGTCTTGGAAAAGAATTCAGTGCAAAAGGAATTCAGGAAAACTGTGCTATCAATATTCTTGAAATAGAAAGAAAGAATCAAAACTCTATTCCAAAAAATTCAGAGAATTTTCAACATCTTGAATCAAGAGAGTACATAAGTGGAAATCTAGCCGAAATTTTGCTTCGCGGAGAGAAAATAAACGATTATGTTTCAAAACAATTTAACAAAAAAAAGAAAAGGAGACATCATAAAAATATTTAAAAAAGTAACGGATGCATCAAAATTCATTTGTTACTTTTTTTCTCAATTTGGTTTGAGCTTATAAGATTTCTTGTACTAGGTATTGTACTAGGTAGTAAAGTTTAAATTAATTTCCTTCAAGCTAATTTTTATTATTTTTTTTAAATCTAAAAAATAATATTGTTTTTACGGAAACCCATAATTATACAAAGTTTTTTTTATGTAGTATTGTAAGATTTTCCAACGTCGAGATATAATTCACATTTTTAATGTCGCCAGTAATTACTCTACGTATAATTAAACTGAATATTAACTAATATAAACCGAACCACATAATAGATAAAACAAGTTGTAAAACCAATTTAAAACTTCATTCTCTAGGCAGTAATTTGAGATATTTCTGCTTTACTCACATCATTATTTATTATGAATATTAAAGAAATAAACTCTATGAAAACATATAATCCCTTTACAATAATAGATTTCTTTTGCGGAGCAGGAGGTTTTTCAGAAGGATTTAGCCAAATGGGATTCAAAATTGTCAAAGGATATGATAATTGGACCCCTGCAATAGACACATTTAACCACAATTTTAACCTTCAATGTGAAATAAAAAATATTTTAGATTTTGAAAATTCAATAGAAGAAATTGAGAATATCCCTAATACATCTATAATATTAGGAAGCCCACCTTGTGTAAGTTTTTCCTCGTCAAATAAATCAGGAAAAGCAGATAAAAAATTAGGATTACGCTTAATAAAGACCTTTTTAAGAATTGTTGCTGTAAAAAAGCATCAAACTAATTCGGTTCTTGAAGGATGGTTTATGGAAAACGTGGTTAATTCTAAGAAGCATTTACAAGAAGTATATACGTTTAGTGATTTAAATCTTGCAGAATGGGCATTGGAGAATGGCAAATCTCCTGACGATGAAGCTTTAAAACTCTTATCAAATACATTTATTATAAATTCTGCCGATTATGGTTCACATCAATCACGTAAAAGATCTATTTCTGGAGAAATAATCTCTAAAAGAATTTTTGTTATTCCTACACCAAGCCACGTAGAAAAAGGCGCTTCTTTAAACTCTTGGAGAACACTTGAGCAATTAATTGACAAACTACCTCCTCCTAGTTTGAAAACACTCGAAAGCGATATTATTGATCCTGTTTATCCCGAAATAAAAATTAAAGCGTTAGAACTTACTGACCATTTTTACGATAGTGGGCTTTATGAATGTGAATGGAGGCAATCAAAAGAATTGAAAACAAATCATCATTGTATGGGGAAAATGTCTTTTCCCGAAAACTTGGATAAACCTAGTCGAACAGTAACAGCAACAAAAAGTGGAACATCTAGAGAAGGTCTAATATATAAATCAGATTATGTTCGTAAAGGAGATGGGGAATATCGCTCTCCTACGGTTAGAGAGATTTCTTCTATTATGGGTTTTCCAATTACATATCAATTTACCGGGAATTTGTATGCAAAATGGAGACAAATAGGGAATGCTGTTTGTCCGACTGTTAGTAGAGCATTGGCTGTGGAATTTTTAAAACAAAATGATTATCCAATACCTGAAAAGTTATTTTTAAAACAAGAAATTAACTTAGACGGTATAGTAAATTTAAATTCTTTTAAAGAAGGCGTTTTTACCAATCCTCCTAAAAGAACTAAAAACTCAAAATACAGAAGACATCCCATTAAAGACGGAAATCTAACAGTCACACTTTCAAATTTCAACATTGTATCTAATAAGAAAGACGTTAGAAAATGGAAAACTTCTATTCAATACGGCACAGGTGTTAATTTTAAACATCAAGAAGTTTCAGATGGCTTTTATAAAAGCATAGAAGATTTGATAAAAAAAGAAGTTAAGGAAGGAGAAAAATTTATAAAGATTATTAATAATGGTTTTTCTGAAAAAATTGCAGATTCATCTTTAATGCAGAAAATGTATGAACAGCAAAAATCTGAAAATGGTAAAAGAGAGCCTACTTATCTAATGGAAGACCTAAAAAAAATAATCAACGAAACTGAATTAGATCAAGAAATATATACTCAAGATCAATCAAATTCAATATTTAAGTTCAAAGAAAAAATTCCAATGAGACAAATCTTGGCTTTATATGGAGTAAACAAAATTTCAACATTAACAAATAAAACTCTCAAATAATAATAACTATGCCTGTTCACTTTCATCCAAATAATCCAATAGATGCATTAGAGAGTATTATCGTAAAAGAAGACGGAAGTCCTCTTCACGGTGAAATTGATGTTTATCGAAAACTTTGGGAGGATTTGAGTAAAAGTGAAATTGAATGGGATATTTGGCACGATTTGAAATTAACTGAACATTCAGACCATTTGAATTATTATAAAAAAACAAGTGCACAAATTGATTTTGTTATTCTTTCAAAACATGGACTGATAATATTGGAAGTAAAAGGTGGAGCTATTTCTACAATCGATAATATGTTCTATTATGGAAAAAAATTTGAAACTCCAATGAAACAAAATCCTTTTAAACAAGTGGAAGGATATAAATTCACTTTAAAAGATAATGTTCTCAATAATTTAAAAAACTGTTTTTTTTGCGAAGTTGTCGCCTTTCCGCATGTTGATTATCCTTTTGACTCAAAATTGATTGATTCTAATTTACTATGGACAGCATACAACGCTACATTTTTTAATAATTCAATTGAAAAATTTCTTTTAGATGCTATAGAATATTCAAAAAACAAACACAAACGACATTTCAGAAATTATGAAGATCTTACAGCGAAGGAGTACACTGTAGTCAAAAAAATACTAAGCCCAAAAATTGGTGATAGAAACCATAATGCTTCTATTAACACGTTGGAGTGGCTCGGGATTCATAACATTGAAATTCTTGAAGGTCTCTATAAAAATCAAAGAATTTTAATTCAAGGTCCTCCAGGTTCAGGAAAAACAACACTTGCCAAAGCATTTATTGACAAGCAGTCAGACAAAAAGGGGATTTACTTGTGCTGGAACAATCTTTTAATGCATTATACTAAATCATTGTTGGATGAACGAAATTTGTTAAACAATGTAGAGATAACAACATTTTTTCGTTTTTTTCAAAAACTTAACCCTGAAATAGATTATGAAAAACTGAGTCGGTTCTCAGAAGATGAATTTTACGATTTGGTAAAAGAAACTATTTCAATATTAGAGAAAGGAAGCAGATTAGTCCCTTACGACTTTATTGTTATAGATGAAGCACAGGATGTATTTGACAAAGGTTTAGACTTATTTGTTAATTCATTTTCAGGATACAATAGTAAAGGGCTACAGAATGGGAACTCTCTTGTTCTTTACGATATAGATCAAAGTTATTCTATTAGTGGGAGAAACGTTTCTGAACTTGCAGATTTGATTTCAGAGTATTATTCTCATTTCAAGCTGAACGAGGTAAAACGAAGTATTCAAAATCCTGATATTCGAAAATTAAGTGCTGAAATATTAGATAACCCAAAAGTATTTAGCAATGAGGATTTCAAGGATTTATATTCTAATATTTCTATTTACTATCATAAAGATTTACAAAGTGTAAAAAAGCACATCGTTAAATCAATCTTAACACCAATTCGTGAAACTGACTCTTCTTTAAAAGGTAATGATTGTGTTGTTTTGATAGAGTCAACTTTTCTTAAAGGAAGTTATAAAGGAAGCGACGATTTAAGAGAATTATTGATAATTAAAGATATTGAAGAACTTTCTGAATCAAATGTCGGAGACACTGCGAATAAGCTTCGATATACCTCAATCCTGAAATTCAAAGGACTGGAAAAAAAGAATGTTTATATGATTATTTCTGACCCCTCGGAACTTAATAAATATGAAATGTTTGTGGGAATAACTCGTGCAATGTTGAATGTAGAAATAAATATAGTACAATAGTGAATCTTATAGACCAACATATTCGCCAGCATTTACTTCACTTTCAGAGCGAAGAAGATACTTTTTTTCAGGAAATTGTTGCGTCAATTCAAAGTGAAGAAAAAGAAAAGCATATTCTTTTACTCTGTTACATTCATTTATTATTAGATGAATTATTTAAAGAAGATAAGCAAGAGACGAAAACACTACATCTACATTTTGAATATGATCTTGATGATGTCTCACTGTTGGTAATTGCTCAATATTTTTTAATACGATTTTTCATAAAAAGTAGTAAAACAAATGTTTCAACTTTAAACGTTGGTAATCTTCAAAAAGTAAAAACAAAACTTAAATCAAGATTAATGAAGCTTTCTACCTGTCCCAATGGCGCAAGTGGAAAAAATGGAGGTAATAGAACCTATAAAATTTGGCTTAGAGATAAAAAAGAAGTAAATAAATTACTTAATTTTTATAACCAGTTTGGTAACAATATTGATGTTTCGGCTAATTCAATTTTCAATTGTCAGGTTCGGTTGACTAATTTCATGAATGACATTTTTGCAACAAGACCTTATGCTTGCACAATTGAGAATTACAGCACCTATCCAACATTCAATCTATTAAACACAAAATTAACTTTAAATGAAATAGATGAAACTGACAATTCAATCATTGACAACTTGGAAACTGTTATCTTATTTGACTGTGAAGAAAAGAAGCAGATGCAGTATTTTTCTCTGCAAGAGATAAAGAATAATGATATTAATCTAAAAAACTTTTTAGTACTCTCTTTTGGTAATAAAAATAGCTCTGTACAAAGTCTAAGAGATAAGTTAGATTTAATTCAGAGTAGATTTAAAATCCCTAATAATGATTGTTATCCGTTTCTTCAATCTGAGTTGGACTTCGTTTTAGGGCAAAAAAATAATAAACATATCCGTACTTTATTTATTGGAAATAACAATTCTGATTTGTGGAATACTTTTGTAATCGAAACAGCTATTCTGGATTTATATGAATTACGCTCTATCAAAATGATGAATTTATATTCCTTGTGTTTAAATGAAGAAATTAAAAACTTCATACTTAAAGATATATTTTTAGAGAACGATTCTTCCAAAATGATATCGGACGAAACAAAGCAAAAATTATTGGATTTAAGCGATGAAAATAAATCATCATTAAAAGACTCTTTGGAGAATGTTTTGGATTTGATTATCGCTTCTGATTTCAAGCAAGTTTTATCTAAAAAGATAAAAAATGAAACCTTATTGATAGTTGACGATTTTATACTCAAAACAAAAAAGATGAAACAACTGCTATCCTCTTCACTTCAATTGTCAGCCGGAAATAAGTTGTGCTCTTGGTTTGATTTTAAAAACATTAATGGTGGTGAGATTTTGGTTTTATCCTATCAAGATCAAGGAAAATATCCTTATTATTTTTATCCAAATATTATAGAAACAACTGTTTCAAAAAACACAATTATTGGAGCTATATACCACAAATTTCTATTTTCCAACAGATACCAATGGGCAAAATATAATGTAGCAAATGAATTTTATAAACTTTCAAATCATCCAATAAGACAAAAATATTTTCAATGGGAAAGGTTAAAAAAATCTATCAATAGCTTACGCCCTCAAAAAGAAGATAATACAATTTGGGACTTAGAACAACAATATTCAAGCAATTCTAATCGAGAAACAATTAAGCTCAAATTAAAAGGTGAAAGAGAGAAAACTTTCAACAGTTCTGAGCTTTTCATTTATACAACGGACAATAAAGCTTTTAAAGTTGAAAAAATCGAAACAATTGTAGAAACAATTGATAAAGATGAAAAATACTACATTCACCATCTTGATGAAATTCAAGAAAGTATCAATCTATATGAAAAAATGATAGACACTACTCAGCAAGAAGAGGAATTGAATGTGATTCGGCAAAAGTTTCAAATTGATGAGGATACAACCGGAAGGCTTTGGAAACTTTTATTGAAACAAAGGGCGTTAAACTCAAATGAAGAATTATTATATGAAGAACTTGGAATGTTTTTAGAAAATAAAGGTCTAAAAATAGTCTCTTTTCTTCATTTCAAAAATAATTGGTTAAGCCCCGAAAGCGAATCTATTGCACCGCTCAATAAAAAGGTGTTCATAGAATTATGTAATTTTCTAAATCTTCCAAACACATATTTTATTCTCATACAAAGATTAAAAAATGCGTCTAAACAATCAAATCGCCAAAGTACCCGTCAAATGAACCGCCTTTTACAAGATTTGTTTAATGACGGTAGTTTTGATGAAGGAGTAGATATTAGTAAGACGGTTAAAGCTAATCTTGAAAAATATATTAGAAAACACCCTTTAGAAGAATTAGGTATTCATGAGAAATATTTAGGAGACAACTTAATTACCTTGGTTGAGCTGATAAAAGCAGAGGTGACGTTAAAAGAATTAGAAAAATTCAAAAAAGTTGAATAATGAACAAAGTATTACAAAAAAGAAACTCTTTAGAAACTTTTATACTGGAACAAACATTAGGCCCAGGAATAAACGGATATAAATATGTTGACATAGATGATGAAATTTTAGTAAAAAAAAATCTAAGCGCAGAACAATCATTGAGCTATGACACCGAGATTTTGGACATTGTTCCTGCCGCTATTTACAGCACAGGTATTCTTTTTCCAGAAGATAAAAGCGGGACTTGCGGAGAAGGTGCTATTCTTGATAATAATGAACAAACAGAATTAGAAGATGGAGTTGACGAAAATGATTCTCAAGATAATAGTATGGAATCTGAAGAAGTTTCCAATGGTGTAGAATTAAACCAAATGTATCCCAAAACTATGGGAATAACCTTCTGTTTAGATGAACAAATTTTAGAAAAAGGGGAAATAGAATTTGATGTTTCATTTAGATATTACAAAAAACTAAAACAGGACAAGGAAGGGAAATTCAATAAAAAATATGGGGTATTATGTGAAATTGATGTGGATGAGTTCAAAAATTTTCTAATCGAACACAAATTAGTGCAATTTTCAATTGTAAATAAAGGACAAAACGATTTTGTACTGTTGTCTAAAATAAGTTCAGAACAAATTACTGAACTAAAAACTACTATTAGATCTATTCAAAAGAACAAAGCCGAAAATTTATATGATAAGACAAATATCATTTATCGTTTACCTCTTTTATCTAAAGAAAAATGCTATTTGAGCAATTTAAAATCAACCATTTTTTATGAGTTGAAGAATTCAGTTACTGATAGCAACAAAAGACAAGAGTTATATGCCATTACACAACAAATAGAACTAATTGAAAATATTACTGAACATTTACGAAACATTTTAGACGTTTATTCAGGAGGATACGGACTATGGGAATCTAATCCTATAAAAAAAACAATCAGACTAAAAAACATTGATTTTCCAAAAACCAAAAGTAAGACATCTTTTTTACACAGTAAACCTCAGGCAAATGAAGATATTACTATAATTGATGACACTGAATTCGAAAAAAAGGGTTTAGAGCACCTGTTTAAGTTTAACATAGACGATAATCAAAATAATTATGCTTCGCTATCAGCGAACGTTCAGTTAAGTAGAGACTCAAGAAAAGAAGTCAATAAGATTTTTGTAAAAGTTCAATTAGTTAATACAAGTACAGCCTTTACATTAGATAAAGAAAAAGATAGTAGATATTTCTCTACTTTTAATGAAGTAGTGAATCAACGAACATTCTTTGGTGTTAAAATTTCTGTAGAAAATGAGTTTTTAGTGTCTTATTCTGATTATAAGTATTCAGTAGATGAATCAGGTATTTATGATGAAGACACAACGACTCAATTTATTTATGATCAATTCAAGGATTATGCTATTGGACACGGGTGCTCAGTAAAATGGAGTAGTAAAAATAAAAAAGTAGAAACAGAGTATTTGCCTGAATGTGAAACGCCTGATATAGATCCAATACCAAGAGATAAAAGTAAACTTGCAATAGAGAATAATGAAGGTGAATTTACATCACCATTGTTTTTAGAGAACTCTCAAGCTCAAGAATTTAAATGGCTTTCCCTATTTTCTAATGCAAAAGACGATGAAGTTATCAATGGTTTACTGGCGTTTGTAGACTCTTACGGCAAATGGATTGAGAACAAGAAAGAAGATGTGAAATATCAAAATGATTTAAGGGACATCGCTCATCAAGAATTAGAAAAATGTGAACAAGATTATCAACGAATGAAAGCAAATGTTGAAACCTTATTTAAAGGAGAAGACAATAAAGACAATCTTGCTTCATTTAGATTAATGAATGCCGCTATGTTTATGCAACTATGGCATTCTGTAAAAGTTAAAGATGATAAAGTAATCCCCCTACTCGAACAAAATGATTTTAATCTTTTTGATTTCGATTTTTATAAAATTGCTGACGATAAATTGTTCCCACCGTATAATGAATCTGCAGGATGGAGAGCATTTCAGCTAGCATTTATTTTACTGAATCTTGATGGGATTTTCAAATCAGAAAATGATGAAAATTGGAAAAAAAGAAATGAGTGGGTTGATTTGGTTTGGTTCCCAACAGGAGGCGGAAAAACGGAAGCATATCTTGGACTAATTGCTCTTACAATTATCAATCGAAGAAAATTATACAAAGAGAACGGGGGCGGAGTTGCTTCCATTATGAGATATACTTTGCGATTACTTACAATGCAACAATTTCAGCGAGCATCGTTGGTGATAATGGCATTAGAATTAATAAGACGTTGGAATCAATATGGATTAGGAAGTGAACCTATCACAATTGGATTGTGGGTTGGAGACAATTCGTTGCCAAACGAAACAGAAGATTTAATAACTGAATTTGAAAAACTAAATAATAACCAACCAAATAAAATACCCTTTTCAAATTGTCCTTGGTGTGGAAGTAATATCCAAGGAGAGGATAAAGAGGATACAGAAAACCTTAATAATAGAGAAAATCATTGGTTTTCAAACAAAGTTCATTTAAAATGTTCCAACAATAAATGCTCCTTTTCATATCCAAAAAGACGAGCCAGAATTAGAGAAAATGATCAAGGTGCGATTCCAGTATGTTTGTCTGATCAGATTATCTATCAACATCCACCAACATTGCTATTCGGAACAGTTGATAAGTTTGCCCAATTGGCCCATAAAGTAAAAGGAACGGACAAAGGTAGAAACGCAGACTCAAGGCGTTTATTTGGCAAAGGAAATTGGGAACGAGGCAAACCTCAACAGGGTTATTTACCTCCTGATTTGATAATTCAGGATGAGTTGCACCTATTACTTGGCCCTCTTGGTTCAGCTGTTGCTTTGTTTGAGTCTGCAGTTGACCAGCTTTGTACACGAGAAGATGGAACAAGACCAAAAATAATTTCATCTACTGCCACTACAAGAAATACTCAATTGCAAATTGCTGCCTTGTTTGACCGAAAAGTCAATCTTTTTCCCAAACCCGGAGTCGAATGTGATGATTCATTCTTTGCCTTTTATCGAAGAAAATTTCAGAATCCAGAAATGGAAAACGAGGAGTATTTATCCAAACGAAAATACATTGGTGTATTGCCAACAGGTAGAACACAAATTTGGATGCAAATGAGGCTTGCAGCTATCGTAATGGCACACCGGGCAATTTTTGAGCTAAAAGAATTATCAGATAATACTCCGATTGATTTTGAAAGATATAAAGATTTTGAAAAAGCGATGGATTATTATCACACTACTATCTCTTATTTCAATAGCTTAAAAGAAGTAGGAAAAACACAATCACAGGTACAGACTTACATTTTAAAAGAACTTCGGAGAGTATTCAACAGAGTTATTCGTCCTCAAAAGTTAATGCACTCTTTATATACTTATGGTCCAATACAAGAAGCTGAATTAACAGGAAGATTGTCAGGAGAAGAAGTTAAAAATGAACTTAAAAATATAGAAACTAAATGGAAACCTAAGAATAGATTTGCGAATATTGAAAATGAAGAAGTTGTAAAAGGTAATGTTCCTCCTGAATTTATAGTGGCGACAAATATGATTTCAGTAGGAATTGATGTTTCTCGTTTCAATACCATTATTATGAATTCAATGCCTCGAAATACTGCTGAATATATTCAGGCAAGTAGTCGTGTTGCAAGGAACGATTATGGATTGGTTTTGACTGTTCATCATCCTTTTAGGACAAGAGATATATCTCACTATGAAAAATTCATTGAGTTTCACGAAAAGATGTACAGCTACGTTGAACCAATTTCCATTACTCCGTTTACAAAAAAATCTGTTGAGCGATATATGGGGTTATATTTGGCTACAATGATTCGTCACACTACAAGATTTACAGAAAGAGATTCAGCTAGTAATATTTCTTTCATTTCGAATGAAGAACTTTCCTTAATTATTTCCGAATTGACCGAATATTTTAGCATTAGAAAAGAAAGACTTTCTAATTTTGATAAACTGATTAATAATCTTCTAAAACAAGAGAATGTCACGCACATTAAACAATGGATTGAAGAGGCTTTCAAGGAATGGAAAGAATTGGAAGAAAATCTTGATAGCTCGACAGATTTAGTTTTTAATAGGAAGATAAATGGAGCAAATCAAGCAAGAAAGCAAGAACAACTTTATGTTGATATAGAAGAATACGAAGGAAACATTCATAGTAAAAAATGGCAAGTGCCGATGTCGTTGAGGGTAATAGAACCTGAAGCTGCTATCAAAATAAACTCTATTTAAAAAAAATGAGAATATTAAACTCTAACCAATATAATCAAGGAATTGGAAAGTATAAATTGCTTTCTTCTACAGCTGGTGTAGGATCAATCATTACAACAAAACTGGGCTCTTATGTACTGATTTCTGATATAAACAAATGGAAATTCATAAAATGGGCAAACTCCAAAGTTGCAACAATTCGCACTAACAATTCTGACGACAGAAAAATTTATGAAGTTAGTAAAACCGAAATCGCTATCCGTGGTATTGATTTTATAGATGACCAACGTTTTATTCGTTTTATTAGAACCGAAAAAGAACTGAAAAATTTAGTGTGCTTAATAGGAATTCCACACATGGCTCTTAACGAATCTTTTAATACGCCAAATTGGAAAAATCATCCAATAAAAACAGCTTTAGAAAAAGCAGAGGAAACAGGAACATCAAATGATTATATGATTGTTGGAACACATTTTCCGAAATGGTTTAAAAATAGAAAAGGAGAGCTTAAAAAAATTTCTAAATGGAAAGATATGTGGGAAAAAGAAGGACGAAAACACAATGGAACTCCTAGCAAAAATGATTTTGCTCCCCCAAGAGATGCTTCAGATTTTGTAAAAGAATATAAACATAAAAATATTGAAGGGAAGGAAGTTAATTATAGAGAATATCGGGAACTTGAACAACTTAATTTATCTCTAATTTGCCCGAATGGACATTTATCTGATATTCCTTGGTCAAGATTTTTGACTTGGAAAACATTAAAAGAAACATTTCAGCTAAATAGAAATGATAATGGTGAAAATTTGTTTGACATAGACCCTTGTTGCAGCAATTCTGATTTAATTTGGACAGAAAGCAAAACTAAGTCAGAAGGCTATGGAAGTATTTATTTGGAGTGCAAAAGTTGCGGTTTAGGCTCCGGCGCATCAAAAGAAAAGCCTAAAGTAAATTTAGAAGGAATAAATAGTGTACTGCCCAATTGTAATGGACAAAAACCTTGGGAAATAGAGTTATCAAATCCAGATTATATTCAATTTGAAAAATGCTATATCCGTGGCGAGCAACAAAATGGTAGAGAAAAAATGCAGGTTGCATTAGTAACGGCAAACAATGTTTATTATGCCAATGGATTTTCTAGCCTGTTTATTCCAATGCATCTTGCCGAAGATATATCAAAAGAATTATTTGATGCACTTGAAATATTAGAAGAACGATACAACAAAAGAAATATCAATAATCCCATCTCAAAAGGAGATTATTGGACTAAAAAAGTAGCCGACGATTTTGAAGAGTTTTTAAGCGATAACGCGATTTCTGTAAAATCACATGAACATCAATTTGAAAGTTCATTAAAGTCTCTGTTTTTAAACATTGAAAATAATCAACCAACCGACCCATATGAAGAATACAGATGGCAAGAATATAGATGCTTTAAACAAAATTCTTCTATTTTAGATACAAAGGAAAACAAAGGTCTTTCTTTTGAAGATATTGATTTACCGACGGAATTGAAACCATTTTTTGAAAAAATACAGCAAGTTGAAGAGCTTAAAGTAACCAATATTCAATTTGATTTTACTAGAGTGAAACCCAAGGAACGAATAGTACAGCTAAATGAACAAGGCGAAAAAGTTGTTGAGGAAGCTTCAACAGGACAAAACACTTTTTCAATTAAAAAAGAAGAACTATTTGTCCTACCTGCAAATGAAACTTACGGAGAAGGTCTTTTTTTTCAGTTTAATGAAAATACAATTGATAAATGGATAGAAGATAATTCTGAACAATTAGGTGAAAGATTTTCAAAATTTTTGAATAGAGAAATTAATCCTATAGAGCAAGGTGCAGGAATAAAACAAAGAATAAAAAACAATGGAATAAAGCAATTTCTAATCCATTCTTTTTCTCATCTAATGATGCGAGAATTAGAATTTTCTTGTGGCTATCCAACAGCTAGTTTAAAAGAAAGACTTTATATGTCGAATACACCTGATAAAAAAATGTCTGGAGTATTGATTTATACCGCAGAAGGCTCCGAAGGAAGTATGGGGGGGTTAGTTTCACAAGGCGAACCTGAAAAAATATTAGATATCATAAAAAAAGGAATTGAAAGATCTATCAACTGCTCTTCTGATCCATTATGTTGGGAATCCGATGGTCAAGGCATTTTTGATTTAAACTTGTCAGCCTGCTTTTCATGTTCTCTTGTTGCTGAAACGGCTTGTGAAGAAATGAATTTAGGATTAGATAGACAAGTTTTGATTGATTCAAGTTATGGCTTTCTTAATGCTTTAATCTAATGCTCCAATGTGAGCAATCGTTCCAAATCCTCTTCAAAAAATTCGATATTTATCCCGTCCTCGATACTAAGAAAAAAGCTCCAGATTTCTCTGAAGCTTTTTTTATTTAAGTTTATTATTTTATATACTTTCACAAGCGAGACGTTCATACTCGCGGGGAAGTATTTCATGTAGCATCTTAGTTTTATAAGTCAGTTTTATAAGACCTAATTTATAATGACGTTATTTATAATGACGTTATCTAAAATGTTAATATAAAATCCAGAATTCATATTATAATAATCATAAATTATATAAAACCCTTTTAAACTATCATCAATATTATAATGAAAACTTGCCCTTTCAACCTTAATCAATCATACAATTCACCACCAGCCCTATCATAGTCTAAATGACTAATGCGCCTAAAAATAATCTTTAAAATAGTCAATTAACTCTTCATAAAAATTATTTGTCCAAAAAAAATGAGAGGTTATTTTTCTATTATATTATTTAAAACAGTTGTTTTCTTTACCTGTATACTTTTTTTGGGGAAATCCCATTACAAGTGATTTTATCAAGATTAAAAAATGTTTCATAATCTTTACATAGCGAATAGTCCCAAAATCTAAATGGTATCTTTCTATCATTTAGTAAATGGAGATATAAAGCATCTTTAATATTTACTAATGAATCTACTTTTTTTACTCCGAGTATAATTACTGTTCTTTGTAAATCTGAATCTACATTAGTATTTTCACATTTTCCAATTGGCAATATTTCTATTTTTTTAAATGGTAACTTCTTTTCCAATAAATTACTTAAATAAATAGCTCTGTAATAAGAACGACATTCTTCAAATTTGTCACTTAATTCTTCGTACGATGAATTACCCACCCAAATAATTTCATTGTGATTAGAATAACCTTGTTTAAAATATTCAGATTTCAAGTAATCAATAAAAGTATCATCAAGATTCCCACTAATATTTGTTATAGAATTCTTACCTTTTAGCCCCACTGTACTGCCGTTTAAAATTACACATGTAGAACTGCCGATTGTCAAATTACAATTGTCCCGCAAAAAACAAGAAAATTGAAACTATAATTTTAACAGGAAATATTATATTTGTTTTTATGATTCCAAATAAAATAATAAGACGGATAGCGCAGCCTTATTTTGCTTTAAATCATATTTTTTTTAAATGAACTTAATCCCAGAAACTTTAGATTAATGGTCCCAAATTTAGAAAGCCGCCTCAAGCCAATCCTTCAGCAGGCAAAATCATTCTATATTGCGACAGCCTTAATAAGTGAGGCCGGATATAGGTTTATTGAAAAAAATGCTCCTGAAAACTGTCGTCGCCACTATATTATCGGAATCGATTTGGGTATTAATCCTAAAATCCTGGAAAAACTTTTAACCAAAAGTATTCAGGGGGCTATTCATGTAAAACTTTGCAAAACACAGCATACTTTCCATCCTAAAGTTTATCTTATAGAAAAGAACGACGGTACTTTCGCTGTTATTATCGGGTCTGCAAATACAACCCTGGGTGGGCTTGCAAACAATGTGGAAATGTCGGTACTGGTCGATTCGCAGCAGCAGTGCGCCGAAATCCTTGCGTGGTTTAGAGCCCTATACGATGCTTCTATAAATCTGAGCGATGAGATCCTGACCGAATACACGAAATACTATAAAAACGCCAGACAGAGGAACGCAGCTGGCTACGCAGACCTTGCGCAATTTAAAAACATGCTGCCTTCAGCTGAAATTCATTCGCACGGACTGGAAAAACAGTATTTCAAGCTTGATGACTTCAATGCCTTCTCATCAATGTTTCACCGCGATAAGTCTACCCTTGCTAAGCAGAACAGAAAAAATGTGAAATTACGATTTATTGCGCTCCACAATTCTATTTTTTCCAGATTCGCCCAATACGGCCTGGATAACCTCTCACCCCACAAAATAAATTGGCATACCGTCTCAAGCCATTTCCACTCAGCTAGGAGCAGGCCTGTTATGGATGCAATGTGGCTTCAGTACGGAAGTGAAGAAAATCTTTCAGATCACCCCAGATTACAGGTTATCTTAAGGGGAAACACAATTGGAATCTGGCTGATGATAGGCAAAAATAAAGGAAGCAGAAGGGAACGGGAAAAATTGAAGTCAAACCTTAAAGACGATTTATTTGCTGAATTATTATTCCAGAATATTAAAAACCTGGGAGCGGTCTACTGGATTGACCTTAACAATAGTGGTGACCGCAGATCCATATCATCGATCGAGGATCCAGCAGAACTAAAGAAACTGCTCCTGACTGATAATGTAAAAAATTATTTTACAATCGGCCGCAACTATCTTTACACTGATGACCAGCTGTCGGATGAAAATATAGAAGAAACTGTTCTTCTGGAGTTTCAAAGGCTTAATGTGGTATATAAAAACATGATATATGGCATGTATTGATTGGAGGAGAATCTACGCCGATATTACAGATTTTTTAAAATATTACTAAATAAATGTAATCTTTGGCCCAAAGAAAATGAGAACACAGAAAATTACAAATTTGGAAAGATATCTTAGCATTACAATCCCTACTTTTTTATTCCTGTCCAAAAAACAAACTGCGAAAAATAACCCATGAAAACAATTTATCAGCATATTGAAGATTTAGATATAGAGCAATGGCATTATTACTATGGCATTGACCATGCATTTAATGCACAAAAGCCGTTTGTGGACAGGATTTCATATATCCATTTCATCATCGATTATTTTTCACAGGGAAAAAAAGTTGAGATTTTCAAGAAAAGCGCCATAGATCCCGATATGCTGCGACTGCCAAACCATATCTGCTCGGTATTTTTTCTGGGAATTATTTTCCACTATAATACATCGCTGAAATCGAAGATCAGTCCGGGAAAAAATGATCCCGGATACAAAACCTTCCCTTTTATATGGTTCCTCACGGCTCTTTTTCATGACAATGCTTATCAGATGGAAAAAAAAGACCAGCTCACCGACATCCATACCTTGCCTCAGCTCTTGGATCATTTTTCTATTGAGCATAATCTGTTTGAAGCAAAATTCAGCCGATGCAGCAGGCTTGCCAGCGTAAGGGAAAAATACTTTTATTTTAGAAAAGACAGGTTCAAGGTCGTCGATCATGGCCTTCTGGGGGGAATTCTGCTATATGACCGTCTCATCAAGATAAGACGAAGAAAGCGCATCGCAGGAGAAGACAGTCTTTTTTGGGGCAAAAAACTTGAAAATCAGTATAAGCTTGCCGCTAGTGCAATTTCGCTCCACAATATATGGGTTCAGGACGAAAAGACGATTGAGCAGTACGACCTTACAGAATTCATTGATTTTGAAAAAATAAAATTAAAAGACTTTCCGCTTTTTTATCTTTTGGCAATCGTCGATACACTGGAGCCCATCAAAATCTTTGAAAACTCCGGGATTTCGGAAATCGATATCCTAAAAAGCATTAATCTTTCATTCAAGCCCAAATCAATCGAGTTCTCGAAAAGCGCATCATGCGCCATCGATTTTGAAGAATTTATCGGCAGGCTGAAATATTTTGACAACTGGATAGACATTGGAATCAAAATCGCAACCCGAAGGGATAAATTTAAAATAAGCTTTAGATAATATATTTACTGCTGGTTCTTCTAAGTGTTTTTTATTTGGCAACATAAGAGGACCCTGAATGCTTATCCATAATTTGTCCTCCTCCTTCTCTGATTAAATACTATACTTCAGGATAGCCTTGTGATTTTCTCAAAAAACTACAGCCAAATTAGCTGTTGACATCCTAAAAGACTGCATTACTCTCAGCCAAGCTTTTATCTTTCTAAACAGATTTACTGTTTTATGCAGACTGCTGATTTTTATAAATTGAGTATAACAACAAAAGCAAAGCCGTACAAAAAAACAGATTGAATTGGCTCCATTTGCGGTTTGCTTGATTCTCACCGTCGCTATCCTCCGGTTTAGTTACCACATCATCATCTTTTTTAGAAACTCTGAATGGTATATAAGCCTGTTTCCATTCGAAACGGGTTAAAAGGGCAGCCAAGATAGTGTCCCCCGGATGCTGCATGCGCATAACGGCTCCGCTCCGGCGGGCTCGGGCACTGATCAAGGACTTTCCTGAAGTATACGGTGAAGCCGCTTGCTATGGACAAATTTTGATTGTTCATAGATGATTCCTTCCCCGTATGTCCAATAAAATTCTTACTTTCGAAAAAACTTTCCCTAAAAACCAAAACTCTTACAGTTAAAATCATATATCAGGTTAATGAACTATCCCCAGCTGCATCTGCCGAAAGCTTTTCTGGACAATATCGACAAGGTCTTCCCTAATCCGGTGAAGCCCTCAAGGCCGATAGCTCCCCAAAAGCCTTCAAAGTTTGAACTGATAAAAATGGTGCTGCCTGTGATCTTCATCGGATCCTTTATGGTTTATGCAAAGCATGTCTTCATGGGAATGCTTTTTATCCTGCCCTCGATTTTGATCTACATGCTCTTCTCCCGCTCGGAAAAAAAGAAATACGACAATGAATTAAGTCGGTATGACAAAGCGGCCAGCGCCTACCCAAAACTGCTGCATCAGTACAATTACGAGATGGAAATTTTGAAGGTCCATCCCCAGAACTATCAGGAACATAAAAGGAATACGGCAAATGGCATCATACTTAGCCGGGCTGCCCTGCATTCTTCCGCAAGGGACTACAAAAAGGGAAAAGCGCATGATTACTTCAAAAGTTTCCTTTACGGATCTTTCGGCACAAAAATTATGGAAAGCGTCTCCATTGCCGACACCGCCTGCAAGCCTTATTCAAGCAGCGTATCAAGGCCCTATGTCACCGATTTTGCCTATATCGACCCCTATATCAATTTGAGGATCGACATAGAGATTGACGAGCCCTATGACTTTGACAGCAAAAGGCCGATCCATCTGGACGACCAGGCCCGCAATGAGTTTTTTACCCAGAATAGCTGGATAGTGGTGCGGTTTGCAGAAGAACAGGCCGTACTCTATCCCGAACTCTGTTGCCAATATCTCGATGGCATAATAAACGGATTCTACAATAATATCCAATCCCTGAAAGATTTCAGGCATGGTGTGCCCGAGATAAAAAAATGGGATTCCAACACTGCCGCAATCCTCATTGCAAGGGACCACCGCGACACGTACCTCAACGGCAGGGTCTATTATAAATTATAAAAAAAACAATATGGATATTGCTTCGTTTCTGGCATTAAAGGAATTTGACGGCATCGATCAAAGGATCATTGATGTGCACCATCAGATGGAGCTCAACCGGTTTAACCTTTTTACGATTTCCTCCTATAATGCCTATCTGGAAAATTTTCACAGCGACGTGATCAAACTGCTGCTGGACCCGCAGGAACGCCATGGGCACCGCACTGTATTTTTTGAACTTTTTCTGGATTATCTGATTTCTTTGGGCGGCCGCATAGACAAAAGCCACTACGCTCTTTGCGAGCTCACACGGGAAAGGGGAAATATCGATATCTGGATCAAGGATCCGGCTTCCAAAAGATCAATCATAATTGAGAATAAAATAAACAATGCCGGTGATATGGAAAACCAGCTTGAAAATTATTACAATTATGCCCACCGATTCGGTTTTCAGGTCGATGCCGTAGTGTACATAACCCTGAACGGCAACAAGAACGCTCCCTGGACGGACAACCTTGATCTCAATTCGAAGATCCTCAACATCAGCGCCTTTAAGAACAATCATGACTTATGCCAGGGATGGCTTGAGAAATGCTATGAAACGGCCGCAGACGAACACTCGCGCTCATTTATTTTTCAATACTTAAAACTAATCAAACATTTATCCCAACACGGAATGGACAGAGAGATCAAAGAAGACTTTTATAAGATCGTAAGCAGCGCAGGCGGTTATGAAAAAGCAAAAGCCGTAGCCTCGCTCGTGGCCGGATTGGACCAGTACCGCACTGACCTTCTGCTTGAAAAAATAAACGGTGACTATGCCCCATTTAAAAAAATCTACAGGTACCGTCCCAATCATCAGCTCTTTGAGAGTTACATCGACAATGGTATTCTTTTCAAAGTCGATGTCCAGCTCCTATCGGGCGGCAATGCCCAGATTGACTTTTGGAATCCCCACCAGGATCACGACACCCAGAAGCATAACGTATCTGAAAAACTTAAATCAATAGGCCTGTATGGCGATTTTTCCCATGGAGGTGCTGGAGGAGGGATGTACAGATATTTTGATTCACAGAAGATAGGCTCGATCGAGCAGGTGGACAATGAGCTTTATGATTATCTGATGGCCTTTTTCAGAAAACTTCGTTGAAACATCTCCCTTCCTGGTCCGGTTTTCAATAATTGGATACCACAGACAAGGCCTGCCTGGCCCTTTTCTTGACCAAAAGGATGCGGGCCATGCAGCTTGCCGCTATCCTATTTTTCTGCATTCGGCCCTGCCGTTCTCAAAAATCAGGCAGCATCCTCTCGCTGCTGCCTTTTTTACGCAGTGGATATAGCCCTGCTCATCTGTTATGATCAGGGTCTTTGTGCTCTCATCGGGCAGAAGCTCCTTAAAGCCTGTCCCACCTCTAAATTGCATTGCCGTAAGCTCGGCTAACGCGCCGAGATCCGGATTTTCCCATTCTTTTCGCATTTCGGTATCCACAGCCGCCAGCTTCTTTACGACGCCCGCACCAACGAGCCTGCGAAGCATGGCCTCCAGAAACTTTTTGTATTGCTCATTATTTAGGGATCCCGACACGTCGACATATGCGGCATCAATTTGCTGCGAAGCAAACAAAGCCTGCTGCTTTGTGTCCAGATAATCCTTTACAGCCTGCTTGTCCTGACCGGGTTTTGCAATCAGGTCCGAAAGCTGCTCGGTCAGCTGATAGGCATTATCGCTGTCAGGCCTGATCTGCCCCATAAAAATGCTTCTCTCAGGAAATGCCAATGGCATATTTTTGCTAACTGGGCCGTAATTCACCAAAACGACAAGCGCATTTGGCAAGGCTGCCGCATAGTCGTTTAAAGCCTCCATAAAATTCCTCCTGCTTGTGGATTTGTGCTGCTTCACCTCCACAGCGGCGATATGCCTTTCCGGCGAGGAGAGGGCGCCGGCAGGAAGGATCCTGTAATCGGGCTGGATGCCCGTTTTTCTCTTTTTGCTGCTCGGATTCTCGAGCGGGCTTCTGACTTCCGACCAAAGCTCAAGCACGCCGTCTCTTGTTTTTACCGTAGCGATATGGGTCTCCTTGAATCTCAGGGGAAGGGTACCCTGCTGATGGTGCAGCTCTACCTGGCAACCTTCGAAAGCCTTGTCGATCCTTGTCAGTATCCAGGTTGCATACAGTTCGTAGCGGTGGCGCCAAACCGGGAGGCTCAATATATCGAGAAGCACTTCTGCCTGCCTTTCTTCTGAAATGATGACGGTATTTCTGTTCAGCCCTGAAATAAATTTCTTCAGTTGGGCGCAGAGTTTGTCGAAGTGCACACTACGCTCGGTATCCTGCATGCTTTCGATTTCCTGGATCCTGCCAAAGAGCCTTTCCAGAAAAAATGCAGGCCAATGGTCAAGAGCCGCCTGGCAAAGCAGTTCCTTATTGTCGAAAATGTTCTTGTCGCGGTCAAAACCCCCGTCACGTGAGACGCTGTCCCTAAACTCTGCAAGCGTTTTTGCATATTTGCGGCAGGAATTCACAAAAGTCCTCCAGATCTCCATCAGGATGGCCAAATGATGGTCCAGATCATCATGTCCTGTAACAGGGGCATCGAGATCCGGCTCAATAAAAAATGCCTCCCTGCTTCCTTCGGGGCGGTATGCCTCGATCCAGCTTCTCACCAAAGCATCCTTTATATAAGGCCTGCTGTCGCTCCTGAAGATCCCATAGAGATCACTCAGCTGATTCATTGTAATTTCATATACCATCAGCGCACGCTCAAAAGCCTGGAGCTGCTTGAGCCTCTCGCGGAAATTTTCCAGATCAAACCCGATATTGCCGAGCTTCCTGCCAAAATCAAACTTAATTTTTATGTTATCCTTGGCATACTTTCCTTCATACTTCTCAAAAAAGGCGCAGATCTCCGACATCATCAGGCTGTAGGGATGGAATGCCTTAAGCAGGGCTTCAAGGAAAGCTTCCACACTCACGCCGCCAGCCGAGAGGTTTTCCTCAACGCTTCCATGATTGTTCGGTATGCCCAGAAGGGAATAGAGATTAAGGTCCGGATCCTTGGCATTGAAGATCTCCTTGTCGTAGTATTTTGTGTCGACTCCCCCTCCCTGTTTTAAAAACTGCCAAAGCTCGGCGGCATCATTGATTACTGTATCGCTTGCTTTGGGATCAATAGTATTCTGACTCATTTATTTGTGGTTTGTTGGATCTTCTTTGGCTTTGTTGATTTTTCCTTCCTAAAAAAAGGTACTGATATGATTGGCAGGGTTGGTGCTGGCTCTCGCTTTGAAAGTCGGCTGTTATTGAAAACAGCGCAGGAAGGTCAAATCGCTTTGCATCCCTGCGTGCTCCTCTGCCCATCCGGAAAGAGGACCCTATTTAAAGGAAAGCGCTTCCGAGAGATTCTCACGGCTGATGAATGCGGCGATAAACTCCTGGACTTCATTGCTCTGCTCGCCTGAGGTCTCAAAAGTATTGATGTGGAACTCCTCATCCTGGTCCGAGATATGGATGCTCTCTGTGTATCCTCTGGAAATCAGGCTTCCCTTCAGCTTAATGATATTGACCTGCTCGCGTGGCCCCAAATCTTTCTTCACTTTTAGTCGTATTGCTTTTTCCATAAAAAAGATTTGAATGCTGAAAATTCAGCGAAGATATTAAGTATCAAATATAATTATTTGCAAAATATCATGCCGTCTTTCATAGCATTTTTAACAGGTGCAAAAGATAAAGCAACTAAACAGACAACATTAAAAGCTAATAACCATACAGCACTAAAAGCTAGAAACCGTGCATAAACAAAACTGATGCAGTCTGTCAAGATTTGATTTTTTGCGATATACAAAACACTGATAATCAAATTCAAATATTTAGCACGTAAAAGTCCACCTTAAATTTTCAAGAATAAAAACAGGTATTTTCACCTATTGCTGATAGTGCCGGAACGTATATCTTTAAAACATCTTAGAAGAGCCTTGGGAGCGCTTTTTATTATCGGAATATATAGTCGTGACGCCAGAGCCCCCATTGGGAAATACTACATGCCATATTCATACCTGCTCCGTTATTAGCCCATCATTTTTTAGCTTGAATCTTATTTTAATCATCGAATAAATTAAAAATAATTTTAACGTAACCATCCGCAATATGATGAATGCTACCTCCAAAATTTTAAGATTGATTGTCTTGCCCTTATTTTTTTTCCAAAGTGCTTTTGGCCAGACCAAGGCCACTGCTACCCATACTATAGAATTTACAGGCACGGGGATCTTGACCTCGCCTCCGCCTAGGATAGTAAAAGAAAAGGAAAAACTTGCTTTCAAGATAAACTGTTCTAAGGACTATTTGGATAAAAAAGCAAAAGATGCCATGGAAATTTATCTTATCGCTTTAGGAAACATTCAGTCGGATTTGACATACGCATACATAGATAAGGAGACTGACGAAATTCTTCAGGTGCAATGCCTGATGGGTAAGAAGATCATGGAATCCTTAAAGTATATCTCAACTGAAGATCAGGCAATCATCAAAGAGAGGCTCATTTTTTTAGGATATGACGATTCTTGCAAAACAGACACCATACCGCCAACCCTTGTTCCCTCATTGGAAAATATAATTCTGCCGACATTCAGCATAGATATTACTTACTACGACAAGTTTGGTCATGAACTCAAAAAAGAATCGCATGATTTTACAACAGCTTTTGATACTGAAAATAAAACGCTTGAAATCAAAACCCTTGAGATAACAGTTGAAAAAGAATCTGAAACTGTAAAATTTGAGCTTAGGGAGAAGAATCCCATAAATTTGAAAATTCAGGAGCAATTAAAAAGACCAGAAATCAATTCGCAGCAATCTGAGCTTAAGTCGGCCCTTAAAAAACTAAAGGATCAAATGGATTTATCTTTAATGGCCGATCTTTCCAGTTTAAAATCAAAGGTAGACCACGCGACAAAATTCTTCAAAGATTCAGCATCAAATCCGATAGATAATACTTGGATAGTAGAGAGCAACAAATCTATTGCAGACCTTAACAAAAAAGTTGAGGCAATGCTGGACAACTTGCGGTCAAAAAACATCAAGTCCTGGTTCCTTAATTGGATGTGGTTAAGCAAAGGCCTACCGACCACAAATCCGTTCGAGTACCAAGCACAGCCTCTTATCTCTAGCCCTTCCAATTCGCAAGCTGCGAAAGTTACCGATAAAGAAAAGGCATTGGTAGAGACATTTGATGCCCTTGTTGCAAAGGAGGCTTTTAAGCTGACATCCATAAGCGGCAGCCTGGACAAGGATCTGGAAGTCATTTCAGATATAAAAGCAAGGCTGAAAGCAGAGAGCAAAGCAATTCCCAGTACAAACAGCTCTGATATCTACTGGTACAGCGGAATAGTTAAGATCACCAGCGAGAAGCAGAATAACTATATGATATCTCATGATGCTGCAGAAAACTATCTGCTAATGACGGATCCTTTGAAGGAAATAACTGAAAAAGACCATGTTTCAATTTTTACCCAAAACAAAAAAGAAGGAGATCCAACTAAAATCCAAGTAATTCCTACTGCCATTACATCCGATATCGGACTAATAACAGAAGAAGGATCTAAAAGCTATCTGAGCGATCAAGGTGATGGAGGCATTAATGATGATGTATTGAAATTTCTTGAAAAATATCAACTGCTTAACAAAAAGATCGAATTCCTTCAATCCTTAAAAGTTGAGCCCAAACTTCCTGTACTGTTTGCCAAAAGCTCTTCGCCAATCTATAAGACAGAGAATTTAAACTACAATACAGTCTTTGACGCGCCGCAGCGCCTGGACTACACCTTAAGCACAGGGACGGCGGCAGCCCCGGTAGAAGTCTTCAAGGGCAATTTCAGGGTCAACAAGCTTTATAACATACGATTCAAGGCAGGAATGGTTTTCAGCAATCTGAAGGTTAAGGACTATACAAAAAATCCAGATAATTCGTTCAGCCTGACGGAAGACCGCGCCGGAATAGACGGCACTTTTGGGGTTCAGATTTTTTTCTGCAAAACAGACATCAGGGATATCAATATATGGAAAGGAAAAGTATCGCCCTTCCTTTATACAGGCTTTTCCATGAAGGATATCACCGAAAGCTTTTATCCAGGTGTCGGACTGGAAATATTCAGCGGCGTTTCTGTCGCCTATATACTGCATGTTGGAAGATCTGAAGTTCTGACTGGTTCTGGGAACGTGCCAAGCCAAATCGAACATAAATGGGTAACGGGAAGCGGCATATCCATCCTAGTAGACGGCGCTTTTTTTGTCAACCTGTTCAAATTCGGCAGCAACAAATCATTGTTTGAACTATAATCCAGTACAAGATGGTGTTACACATTGAAGTGAATTACCGAATTGGCAATCCTGAAAAATATAGCTGGATTGTGAATCTATTGGCAGAAAGGCTTTTGCCTTTGGGCATTACGGCCCATACCTACATCAGCCCGAGCCAATTAAATTACGGTTTATTAAGAGATGCCACTAATGACAGCGAACTACAAATTCTTCTGCGTGAGGCAAAGCAAAACTCTTCAATAAGAAAGGCGGCGGTGCAGCAAAACCAATCGCATATTCTGCTGACTATAGCATCCTTGCATATCGACAAAATTTTAGGAAAGATGTATGATCATGACAAACCTTTAAGCACACGGAATGGCTGCGCGGTCTTTGAATCAGAAATTATGAAAATTGCAGGCCAGTACCCAGTGTCTCTGCAGACCTTGATGGGGAGAACCATCCTGCATGAGATCGGCCACTGCCTAAACCTTGTTCATGAACGGGATCTTTTTATGATGACCCAGACTAACCTTTTGATCGAATCGCCCCTGCAACCCAAGTGGCCGAATAATATTAGATTTGAATTTAATCAAAACGATATCGATTTTGTAACCAGTTATCCAAAATTTGCAAAGCCAGGCGGCAGATTAACCGAATATTCAACTTCAGATGAGTATGATCATAGAAGAATAAGCAATGAATTGGAAATCCGTCTCGACAGCTTCACAGAAGATCTGAACTTCTTAAAAGGGGATATCATCGCACTTAGTGTTGTGATTTCCAACAGTACATCAAAAACGGCAAAACTTCCTATGCCTCTAGGGCAATATTCAAGAAACCTCTGCATCGAACTGTACGGCCCAGACGGAGAATCCTTGGAACTGGACTTAAAAAAAGGCTGCGGTTTCGATAGCCAATATTCACTTCTGAAACCTGGATCAAAAAAGTATGTCTCGCTAAATCTGCACTGCAATGCCAAAGGCTATATTTTTAAAACTGCTGGCGTTTATAAAATCCGATGCACAATAAAGAAATTCAAGACTAAAAATACCTGGTACGCTTCAGAACTGACAGATCTAACTGTAAATGAACCTAAATTAAAAGACCAGACCCTGCCAAACAAGGTATACAGCAAAAATTTGCGTCAATTTTTAACAGGAGGCGCTTTCAATAAGACGCAGCTCATCCGTGAATCCAATAGGCATTTTAGGGACGAAGCCTTTGTGGATTCAAATCTACTTATGCCTGTGTGCTGGATAATGTCATCCGTTTGGAAAAAAGAAATTGAGCTGAGCGAGTCTAAATCCCATATTCAAAAAGCGAAACTGCGTTTGAAAAACATTTACGAGACGATACTCTCCAATGAAAGCAGCGCGGTAAAACGTGGTAAAATAGCCAAGGAATATATCCTTTTAACCGAAAGTTTTTCAAATACCCCTAAAAAGACAATGCAGGTGGAACCAAAAGATATTGAAAAATATGAGGATTTTAAAATACAGCTGCTTGGTCGAACCAATCAAAATGAAAACAGAAAAAAATATGAAGAAAAATTATCTTTTAATTAGTATCGCAATTTTCAGTTTTGTCCTTCTTTTGAGCTGCGACAAGGAAAATGAAGCAGAGTATGTGGGCGACGCATTATCGACAATCAATCTCCAATATCTCAATGCCGCAACAAACTTGAAAGAAGACGTCCGAAAAGGGGCCAGTATAAGCATCTTTTACAATGATGCATCAACCCCGATCTATACAGGAAAAACTGGAGCTTCTGGCATTTTCTCCTATAAGGCTCGTGCAATAGGCAAATATAAAATTATGGTGAAGCAGACCGACACCATCATTCAGTTCAACTCATCGCTTGTAACAGAACTGGATGCCGATTCTTTGAGAGCAGACGAGTTTGGATACGTTGCTTATTCCTATTCCAATAATTTTGAAATTGCAAGGGATTCAAAAATTGAGTTGAACTCAGAACTAAAGCCTGAAACAACGGGCCTGAGACTGAAAGCAAAAGATGAAAATGGAAATCTTCTTGCCAATGTAAACGTCTGCGTTTATAATAACCTGAATTTTTATACTGCCAACTTTCCAAATTGCGGAGGGAGCATCAAATACTTGTCAACGAGCAGCAAAGGAATGATTCTGCTTACAGACTTGGCTCCGAATACAACCTATTATATAAATGCTAAAGGCAAAATAGGGCTGCTGGAAATCAATAACCATTATGACCTCAAAGCCCAGACTTTTACAAGCGGACCAGAGGGAGAAATAAAAGAAGCTGATATTGTACTTAAATAGCCTCTATTGGCGCTTATTTCAATACAAAAAAATAATGGTTTGAATGAATAAACTGCCCAATCAAAAATATATAGTTCATTTTTAAGATATTTGAGTGTTTCTTCAACATACATTATTTAATCAATCACTTTTAAATTATTACGAAAATTGAAGTGCCTAGTAATTAATTTAAAATTAACTTACACTAAAGATCGATCTTTTATCATACAAAATCATCTTAATCGCTAAAGAACAGCAACAAAACTATGTAAAAAAACAGCCTAATAGTGCATTTTAACGCACTATTAGATAACAATAAAATCACAGAGCCATAAAAAACATCAAATAGTGCATTTTAATGCTCTTTTAAGTATTTTTTTAATAAAAACTATTATATTTGCATAAAAAAGAGCCTTATAATGCACTTTACAGAAATCATTAAAATTATAAAGGATCGGAGGGAAACTCTTCAGGTAAATCAGGAAACACTGGCAGAATTATCAGGAGTAGGATTACGCACGCTCAAGCAGTTTGAAAGCGGCAAAGGAAATCCGACTCTGCTTACTCTGTCTAAACTCGCTGACGTACTAGGGCTTGAAATTACCCTTCAGGTTAAAAATATAAAACCATTTAAATGAGAAAAGCCGAAATTTTATACAAGGATCGTCCTGCCGGCATACTCACCCAGCATGACGACGGCAGTTTTACATTCAAATACCATAATCATTGGATAGAAGACTTGAATGCACCAGCGATCAGCCTGACGCTTCCCAAATCTGACGCAACTTATAAATCGGATTTTCTTTTTCCATTCTTCTACAATATGCTGCCGGAAGGATCCAATAAACAAATTGTCTGCAGGCACAATAAAATTGACCGCAATGACTACTTCGGCATTTTAATGACAACAGCAAAAAATGACAGTATCGGAGCTGTCAGAGTATTAAAAATTGAATAAAATGAGCTTACCTGAAATACATTTTTGCCCAGGCACCCTGGCACCAGGATTTGACACTTACAGCAGAACCGCTTTAAACAGAGTTTTTAACGGCAGAAAAGTATCTCATATTCTGCCATATGCATCTCCGGCGTCAGATGTAGAAATGGACGAACTCTTCGAAGAAAACCGAATGAATATGTCTATTTCAGGTGTACAGGAAAAATTTTCAGTACTGCTTGATAAAAATAAATTAAGACTGATCTCCGAGGGCGAAAGAGGGACTTACATTCTAAAACCCGCTCCAAACGCAGGCAGGCTCCCTTATGAAATGCCTGCCAATGAGCACCTCACTATGCAGATCGCAAGACAAGTATATGGAATTGAAACGGCCGAGAACGCACTTATTTTTTTTAGCGACGGAACCCCTGCTTATATCACCAAACGCTTTGACGTAAAAGAAGATGGATCCAAATTAGCTCAGGACGACTTTGCCTCACTTGCCCAGAGAACTCCTCAGACGCATGGAGAAAACTACAAATATCAGGGAAATTATCTGGAAATTTTTCAGCTCATGCAGCAGCACCTTCCCTTATACAGAATTGAAGCACCGAAACTTTTGAAGATACTGATGTTTAATTATCTATTTTCAAATGGCGATGCACATTTCAAAAACTTTTCCCTGCTTGAAACCCCTATGGGAGACTTTCGTCTCAGTCCTGCATATGACCTGCTGAACAGCAGAATCCATATCGAGGACAGACCTTTTGCCTTAGAAGATGGCCTGCTGCCTAGAAAGTGGGCTCAAGGCAGTATCAAAAGTCAGTTTTTAAAACTTTCGCAAGAAGCCCAAATAGAGGAAAAAATATTTAATGTCCTGTTTGCTTCTATGACTTCACAGTCAGAAAAAGTGTATCAGTTTATTGCAGCATCCTATCTCGAAGATAAAACCAAAAGAAATTATCAGCAGTCTTATCAAGGGCGCCTAAAACAATTTTCAAAATAGAGGAACAGTGTTAATTCTGGCTTGCTGCTGGGTTTTTAAGATTTTTTCTCCACATTTACAGAGGTTTATATACCAAACAATCTTAAGAGTTACCTATTGTCATACCAAGTGTTAGCTGGTGCTTTCGATACAGGTTAAAGAGTCTTTTCGCATTTGCTGTTTTAATTAAATCTCCAATATCTACTTGATCCAGTAACCTATAACAGCTCCAACAATGGTGCCTGCGGCGGCGTCTTTGCCTTGTGTAAACAAATAAGTCGCCAAAAAAATCATCAGACACGTTACTATAATCCTCCCTATAGCCTTAGTCTTGTCATCGGCTGTAACCTGTTCTCCGCCCGCATGAATTCCGGTTTGGAGCGCTCTTTTGGTTTCTGAAATTGTTGTTCCAAATAGTTTCATATTTTTTATTTTTTTTGATTATAATATACTATTGCATAAGAAGCACCTCCAATTGTAGCCGCGCTTCCTAAATACAGCAAGGTCGTTTGCTGATGTTTCTGCTTCATGTAAGAAAAATAGCAACTAGTAAAGTCTGAATAAAATCCATACAGCGTTTTATTTTGACAGCTTGAAGTGATTCCTTGGACTATTGCCTGCATATCCAAATAATCCGTTGATATCAAATAGGCATCCGGATTTACTGTAAAACTATTGCAGGTTATAAAATTGCATTCCGGGTCAAAAAGGGCGAGTTTTATTTTGTCGACATTATTATGAAAAATTAAGATGGGAACCTCATGGTTTTTGATGATTTCATTTTGTTTGGCAATCATTTCATCAAATGAAGAAACGGTTGTAATTGATTTGTGCCTGAAAAGTCCGGCTGAAAATGAAATAAGTTTTTTGGCATTGGCTTCATCTAAATCATACAACTTTTGAACTGTTGCTGGATCTTCTGAAATTAAATATATAATTTTGAAAGATTTGTCTCTCTGTCTTAAATATGCCTTATTGTTGTAGACAAATTTTACTCCCCTTTTCATTAGGTAGCCTGCTTCTTCAGATGATAAGGTCCTGCCAAAAGATAAGTGATCTGAACTTTGGAATGGAACTTCAGTAAATTTTTGATATGTCTTATTTTTATACAAAAATGTTTCATCAGAATTTATTGCAAAGATTTTGTCGTCCCTTTCAACAATATCACGTTTCAATGCTGTCAAGGTTGCATTATCCAATTCGCCGGTCAGCTGCAGGCCTTTATTTTTTTGATACCTGAAAAAACCTTTTTCAACGGCAATATTTGTCCATAATTCTTTGTCTGAGGAAATTAATTTCTCACCGGCAATGTATTTTAGGTAGGGGATTTTCCATTTAGAATCAGTCTTGTCTATAGTTAAACTAAACATCCTTTCTGGCTTAAGGTACTTAGATTGCAGAAACATATCTACATCCTTTCTTATTACCGAATTTCCTGAATAGCTGTAATCAAAATCTACTCGAGCACTGCCTGATGAAACAACTTCCTCCACAGCCTTTTTTTTAATACCCTTGTAGGTCAACATATTACACGCATTAATTGTCTTTCCATCTAATTTGCCAGTTACAGGAAGCTTGCAGTATTTTTGGAATACCATTACAGCAAAACTTATATTCCCGTTTTTTTGCTTTAAATCAATAAATTTGCAATTAGCCAAGACGTTCCGGGCCATAACATCATTGACAGCGTTGATGAATTTTTGATTCTTAACATTAAACTGAGTAACTCCATATTTTTTCTTCAAAATAGATGTTACCGCTATAAATTCTTTATTAAAATCAGTTGCATCAACATCAATTATATCCTTATCTATAAGATACATAAAATTTTCTTTTTCAGTTGGAGATGCAAAAATAACAGTATCATCTTTTGGAAAATCTTTTTCATGACCGTACAGATCTCTTCCGTATTTAGATCTTTTTATTTCACTCAATCGAATCGTACTTTTATCTGCAATTGCTTCTCTGTAACTGCCAGGAACCTGATAAGGCTCCTTCACTTCATTTGGTTTAATACTATTTAAAGGAATATCTTTAGATTCTTTTATTATTAATACTTTATTAGAGGGCACAGAAAAAAACTCTTTGATCCTTTTTGCAACTTTGCTTACTTGAGCATTAGTTTGAAAATTCACAAACAAAAACAAACATACTGATAAGTATCTGATTTTCATCTCTTTCCTTTTTATAAGATCTGTATTGGAACCGATGCAAGAATTTTTCGCATTGCTCTTTTCTACTGAATACTGTTTATACTCCTTCGTGATGGATTACTATTTTATCTGCTTTAAAAGAATGCAATAAATATAAGAATATCTCAAAGAACAAAAACACGTACAACTACCTGTTTTTCAAACACTTAAAAACAAAAAAAAAAAAGACCTAATTTGAGAAAAATATTTAACAGAATTAAACATTTTAATTATTGAAGTCCAAAATTTCATATTCAAGGTTTAATCCAACAGCACAAAGAAGGACTGATCGAATTACTTTCGTCTAGAATCAAAATGTTAAAAGAGTAAAACAGATCAAATCAGATCAAATTTTCAGAAATTCTCAAGCCATTTCTCGATTTTTTTTCCTACATTTACAGAGGTTATTAAACCCAATAAATTTAAGAGTGCCCTATTAGTGTCCTTCTATTTTTGACATAACATGACACCCAGTGTTTGCTGGGGCTTACGATACAGGTGGCGGAGCCTCTTTCTCCGCAAAAGAAAACCGATTAGGAAACTAATCGGTTTTTTCTTTTTATACTCTTATTTATTTTAGATAGTACAAGAAAACGATAAAATCTTTTTTGTCTATCCCACTCTAAACTCAACCAAATTCATTCAACATCTAAGCCCGCTTCAAACGGAGAAGCTGGAAATCCTTCGTTATTAAATAAATTAGCTTCTATGGGATTATCTGCCCAAGCATATCTTACTTTGACTGGATCTGCGACGGAATCATTACCAACTATAATTTTATCTCCTTTAATTACAGCTTTTGCCCAAACAAACTTTCCCTCGATTCCTGCAATGGCAAATTCTTTTAATTCAATTCCGTTTTTGATTACCAATCCAGTTCCAACATTTGAAAAACTTAAAATTAGTTTGTTTCCTTCTTTTTTTATCGATTTGTAAAGCGGTCCTGAAGCTGCCAAAGTTTTTTCATCATAAACCAATTTTCTAGCCTGAAGCGATAATCTTTTTCCAACATCATATTTGTTTAATGGGTGAATATCATTCCATTCGCCTAAATCTATTGCTACTGCCAATCCTGTATTTGGAACTTTCAAGGTATTCAACTGCTGTTGTCTCAAAGCTGCCCAATTACTTTCTGCAGGTTCTGGTTTTGGTTCCATAAAATTTGGAAGCTGAACCAGTAAAAAAGGCAGTTTTTCTTGTCTAAAAAGTGTTCTCCAATTGGTTATCAAGGTTTCCATTAGTGCAAAATATTCCGATGGCTTTTTAGTATTTGCTTCTCCCTGATACCATAAAACACCTTTTATAGGATAATTTTTCAATGGAGCAATCATGGCATTGTAAAGTCCGACTGGTTTCCATCTCACGAAAGTCTGCCCTGGCAGCGGAAGCATTTTCGAACCTAACTTATAGCTCCAATTCCCTTTTAAATCTATTGTTTTATCACCAATACTTAATTCGTATGGTTTATCGGTTACAAAACCTCCTCTGCCAGAATTGCTGATAACTCGAATAGTAATTTCGTTTTTTCCTTCTTTTAAAATATTAGCATTAAAAGAATAAATTCTCGGTGGGTATTGATACGACGTTGTTCCAACAAAATTTCCGTTTACAAAAACAGAATCGGCATCTACAATTCGTCCTAAAATTAATTTAGCCTGACTTTCTTTTATTTTCTCTAAAGTAAATTCTCTTTTAAACCAAACAGAACCATTTGTATTTCCTAGTTCTCCATCTGCCCAATAACCTGGAATACTCATTGTTTTCCAATCGGAAATATCGACTGAATTTGCCCATCTGTTCTTTAAACCAAGATCAGTCTGATTTAATAATTTATACCAATCTAAACTTACTTTTCGGTCATTTTCGTCAATTTGTTTTTCTAGTTTTCCGTCTTTAAATTTTAAATATTCTGCATAATAATCTGGGAACTTTTTTATCCCTTCTTCACTGATCCAAGATTCTGCAGGCGAACCTCCCAAAGAACTGTTGATTAAGCCAATCGGAATTTTGTATTTTTCGTAGATTTCACTGGCAAAAAAATAGCCGACTCCTGTAAATTGTAAAATACTTGTTGGATTTGCTTCAACCCAAGAACCAGAAGAAAAATCGGTTCTTTCTTTTTCGAAGTAATATTCATCAGGAACTAAAAACTGTCTGATGTTTGAGTTTTGAGATTTGGCAATTTCGTCTTTGTATTTATCTTTAATTCTTTCCATCGGAAGTTCCATGTTCGATTGTCCTGAACAAAGCCAGACGTCACCAAAGAGAATATTTTTTAGTACAATTGTATTAGAACCTTTTAAAGTCATTTCAAAAGGTCCGCCTGCTTTTTGTGACGGAAGCTCGATCGCCCATTTTCCATCTTCGGAAGTTATGGTTTTATACTTTCTCCCTTTAAAATCCAATTCTATATTTTCATTTGCCGATGCCCAGCCCCAAATATTGACTTTTGTATCGCGTTGTAAAATCATTCCATCGCTTATTAATCGGGGTAGTTTTATCTGCGCATTGATACTGAAGGTTATTAAAAATGCTAATATAATTTTTCTCATACGGTTTGTTTGTTTTTTTTGCCACTCCCGATAGCTATCGGGATAAAAAGATTTACACATATTATCAAAAAATCCTTTAATCTGTGGCTAAAGTTTTTTCTGCCACTAATTACACGAATTGCTACTAATTTTTATAGTTGTCTTCAATTTCACAAATCAAAAAAATCGTGCGATTGTATATTTATAGACAAAGTATAGATTAGTGTTAATTCGTGTAATTCGTGGCCAATAAAAAAACTATTCATAAGTATATAATTTTATTTTTTGTATTTCATAATCGCCAACTGAAATTCTGAGATGTCTGCCTTGATGGGTTTGATCTCCATTAAAATGTCTTATGGTTTTCCATTTTTCATTTTCAAATTTTCCTTGATCTGTTTTTAAAATTCCTGCATTTAAATTTTCTTTTAAAGGTTTAAAAGTTACAACAATTCCTGAACCCGCAATGTAAAATTCGTTCTTAGCAATTTCTATAATAATAGCACTTGACATTGGCCAAACTTCAGCTTTTGCTCCGTCAGACCAATTTAGAGTATAATCGTGTTTGAATGTAAATTCATAATCTCCCAATTTAATAATCTGTGTATTATTTTCTTTGTCTAACAAAACACCATCAATTCTTCCTTGCCCTTTATTGGTTTCAATAGTTGAAGTTAACTGCTGTATCAAATCATAAATTTTTCCAAGAGGTTCCTTTTTGGCATCGGCAACAGATTCTATAGAAAATGGCGAAAAACCAATTGCTTCATAATGTCCAATTGCATATAAACCTTTAAAAGGCGCCGTTTCATCAAAACGATGTTCGGGAATAAATAACGGATCGCCTTGACGGGTAAATAAATCATTCCATTGTTTAAAAGATGGGTTATAAAAATCGGGCGCCAAAAAGTCAATCGAATTTCCCGCAGCTTTCCAAACATCCATAAGATGCGGAAGCGGTCCAGCACTCGGATATTGACCTGGTTTTTTTTCGGGTGCATTTAAAGCTGCATTGACAAACATCGGAATTGGATAAATCTCTTTGCCTGCTTTTGCAATTTGATTGGTAAATTTTGAAAAATACCAAGCCATAAAAATTTCATCTGTATGAAGTCCTTTTCCAAAAACCGTTTCCCAATTCCCTGAAGTTTTGAATCCGTTTTTTTTCCAAATTTCTAAAAACTCTGGAACCAGTTTTTCTTTATTTTTTTGAAGATATTGCAGTAATTCTTTGGGAACTTCTTTTTTAAAAATTTCATTTGCTAGCGGATGATAATCTCTTGCGGTTGGCAGCATTCCGATTTCATTTTCGACTTGAATCATAATTACAGTTTGCTCTTTTTGATCCAATTCTTTAATATGCATCATCAATTTTTTGAACGCATTTAAATCGGCTTGAAGATTGTTTTCACTAAAAGGCGTTAAAATTTCATGGCTGCGATTTTGATCATCTTTCACTCTTGGGTATTTTTTCTGATTCAATTTTACCCAAGCTGGAGCGTGGCTTGACATACTGTTTTTCCAAGATCCAAACCATAGAAATACAAGTTTCAAATTCTCTTTTCGTGCTCTAAGAATTAAATCATCAATTAACGAAAAATCAAATTTACCTTCTTCTGGTTCTATAAGTTCCCAATAAACAGGTGTTAAGACTGTATTGAGATTCATGTCAACCAATTTCGACCAAATAGTTTCCATGCTTTCCATACTTGTTGCGGAGGAATTCCCTAATTCACCTCCAAGTATTAAGAATGGTTTTTGATTTACAATTAATTGTGTTTTATTTCCTTTTTTCTCAAGACTGGGTATATTTTGGCAAAATCCAAAATGTATTATAAATAAGGTTATCAGAAGGAGCCTTTTTTTTAAAATATGAAACATACTTTTTATTTTAATATTAAAAATAAAACAAAGCAGCTTTGTCAAAGTTTAAAACTTTGACAAAGCTTTTTTGATTCTGATTGAGGAGTTTCTTGCGGAGATTTGCTTCGCCTGTTCGCTACCGCTCGGGTCTCGTTCCTCGAAATGACAAAACTACGCGTATACTCAACTTAAAAAAACTACGGTTTTACTAACTCACCCGAAAATCCTAAACTTACATCTTTTCCTGCAAGACCATCTGCAGTGCCTTTGTACGCATGTTTGCGAACATAATTAGCATCCCAAAGGTTTGGAGATTCATTTGGAAGCCAATATTCATGTTCTTTTGAATTATCAGAAACTCCCCAAATCGTGATTCCATATTGCTGTGCTGCCGGAATGTGTTTTTTGTACATATCGATAACATATTGATACATTTCTGCTTGTGAAGCCTGTTGTACTACAGTTGGTGTTGCAGTTCCTAATCTTATGTCTAACTCCGATATTTTAATTAATTTTCCTGAAGCTGCTAATTTTTGAAACATCTGAACAATTTTATCTTTATCTGTCGTTAAACCAATGTGCATCTGCGTTCCGATTCCGTCAACAGTTGCTCCTTTGCTTTCAATATATTTTACGTATTCGATTAATCCGTCACATTTATCTAATCTCGATTCTAAATTGTAATCATTTATGAAAAGTTTATCGGTTGCATTTCCATATTGACGTGCTAATTTGAATGCTGAAACGGCATAATCTTTTCCTAGATATTTTACCCATGAGAAATAATCTGTCGCTGTATCACCTTCGGTTCCATTTCTTAAAGTTCCATCTTCTTTCATTGGTTCATTTACAACATCCCATGATAAAACGCTTGTTTTGTAATGGGTCATCATTTTAGAAATCCAATCGGTCATGGCATCTCCAATAATTTTGGTTTTCTCGGCATCTGTTTTTTCAATTGTAATTGGTGCAGTAACTCCTCCAGAAGATGCTCCGTCAGTTACTAAAACATTATCGATATAATATGTCCCAGCTAACAAACCCAAATCTAAACTAAGTCCAGTTTCTCCGCCTTTGGCTGTAATAGTCCATGAAATTGATTTCCAAGTCGTAGAAGTTGTTTGGTCTCCCTGATAATTTGCTAAACTTCCAGGCATTGTTGAACATCTCATTGAACCAGGTGCTTCTGAACGAATCATAAAGGATGTCGTATAACTTTTACCTGCTGTTAAAGGAGTCGTGAATAATGTTTGAATTTGTGTTTTATATTGCAGCCCCGGATTATCAGTTGCATTAATAACTTTCATAGCACCGCTTCCTTCAAAAGCATTAGCAGCCGGTGCAAGACTCAATGCGTTATCGGCTCCATTTGCTTTACTCCATCCTGTTATTCCTGAATTAAAAGTTCCATTAGAAACTAGATTAACAGGTCCAGTAGAAGCATCAAGATCAACAACTGCAATAGTGTTTATGTCTACTAAATAAGTTACATTTGGCAAATACCCTAAATCTAAATTAAACTGGAATGTGGTACTTCCTGCTTTAAAATCTCCAGGAGCTACTTTGATTTTAACTTGCTGCCAAGAAGAAGTCGTTGCAAAAGCCTCTGTCCAAGTTCCTCCCGTTGCAAACCAATCTTTATATGGCCACTGATTGGTTAAAGAGGTATTAAATGCAACACGTCCTTTACCCGCAACATCAGATTTTATATAAAATGAAATCTCATAGTTGTGTCCTGTCACAATAGGTATATTTGGAGATATTAATTGTAAATGATGTGCTGCCGAAGAGGTTGCACTTGCTTCCATTTTAATAGCTTGTGAACCTGTTGCTAAACCAGAATTTGCTGCAATAGAAATTCCTTTTCCTGGATTATTTCTTAACCAATTTGTAAACGTTCCGTTTTTTAAACCGGCAACATCAAGAATATTAGTTCCGCTTGAACCCGGAATTACGGTTGGTGCAATAATACCGTTTAAATAACTTGCATTTTGATTGGAATGCCAAACTAAAGTATGTCCAAAAACTTTTAGTCCAGCACTTTTTGTTGCCGCGATAAAAGCATCTACATTGGTAAAATTAATTTCACCTTTTGCATTTACCATTGCGCCGTGTTTCATTTCGTAACCCGGTGTTACCTCATCAAAATTTTCATTTACAATCTTTCTATAATTGGCATCACTCATGTACAAACTTATTCCGATTCCGTTTCCTAATGAAAAATCCGAATAGTTTTTTAAAGGTTCGTAACGGCTAATTTTTTCTACTAAAGCTAACGGAAGCTCAGCTCCTGTTACTTCTCCATGTTCCGGGTCTTTTCCCCACTCCATCAAATTATCATCGCATGATGACAAAATCATTAATGATGAAGCAATTATTGGTAAGATATATTTATATTTCATTTTGCAGTTTTGTTAGTTAAAATCGTTGTAAACTGGTGTGTCTAATGGTACAATTCTCCAATTATCGGTATATACTTTTACCGAAGTTGCTTTTGAAGGAAATTCTACTTCACTGGTATTTCCTAAAACATCTTTCATTTTTACATCTGCATTTTCGAACCAAATTCCAAAGTTTTGATAGGTTGCGGCTTCTCGATAAGCTAAAACAGCTTCGAAAGTAAAAGGTTCTTTAGACCATTGATAAAATTTATTTAATGGAATGGTAATCGTTGTCCATCCTGCAGTTTGGAAAGCAACTGATTTTCCATCAATAAGCCAAGGAATATAATTGTAAACTCCGCCAGACCATGTTCCTGCATTAAAATTATTGACTGTACATATTTTCAAGTAACCTGAATCTTTCCAAGCATCTGGTACATAAATATCAAATTGAAATGCAACTTTATCAAGTGGTGTACTGGCTGGAATAAAAGGAGTTAACTGTGCTCTCCAGTTATCAACACCAGTTCCTGCTGTCCATGTTTCTGTTGCTCTGCCTGTTGCTGGAGCAATAGAAGCAAGACGAGACGGGCGATGCGGTACGTATTTTCCTTGCGAAAGATTTCCTGCACCTATCGAAGCCGATTCTATATCAGTGCCCAAAATCATTCCTGTGGCAGGAGGCGTACCCCAAAAACTGTGCTGTCCTCTTCCGTCAAAATCTAAAATAACACCTCTTTTACAATTAAAATATGCTGGAGAATATACACCTCCATTTGAAGTTTGAACAAATAATGATCCTCCTAAATCTGAAATTCCGCTTGGCACTTTAACTGTAAATAATTCGCCATCTTCTGTTGATGTAATTCCTGTTGTTACCTCAACATTTCCAGGAAAAACTACTTTACTTACTTCGGTTAATCCAGTACCTATAACTGTTATAGTTTCACCTGCATTTGGCATTGTGTTAGAAATATTAGTTATAGCAGGTTTTCCAGAGCGAATTTCAAATTTAAAAGTAGTTTCGTTAGAATCATTTGCAAAACGAATTGTATTTCTTACGGATGGATCTGCTTCTAAAATTGGTGTATCTGCCGAAACGCTTACAAGCATCGAATTGTTAGATACAAAAACCACATTAAAATAGGTAGAATATCCGTTGATGTATACTTTCTTAAGTCCCTCAAATCCCGAACCTTCAATGCGCAGCAACTGTCCTAAACGGGCAAAACTAACTTCTCTATCCGGCACTGTTGAATTGACATCTTCTAAAAATACTCTTGAAATTGTGATCGCACCGCCTTGTGAATCGTTGTTATCACAAGAGGTAAACAGCATGCCGAAAACCATCATTGTAAGAAGTGCGATGGGCGCCCAATACTTTTTATTTAAAATATATTTCATATTACTATTTCTTTAATTTTTTATTTCTGAATACTAGAATAAGTCTTTAATTTTCTCTTCTGTAAACTGATACGGAACAGGATTTTCTCTCAATAATGGATTCTGAACTAACTCAGATTCTGGATAAGGGAGTGTAAATATTGTTGCATCAATTACACCAATAGCTCTTGGACTAGTACTTTTTGAAGCGTCAACTGTAACTTTATTAGTTGCTGTGTCATACAAAATTGGAGTTATTGTTCCTCTATTTTGTGCTGTAACATAATTGATTACTTCTTGTTGTTTGTAGTAAGCTCTGCGAACTAAATCGTACCAATATTGTCCTTCCATACACAATTCAACTCGTCTTTCATGAATAATATCGGCATAAGTCAATGTCGTTTTTGGATCTAAACCAGCACGTGTACGTAATTTGTTTACTTCCATAAGTGCCGTTGCATCTGCCGTTGTTGCATTATTCCCTAATACAGCTTCGGCATAGTTTAAATAAACTTCTGCCAAACGCAGCATATAAGTATTTAAGGCCGAATTCATACGGGTAATTTTAGAATTGTCTTTTGTAGAACCTACAACTCCTTTTTTTATGGTAAGGAAATCATTTCCGTGATCAACCGTGTAACCTCCATTTGCTTTATTGATTTCGGCATAATGATCTTTATTCCCCATAAAAGTTGCTTTACGACGAAGATCTTTTGATTCATATTCTTGCAAAACATTATAAGAAGCTCTTGTCCAATATCCCCAAGCTGCATCGTCGCCAGTAATATCAGAACCTAATGCAAAATAAGCCTGCTGTGTATTGTTTACTCCATAATCACCGTTTGGCACCCATTGTAAAGCAAACATGGATTCTGTATTGTTGTTATTGTCAATCATGAATAAATCTTCATAATTTGTCATCAAACTATAAGGCCCAGAACTAATCACTTTTTCAGCTGCTTTTTTTGCTAAATCAAGATATGTTTGATTGCGGGTTCCACTGTTTGGATTATCACTAACTCCCGAAAATGACAAGTAAACACGAGACAGCATTCCGAATGCGCTATATTTTGTTAAACGCCCTGCCTGACCTGCAGTTTCTGGAAGATATTTAGCCGCAAATTCTAAATCACGCATAGAAAACTCGTAAACATCTTTCATTGGATTTTTGTTTACAATTGGATTTTTTACCAATTCTCTCGGATCTGTTGAGATAATTACATCTCCCCATAATGAAGCCAAATACCAGTATGCTGTTCCTCTCATAAAACGAGCTTCGGCAATATATTTATTTTTAACAGCATCGCTAAGCGGACTTCCAGAAATTCCGATAATCACATTATTAGATTGTTGAACTACATTGTACAACGAAGCCCAAGCTGAAACCAACGGCCCTGTTAATCCAGTTTCTGTTAAATCTGTAAATGGATAAACGTAATCTGAAAAAGGAGCATACATATTTGCAGCACGTCCATCGCCTAAACCGTAATAAAACTTGTCATTAAAATCAAACCATACTTTGTTGTATAAAGGTCCTGTTGCAGCCTGAAAATCAGACTCTGTTTTATAAAAATTCTCTTTAGTAATTACATCATTTGGTTCAACGTCTAAAATGTCGCTGCAACTCGTCCAAACAAATGGCAATGCAATAATTAAAGCCGTATAAAATATTTTCTTTGTTTTCATTATGCAGTTTTTAGAAATTAACATTTATTCCAAGAGTAGTTGTTACTGGCGAAGGATAACGTCCGTTATCGATGCCATTTAAAAGTTGGTTTTGATTTATTGCACCAACTTCTGGGTCATATCCTTTATACTTTGTAAAAGTCAAAACATTCTGCATATTTGAATATACTTTGATGTTTGAAATTCCATATTTAGAATATAAACTCTTAGGCAGATTATAGCCTAATGAAATATTTTTAAGTCTAACATAAGATCCGTCTTCTACAAATCTGTTACTCAAACGATAATTAGAGGCCGAAGATGCTGATGAAGCTCCAATTCTTGGCATATATGGATCTCCGCCTACAATTTGTACATTGCGATAATCGTTTGGCCCAGTTGGATCAATTAATTCTAATTGTGCATATCCTAAAGCTGTTTTCAATAAGTTGGTATTCTCACGAGGATTTTCTAACCAGCGTCTTTGATAATTTAAAACATCATTTCCGTAAGATCCAGTAAACATTATACTCACATCAAATCCTTTGAAAGAAAAGCTGTTGGTAAATCCAAAAGTAAAATCTGGATTAGGATTTCCAATGTAACCCGCGTCTTTCTCATTGATTACTCCATCTTTATTTACATCTTCAAACATATAATCACCAATCCAAACTCCGTTTTCTCCAATCTGCATTCCTTCTGGAAGCGCTGTTGGTTTTACTGTTCCGCTTGCATCTTTATAATAAAAATCAGTTGCTTTTTCAAAACGCCCAATAACTTTATATCCGTAAAATTGACCCAATGTCTGTCCTACGGCGCTGCGAGTAACCACTGTTACATCAGAACCTTGTTGTAAAGTCTGATCGTAAACTCCAGATTCTGAATTCAATTTCAAAACTTTAAATCTGTTCATCGAGATATTAAAATTTGATTTCCAAAGAAAATCTTCTCGCTGCATATTTATTGTGTTTATTGTAAACTCAATACCTTTATTTTCTAATGATCCAATATTAGCATAAGGAGGCGCTGTAGATCCCTGCCCTGTTGTACCAACATAAGCTGGAAGTGATAATCTTAATAATAAATCATCTGTCTTCTTGTAATAAACATCGGCTGTAACTTCGATTCTATTATTGAAAAGTCCAAGATCTAAACCAATATTAGTTTGATTTGTTTTTTCCCATTTTAAATCTGGATTAGCTGTATTTGTTGCAATTTGACCACTTCCCCAATTTGTTGCAGATGTGCCATATACAGATGTGTAAGCATTATTTGGTACAGTTGAATTACCTGTAACTCCCCATCCTGCGCGTAATTTCAAATTATTAATCGTCTGATTCTCTTTTAAAAATCCTTCACTTGATATTTTCCATGCTAAACCTGCTGCCGGAAACCAATCCCATTTGTTATCTTCTGCAAATTGCGAAGATCCATCTCTTCTAATAGTTCCTGTTAAAAAGTATCTATCATCAAATGAGTAAGCAGCTCTTGCAAAATAAGAACTAAGTGATCTTGTAGAACTTGCGTTTGAGTTTCTTGCTGTTGTTGGGTCACCTGCATTTAAATCTGTAGCTCCGTTTGTTAAATATCCAGAACGATATCCATAAAGATTTTCCCATTTTTGTTCCTGTAATTCTTGACCTAACATAGAATTAATACTGTGTTTTCCAAGTACTTTATTATAAGTCAATAAATTATTCCAAATCCAGTTTTCACTTGTCGATTTTGTTCTGCTTCCTTCTCTCACCTCATTAGACAATGCACCAAAAGTATAAGATGGATTGAAAGTGTAGTTATTTCCAAAACCATAATCCAGCGAATATTGAGTTTTGAATTTTAAATCTTTTGTAAAACTGATTTCAGCGTAAGCATTTCCTCTAATTCCATAATTTTTAGCATGATTATCTTTCAACAAAGCAATTCCTAATGGATTTGTTTGAACAAATTCTGTAGTATCTGGGCCATCAAAAGTACCATCGGCATTACGTGCAGCAACATTTGGAGTTTGTTTCAGAGCAGTTAGAATTACTGAATCATCGTTTACTGTTGTAACCTGATTAGTTTTGTAAACATTCATATTCACTCCAACTTTCATCCATTTCTTTACCTGAGAATCAATTACTCCACGAAGAGTCATACGATCAAAAGAAGAACCAATTATAGTTCCCTCCTGATCAAAATATGACATTCCTAATGCATAAGTAGTGTTATCAGAACCGCCAGAAGCCGATAAATTATAATTTTGAATTAAAGCTGTTTGAAATAATTCGTCCTGCCAGTTTGTTCCTTCTCCTAATAAATCAGGACGAATAAAATAAGGATCTCTTTGAACGATGCCTAAATCAGCACGAGTATTTTTAAGAGTACCATATTCTCTAAGATTTAATACTTGCAATTCTTTTGGCATTTGCTGCCATCCTACATAACTGTCAAAGTTTAAAGTCAAATCTCCTTTTCTACCCGTTTTGGTAGTCACCATAATAACACCATTTGCAGCTCTTGAACCATAAATTGCTGTTGCCGAAGCATCTTTCAAAATATCAATCGAAGCAATATCATTTGGGTTGATTCCTGCAAGCGGATTTGAATTTAAAGAGCCTGTGTTTCCATCAATTATTACACCATCGATTACATAAATAGGTTCATTTGAACCTGTAATAGAACTTATCCCACGAATACGTACCGAAGAACTTCCTCCCGGCGTACCACTATTCTGTTGAATTTGCACCCCAGCAGCACGTCCTTGTAAAACCTGATCGATTGTTGTTGCAACAGATTGAGTTATTGCTGTACTGCTGACTGTAGAAACTGCTCCTGTTAAATCTGCTCTTTTTACAGTTCCATATCCAACAACAACAACTTCTTTCAAGTCATTTAAGTTCTCTTCCAGTAAAGCATCAATTTTAGTTTTATTATTTACCGAAACTTCATGTGTTTTATATCCTATGAAGCTAAAGACCAAAATACTATTTGCAGGAACAGATTGAAGTGTGTACGTTCCATCAAAATTAGAAACGGTGCTTGTCTTTGTTCCTTTCACAATAATATTAACACCTGGTATTGGTCCATTACTATCAGATACAGTACCTGATACAGTAATTTGCGCATTTACTGCAGCAGAAAATACCAGCATCAGGATCAAGAATCCCAAATTCTTAAAGTATTTTGATCTGCTTTTAGTAATTAAAAAGTTAGTCATAAATAATTGGTTTAATAAGTTAATAGTATGGTTTAGTTAGTTTTTCTTTTTTTAACTGACTTACTATCATTTTCCCTTTTTTAAAATCATACAAATAATAGCTTATAGTCAAAACAAATATATGCAAAAAACAACAACACACAATCGGTTGCGTTAATTTTTTTTCTCAATTTCAAAAAAATACCATTAAAAAAAACGTTTTAAACACAAATAATCAAAAAAACAAAATAATCATCAAAAACAAGCTTAATCACAACGAAAACGTTAGAGATAATAAATTGTTTAGCTCAAAATCTTAAAAAAAGTATAAAATGTTAAATTTCTATATTTTTTTTAAACCGACTAAAACTTCGCAATATTCTATTGAAAATCAAACTAAACCAAATCCTTAATAATCCCTTATAAAACAAGACTTAGAAGACATTACAAACTGCATTTCAAACAATTAACTTCTAAACAATACATTTCTTACAAAAAATAAAACAGTAACAATCGGTTGCTTTTATTGTATAAAAAACTCCCCTCAGAATAACTGGAGGGGAGCCCCAAAAAAAAGTAAAAAATGGATTTTATTATATTACAGATTCATTTTTTTCGCATCTTCGACAAATTGCTTTAAACCAATATCTGTTAACGGATGTTTCAATAATCCTTTAATCGCAGAAAGCGGCCCGGTCATAACGTCTGATCCTACTTTGGCACAATTTACAATATGCATCGTATGCCTTACCGATGCTGACAGGATCTGCGTTTGATAATTGTAATTATCGTAGATTTCTCTAATTTCTTCAATAAGACGCATTCCGTCTGTCGAAACATCATCTAAACGTCCTAAAAATGGAGAAACGTAAGTCGCTCCAGCTTTAGCAGCAAGCAAAGCCTGACCAGCAGAAAACACTAGAGTTACATTGGTTTTGATTCCTTTTGAAGAAAAGTATTTACAGGCTTTTACACCATCACCAATCATTGGCAGTTTCACTACGATCTGAGGATGTAAAGCGGCCAATTCCTCACCTTCTTTTACCATTCCTTCAAATTCAGTCGAGATTACCTCAGCCGAAACATCGCCGTCAACGATATTACAAATGTCTAAATAATGTTTTAGGATATTTTCTTTTCCTGTAATGCCTTCTTTTGCCATTAAAGACGGATTGGTGGTAACGCCGTCTAAAACGCCTAAAGCCTGTGCTTCTTCAATGTCTTGAAGATTGGCAGTGTCAATAAAAAATTTCATATGTTTTTTGGTTTGATTAGTTATTTTTGAAAAGTTATTTATCGTCGACTGTAAAACATGCAGTTTGTCATTTCGACGAAGGAGAAATCTTCGCGAGAAACTCGACAAAGATTGGTTACTTACTTTGTAGAGCTACTTACGGAGATTTCTCCTTCGTCGAAATGACAAAACTGTACGTAGTTCTTTGTCTAAGTAAGTAGTAGAGACGCACTGCAATGCGTCTAAATTCTAGTAAGTAAAAAATGTGCATTTCGATTGATTCTGCTCTTCAAAAAACCTTCAATAAAAAATAACTCACATTATTTTATCAAACTGACTTTCCACCCATTTCAATTTTCAAAAAATAGTAACTAAACCTTCAATCTATTTTTCTGAAATCTCAATGCAAAAAGTCATAATCTTAATACACATTTTCGAAGTTTTCATCTAAAAAAATCATGTTTAAACGCTTTAACGTTTTATAGCTATCACTTTTAAAATTATTTTTTTTCAGATATCTTTTTATCCCACTATTTTTTTGTAGAAACCTAACAGGTTTTAAAACCTGTTAGGTTTGATATGAAAATCTAAATCAATTAAATATATTGATTGATAATGTTTTCAAACAATTCTTGTTTACCGCTTTGAAGATTTAATTCTCCATTTTCGTGAGCGATAGTATAAAGATCTTTAAGGTTTAATTTTCCGTCAGCAAAATCTTTTCCTTTTCCAGAATCGAATGAGCTGTATCTTTCTGTTCTTAATTTTTCGTAAGGAGAAGAAGTGATGATTTTATCTGCAGTCAATAAAGCTCTTGCAAATGTATCAGCTCCCCCAATGTGCGCTAAGAAAACATCTTCTAAGTCTGTAGAATTTCTTCTGATTTTAGCATCGAAGTTAACTCCTCCACCTTGTAATCCTCCAGCTTTTAAGAAAACCAACATAGCTTCAGTAGTTTCCTGGATATTATTTGGGAACTGATCTGTATCCCATCCATTTTGGTAATCACCTCTGTTGGCATCAATACTTCCTAACATTCCAGCTTTTGCAGCCACTTCTAATTCATGTTGGAAAGTATGCTGCGCCAATGTAGCGTGGTTTACTTCAATATTGATTTTAAAATCTTTATCTAAACCATAATTTTTCAAGAATCCGATTGCTGTAGCCGAGTCAAAATCGTATTGGTGTTTTGATGGTTCCATTGGTTTTGGCTCGATAAAGAAAGTTCCTTTAAAACCTTGAGATCTTGCATAGTCTCTAGACATTGCTAAGAATTGCGCCATGTGGTCTAACTCTCTTCCCATATCTGTGTTTAGCAAAGACATATAACCTTCTCTACCACCCCAGAATACATAGTTTTCTCCGCCTAAAGCGATTGTAGCGTCAAGTGCTAATTTTACTTGTCCACCGGCTCTTGCTACTACATTAAAATCAGGATTTGTAGCTGCTCCGTTCATGAATCTTGGATTTGAGAAACAGTTTGAAGTTCCCCAAAGCAATTTAATTCCAGAATCTGCTTTTTTCTGTTTTAAGTAATCTGTAATAAAAGCCAAACGTTTTTCTGATTCTACAAAAGTGGCTCCTTCAGCAATCAAATCGTAATCGTGGAAACAGAAATAATCGAATCCCATTTTGCTGATGAATTCAAAAGCAGCATCTGCCTTATCTTTTGCCGCTTGATATGGATCTGATGAAGCATCCCAAGCAAATTGCTGTGTTCCTGGTCCGAATGGATCGCTTCCTTGTCCGCAGAAAGTATGCCAGTAAGCAATAGCAAATTTAAAGTGCTCACGCATTGTTTTTCCAGCTACAACTTGGTCTGGATTGTAATATTTAAATGCCAACGGATTGTCTGATTCTTTTCCTTCAAATTTAATTTGGCCAATACCTTTGTAGTATTCTTTATCTCCTAAAACTATCATTTGATTTTTTTATTTAGTTGTTATTATTAATTCTAATTCTTGTTTCCATTTTTTATATGCCGTTTCGTATTCCTCTTTATTTTTTAGAGGTAAAAAGGTCATTACATGATCGTTTGTTGTAATTCCTGAACCAAATTTTTCAAAGTCGCCATCTGTTAAGCCTACTGCTCTTGCCGCTCCTACTGCTCCGGTTGTATTGTAAATTTCTATTTCATGTCCAATTAAAGTCGCCACTGTATTAGAGAAAATTTCGGAACGGAATAAATTATCATTTCCCGCTCTAATTACATTAATCGTTGCATTATCATCTTTCAAGCATTCCATTCCGTAAACAAAAGAAAATGCAATTGCTTCCAAAGATGCTCTAAATAAATGCGCGTTGGTATGAATATTAAAATTTAGGTTTAAAATATGAGATCCAATATTTTTATTATTGAACATTCTTTCAGCGCCATTTCCAAACGGAATGACAACCAATCCTTGTGAACCTACATTTATCTGAGATGCTTTTTCATTCATTTCTTCGTAGGATTCATTTCCGATATTGTTTCGCATCCATCGGTATTGGATTCCTGCTCCGTTTATATTCAGCAATTTTCCAACTCTCGGATTTGATTCCGTATAATTTACATGAACGAAGTTGTTTACACGAGTACTTTTTCCTGAATTTGTTTCTGTCACAGCATAGAAAACACCTGACGTACCACCTGTTGCCGCAACTTCTCCCGGACGAAGCACATTTAGTGACAAAGCATTATTTGGCTGATCTCCTGCTCTATACACAATCGGAATTCCAGCAGGAAGACCTGATTCTGAAGAAGCTTTTTCTGTAACAACACCTTGATTCGTGAAATTTTCTACAATTTTTGGAGTCAATGCTGTATCAATTCCGTAATATTCTAAAAGCCAGTCGGCTACTTTATTTTCTTTATAGTCCCAAAGCATTCCTTCAGACAAACCATTTTTGGTTGTCGTTACTTCGCCTGTCAGTTTCAAAGCAATATAATCTCCCGGAAGCATGTATTTAGCAATTTTATTGTAAACTGCTGGTTCGTTTTCTTTAACCCATTTCAATTTCGATGCTGTGAAATTCCCTGGAGAATTCAATAAATGCTCCATACATTTTAGTTCTCCAATTTCGGCGAAAGCGGTATTCCCAATTTCAACCGCACGACTGTCACACCAGATAATTGAATTTCGCAATGGAGTGTTATCTTTGTCAACAATTACTAATCCGTGCATTTGGTACGAAATACCAATTCCCTGAATTTTTGATGCCTCAATATTTGCTTCTTTAATCGCTCTTTTAGTTGCTGTACAAATGTGCTGCCACCAAATTTCAGGATCTTGTTCTGCCCAGTCTGGGTGAATCGACAAGATTTCCATTTCGTTTTGCGGTTCATTCAAAACGATTACTTTTTTACCCGTTTCTGCTTCTACCAAGGCTGCCTTGACAGAAGAACTTCCAATATCATATCCGATATAATACATACTTACAATGATTCTCTTATTATTAATTTTGTCGGCACATAACACTTCGTTTCTTCGTCATGCGTAATAAATGCCGCTGCTTTGGTTCCCATTTCTTTAAAATCAGTTGAGACAACCGAAATTCCTTTGTATATAAATTTCTTCATTGGGGTTTCGTTGTACGATAAAAATCCAACGTCTTTTCCAGGTTCAAAATCTTTCTCTTTGCATTGTTCCAAAAAGTGTCCCAAAATCCTGTCGCTAACACTGATATAAGCAATTCCTTTTTCGATATTGAACTTTTTAGGATCGGTAATGACTTCATATTCAAAACCAAAATCAGCACAGAATTTCTTGAAAAATTCCACCGTTTCCCACGGGTGATTCGTAAAATCAGGATATATAAATTGTATCTTTTTATACTTTTTAAACAAATCAACCGCCTCTGTCAAAGACTCATAAAACGCTTTTCCAAAATCCTGAAAAACATAATTATTTGCTTTTTTTGCCTGAATATTCCAGTCAATCAAAAGCAGTTTATCACTCGAAATTGCCGACAATGCTGGAGCAATGTCTTTATGATCAAAATTCATTACCACGTATTTATAATACTTTCCAATTCCGTTATTAATGATCGTTTTAAAAACATCAATATTATAATGGTGAAACTGCACATCAATAATCACATTATCCGGCAGATTATTCACAACCGAATGGTACAAAACCTCTTTATAAGCCTTAAACGTATCTAAAACTAAAAGTACTTTTCTGGTTTCTCCCGATACGTAATAACCTTTATTCGGCACAGAATCAATCACTTTCTGCTCTTTTAAAATCGAATACGCCTTAAAAACCGTATCTCTCGAAAGCTGATACGTCTTACAGATCACATTCACAGACGGAAGCAAATCTCCCTTCTGTAAAATATTTTCCGCAATAGCATTTGTGATTCCGTCAACCAACTGCTGATACTTCGGAATATCACTTTCGTGATTCATTATAAACTCAAATTTTTCTTCTTCTTTTAGCATACCGTTCTGTTCCGTTCTGTTATGCTAAAGTAGCTAAAAAACTTTTATAAAAAATTATTTTTTACATGAATTATGTTATTTTTTTAGCTCTGGAAGAGCGGAATATTTATAGTAAATCGAATACCGACAGATTAAAAGCTCCAGCGGAGTGACACATTTGCCACAAATAATATATCGCCCCGCTGGGGCTTTTGTAATCGTCTGTTCTAAAAATTCTATAAATATATCGTCCCTCTGGGACTTCGCAAGTAACTCCATAACGAGAATCCACATAATCTTGTCATTTCGACGGAGGAGAAATCTTCGCAAGTAACTCCGTAAAGCATATCGCCAATCTTTGTCGAGCTTCTTGCGAAGATTTGCTTCGCCTGTTCGCTATCGCTCGGGTCTCGTTCCTCGAAATGACAAACTGCATGGAAAATTTCACCTAAAACTATACGCAAAACTATCTCTCAAAATGTTTACTCGAAGTATACATCCCCAAATACGTTCCCACAAAACCTCCTGCTTCCTTTGTACTCAAAATAGAACCATCAACATCTTTTATCAATAAAACCCAATCTGCATTTTGAGCAGTTTTATAATAGAAACTATACAATCTTCCGTTTCCTTCAATCTTTACAAATAATGATTTATCAGAATCCAAAAGTTCTTTCTTTGCAATAATCTCCGATTTTCCATTATTGATTTTGTCTGTTGTTCTTTCAACAAACACTTCCAATTTATTATCTGAATTCAGACGTTTTCCAATTAAAAAATAATGCTTTTCGTTTTGGAAAGCGGTTAAACCAGCCACCTGTAAGTTATCTTTCGGATTAAATTCAAACTTCACCGAAGCTTCAAATTTTAAATGCTGTTGTCTTCTTCCTATAAAAGAAAAATTAGTTTCGGTGTGAATTGATTCTGATCTTGGTTTTATCAGCAATTTTCCATTAATCAGTTCATACCATTTTTCTTTTGGCGTTCTAATAAAACTCCATTTAAAATCTAATTTATTCGAATCAAAATCGTCTTTTGAAATAAAATTTCCATTTAATGGTTCTGTTTTTTCTTTAGAAAGTGGAAGATTTGGTCGTTTATGAATCATCGGAATCGGCTGATTTCCACCTACAATTTCTGGCCAATCGTTTTTCCATTCTACAGGCATCATAAAAGTTTCTCTTCCTGTATTATATAAATCGCCTTCATAAGGTCGGCAGCCTAAAAATACTGACCACCAATCTCCGTTTGACAATTCCACAAAATCCACGTGGCCTGTTGTCGAAATCAAATTTTTACGATTTGGATCTAAATGGGACTGCGTTAAAATGGGATTTTCAGCATAACTTTCATAAGGTCCGTAAATATTTTTACTTCTAAAAATTACTTCTGAATGATTGAAACCTGTTCCTCCTTGAGCACAAAGCAGATAATAAAATCCGTTCTTTTTAATCACATGTGGGCCTTCGATCCAAACGGGCTTTTTAGACATATCGGTTCCGCCATTAATAACCAATTTGGGGCTTGTTGTGGTTTTTTGTTTTTCCAAATCATATTCCAACATATAAATGGCACGATGGCCATCATGAAGCGAAACATTATTAGGCGGAGGCCCGTTATGCGTAATATAAACTTTTCCGTTTTCATCAAAAAAGAGATCAGGATCGATTCCTTTAACATCTGGAAGTGTAATCGGATTTGACCAAGGTCCAGCTGGATTTTTAGCCGTAACAATAAAATTACCGACTCCGCTTACATTGGTACAAATCACATAAAATGTTCCTTTATTGTATCGAATTGTCGGCGCGTACATTCCGCCCGACAAACGAGAATTGCCAAAATCGGCTTGTTCAGTACGGTTTATAATATTTCCTATTTGTTTCCAATTTACCAAATCGGTACTTTCAAAAATGGGCAATCCTGGAAAATAGCAAAAAGAAGAATTGACTAAATAAAACTTATCCTCAACCCTGCAGATTGTAGGATCTGGATAAAATCCAGCCAAAATCGGATTCAGATATTCGCCATCAGATTTAGATAAATTAGAATAGGCATCGTCATTTCCTCGGTAATCAAACCAGTCAAAAGAAGCATAATCGGAATACACAACCGATTGTGATTTTTGCGAAATTTTTTTACACGAAGAAAAAGCACTCATTAAAATGACTGCGCTTACTAATTTTATATCTAATCTTTTTGCTTTAAACATTTCTTTTAATAGATAACTTAAAATTTTAATCCAATAATCTTCTTATTCCGTAAGGATCGATTGTGATAATTGAACCATCTTCGAGATAATCGATTTTGGTTACTTTCATGCTTCGAAGATGTGTTACACCTTTTGACAAACTCGAATCGTGATAAAACAAATACCACTCTCCCTCAACCTCACAAATAGAATGATGCGATGTCCAGCCCACAACAGGATTTAAAATTCTTCCCTGATACGTAAACGGCCCATATGGATTGTCGCCAATCGCATAACAGATAAAATGCGTGTCACCTGTTGAATAAGAGAAATAATATTTTTCGTTGTATTTATGAACCCAAGAAGCTTCAAAAAAACGACGGTCGTTATCGCCTGCAAGAATCTCATTTCCGTTTTCATCCAAAATTTTAATCTCTTTTGGTTCTTCGTCAAATTCTAACATATCGTCTCTTAATAGCGCTACAATTGGCCCTAAAGCTTTTTCTTTTGCCAAAGGTTCTTCGTTGTTATCATCATATATATTGTTGCGGTATTTCTGAAGCTGACCGCCCCAGATGCCTCCAAAATAAATATAATGCTTACCATCTTCGTCTTCAAAAACGGCTGGATCGATACTGTAACTTCCTTTTATAGCGTCTTTTTCAGGAACAAAAGGGCCAACTGGCGAATCTGAAACAGCAACACCGATTTGGAAAATTCCGCTAGCACGTTTGGCAGGGAAATACAAATAATACTTTCCATTTTTATGCGCTGCATCTGGTGCCCACATTTGCTTTTCGGCCCAAGCCACATCATCCACATGCAACGCGACGCCATTATCAACAACTTCTGATGAAATGTCTTCCATCGAAAAAACATGATAATCTTCCATCCCGAAATGATCACCATTGTCGTTAAACGGAATTCCGGCATCAATATCGTGAGATGGGTAAATGTAAATTTTTCCGTTGAATACATGCGCCGAAGGATCGGCCGTGTACATATGGGATACTAAAGGCTTTGAAATTGCCAGGTCATTAATTTCCTCAAAATTAATGTGTTCAATGCTATCTTCAGGCATAGTACTATTTTGTTTAAATAATTAAGTTCTTCTTTCTTTTAATTCTGTTTCGATCTGCACTTCCATTTCTTTATTGATTTTATAGAAAAACAATAATCCAGCTCCTATTAAAAATGGAATTGCAGGAAAAATGCTGACCAATAATTTAATTCCGTTAATTGCTGTTTCGGTCTGTACAGCTGAATTTGGTGCGTAATGGAAATAACCCAAAAACAAAGTTGTTAAAGCTCCTCCAATGCTTAATCCTGCTTTTAAACCGACCATCATTGCTGAAAATATAATTGCTGTAGCACGACGATTGTTTAGCCATTCTGAATAATCGGCAACATCGGCAATCATTGCCCAAAGAATTGGGATTGTGATTCCGTAGAAAAATCCATGCAGGATTTGGGAGAAAAATATTAAGCCGATTGATGTTGGCGGATAGAAATAGAAAGCGATAATAAACAAAGTCGAAATGAATAAAAACAAGCCAAAAACATTTCTTTTTCCGTATTTGTCAGCCAGATTTTTCGACAATGTAATTCCGACAATCATAAAGATAATTCCGCCAGCATTAAACAATCCGAAACCTGCTGAAACTGGGTCATTACCAAAATGATTCAATCCGATATTGGATAAAGTATCTAGAATAGGCTGAATAAAAATGGCTAATTGCTCTTTGTCAACATAATTCTCAAAATAATACACATACGAACCACCTTTCATCGCCAAAGTCACAAAAACTAAAGTTGTTAGCGAAAGCATAATAACCCAAGGTCTGTTTTTGATTAAATCGCTTAAATCTTCTTTTACACTTGACTTTTGCTCTGGTTTCGGAATAATTCTTTCTTTGGTCGTTAGAAAAGTAATTAAAAGCATGATTGTTCCAATAATCGCCAAAGCAGTCATTACTTTTTCGATTCCGATGGCTTTATCTCCGTTTCCAGCACTTTTGATAATGCCAAGCATAAAAACCTGAACAAAAAACTGAGCAAACATCACTGCTACAAAACGATATGATGACATACTGTTTCGTTCTTTCATATTGCCCGTAATAACACCGCTTAAAGCAGAATATGGCAGATTGTTTCCTGCATAAAAAAGCAGCAATAAACTATAGGTTACAACGGCATAAATTACTTTTCCTTTGTATGAAAAATCAGGAGTTGAAAACGCCAATAAAGCTACTACTCCAAGCGGAATCGCAGTTATTAAAATCCAAGGTCTGAATTTTCCCCATTTGGTACTCGTTCTGTCTGCTAAAACCCCAATGATCGGATTAAAAATAAAAGCGGCAATTAATCCAACAATCAGCATGATGATCGAAGAATCCGTTGGTGATAATCCGTAAATATCGGTGTAGAAATACGCCAAATACGTCATCAAAGTCTGAAAAACGAGATTAGCAGCAAGATCTCCTAAGCTGTATCCAATTTTTTCTTTGATGGATAGTTTTTGTGAAATGTTGGTCATTCGTGGGTTTGTGGTCATTTTTTTGATTAGTTAGTTGTCTTTTTTGTCATTTCGACGAAGGAGAAATCACACACGGGATTCGACAAAGATTGGCGACATTCTGTGCGGAGATTCTAGTGTGATTTCTCGTTCCTCGAAATGACAAGATTATGCTATTTTCAATTTAAACAATCGGTTGTGTAAAATTAGACAAAAAAACATATTATGCAAATTTAGTTTACTTTATTTAAGTTATTTTTCATTTCACAACCGATTGTTGATTATTTCTCAAAACATACTCTTTTTCGATGCCTATTCTTTAATTTCTTTGAGCTTTAAAATACTTTCGTAAGCTTTTTTATGTCTTAAAGTGGCATCAAATGGCAAAGGATAATTCGTTCTTCCTTTTATCGGCCAATCGTTCAGCCAAGATTGCCCATCATGAACTCCCCAAAAAGTCACTCGGCTGATTTTATCTTTATGCTTTAAAAATAGTTTAAAAATTGATTCGTAACGTTCTGCGAGTTTGTTTTGGATAGAATCTGGCAATGCTTTTGGATATGGATTCATTTTTTCGCTTCCTTCAAACTTCTGACTGATCTCTGCTCCTTTCAAATCCCACGGATTTGGTAAAACGGTAATATCCAATTCTGTAAAAGCTACTTTAACTCCTAAAGCCGAATACTCTAAAATACTTTTTTCAATTTCTTCTAATGACGGACTATTTAATCTCCAATGTCCCTGAATACCAACGCCGTCAACTTTTCCGCCTTCTGCTTTTATTTTTTTGATTAAAGCAATAGCTCCGACTCTTTTTGCGGGTTCTTCGATATTATAATCGTTGTAATACAACTCGGCTTTTGGATCAGCTTTTTCGGCCAGTTTGAAAGCGTCAACCAGATATTTTTCGCCTAGCGTTTTCAAAAAAACAGATTGTCTTAAAGTTCCATCTTCGTTCAACGCTTCATTTACAACATCCCAGGAATTAATTCTGCCTTTGTATTTGGAAACTATTGTGGTAATATGATCTTTCATAAAAGCTTTCATTTCTGTACTGTCGGCAATCTTTTCCATCCAAGGTGCTAATTGGCTGTGCCAAATTAAAGTATGACCGTGAATAAACATTTTGTTTTTCTCTCCATACGCTACAAATTTATCAGACATTACAAAATCATATTTATCCTTCTGCGGATGCGTGTACATCGATTTCATGATATTTTCTGCTGTAATCGCATTAAATTCTTTTCGAATCAGAGAATCTTCTTTAGCGTTTTTGACTTCAATTTGATCCGCACTTAAAGCGGTTCCGATGTAGAAATCATTTTTATAAGCGTCTTTTAATGAAGTGGTTTCTTTCTGTGACGTACAGCTTACAGCCAACAAAGTTGTGACGACAACTAAATAAGGTTTAATAAATTTCATATCTTTTGGTTTAAATAGTTAATCATTTTTTGTTTCTCAACGTAGACCTGACAGGTTTTAAAAACCTGTCAGGTCTAAATCCGTAACGCTTCCCCTCAATCTTGTCATTTCGACGTAAGGAAACTCGAGCGATAGCGAACAGGCGAAGCAAATCTTCGTAAGTAGCTCCGCATGCTGGATCAACTTTGTAGAGTTTCTTGCGAAGATTTCTCCTTACGTCGAAATGACAAACAGAACGTGTTACGTTATGGAATCATTCCTTCCTAAAACTCTCCGGAGGCCCCAAATACGACTCCAAAACTTTCCCCTCTTCAGTTTCAATTACAATTTTCTGAAGCACCAAAGCCGAATCAATCGCATAAATTTTCAAAACATGATTTCCTGCTTTTTCAATTTCATGCGTTGAGGTAATAATTTTACTATTATTGGCAACCGATTCAGCCCAGGTTTTTTCAGAAGAATCTGCATTAAGGTTCATTATTTGCGGTTTTTCATCATCAAAGCCAATTCCGTATTTCAAACCATCTCCTTTTTTAAAATTGATTGTTGGCGAAAAATAGACATTTACTTTTATCTTTCCTTTAATGAAAAAATGAACATTATATTCCAATCTTGGAGATCTTTCTGAAATTTCAATTGATTTGATATTCGAAGGTTTTATTGTTATTCCTGAATCTGTTTTACCAAGATTTGGAATTATGGTCCATTTTACTGCATCTGAATTGATTGCTTTAGAATAATTTTTACTTTCTATCGAAATACATCCATTGTCTTCAACAAAGCCTATAACATGATCTAAATTCTTATTCTTATTAATCGAAGTTTCAGCCTTTGAAGAATCTTCTGTAGAAACTCCCTCTTGAATTTTGTTTGAAATTTCGATTGTTTTTGTTTTCGGAATCACATTTTTTTCAGGCTGTTGCCAATTATCATAACCAATATGTGTCTGCGCCATCATATGATTCCACTTGCCATTTGCCAATTGAGTGTGATAATAATTTGTCAGCAAACTGTCTTTTTCGAATAATGCTTTTACTTTTTCAGCATAAGCGTTTGCAATGGCATTTCCTTGTTCTGCATACAAATGATTTTTAGCGGTTATAACATACATTTCATTTAAATTGGCACTTGCCAAAACTGGAAACAAAATGAGCTGATAAAAAGCATCTTTGTATTCTGGTTTCAACTTTTCGTTTATCGAATTGGCTTTTTTTACCAATTTTTGATAATCTGCTACAACTCGATCTGCTTCGTTAAAATTTAAAATACTATAAGTTTTAGCATCCAATAATTCAGGTTTTCTTCGTGAATTGTATTTCGTGTATAATTTTAAAATCTCGGCAATTTCTTCTGTAAATTGATTGTCAAAATTTTCTTTTGCCCAATTCAAATAATATTTCTCTAAATTTCCAGCATTAAACTTTTCAGGATTCCACGCCATATCCAGGAAAAACTCAATTGGAAATTCCATTGGTTTGATATCCCCTACATTTACAATCCAGATTTTATCAACTCCATATTGATACGCCAAATCCATTTGTTCCCAAACACGTTCAATTTGATTAGTATTAATCCATTTGTAATTTCGTGGGCCACCAACATAATCGTAATGATAATAAATTCCGTAACCTCCTTTTCTTGGTTTAGCATCTAATTCTGGCAGTTTGCGGATATTTCCCCAATTGTCATCGCAAAGCAAAAGCGTAACATCATCGGGAACGGTCATTCCTTTGTCGTAATAATCTTGAACTTCTTTGTAAAGTGCCCACATTTGTGGCGTTTCTTCAGCAGGTTTTTTAGTAATTTCTGCAATAATGTTTCTTTGAGTTTTTACAATATTTTCTAGTAGTTCAATCGCAGTTCCCTCAGTCATAGGTTCATCGCCGTCGCCACGCATTCCGATTGTAACGATAGTTTCTTTATTTCCCATTCGCTTAATTCCGTCTTTCCAGAAATTAATCAAAGCTTCAGAATTGGTATTAAAATCCCATTTCCCGTTTGCTTTTCCCCATTCTGCATGTGCTCTCGTTAATGGTTCATGATGCGAAGTTCCCATGACAATTCCGTATTCATCCGCCAAAACAGCATTCTCCGGATCTTCGACATAAAACATTCGACCCCACATCGCCGGCCATAAATAATTGCCTTTCATTCGTAGAATCAATTCAAAAACTTTATCGTAGAATTTCGAATTGAATCCGCCAAATTTCTCAAATGCCCAGCCAGACAAAGCCGGAGCTTCATCATTTATAAAAATTCCTCTGTATTTTACTTTTGGTACTCCCTGCGAATGAATTCCAGGCAAAACATGCAATTCTGATTGTTTTTTAATGGGAACATCTGCCCAATAATACCAAGGAGAAACGCCAATTTGATTCGATAAATCGTAGATTCCGTAAATCGTTCCTCGTTTATCTGAACCTGTAATTACCAATGCTTTTTTAATTCCTTTAAACGGATTTTCGATAATCTGAGTGGTAAATTTTTCCCATTTTCCTTGAAGTGCTTTGGCATCAATTTTTCCTTGTTTGGCTAATTGATCGATAAATTTGCTTTTTCCTAATGTCCCAATAATGACAATAAAATCTTCTGCCTCAGCAATCTTTTTTATTTTTTTCGGATGTAAATCTGAAACTTTAAAAAGATCGTTTTCTAAATGTCCTACTACTTTTAAAACTCCTGCATAATCTTTATCGTCTAAAAAAATCGAAGCTATTTTTCCTTTTGAAACCAAAGGGAAGTTTTCATTAGAAGCCTGATTGACCACATATTTTTCTGGATTTATGGCATACGAATTTGTGCTTAATCCGATTAGGAAAAGCAATAAAATCAGATGCGATATTTTCATTTTTAAATACATAGAATCAAAGATTTTCTTTGTTTGCATTAGTTTTGTCATTTCGACGCAAGGAGACCTGAGCGATAGCGAACTGGCGAAGCAAATCACACTAGAAATTCTACATAGAATTTCGCCAATCTTTGTCGAATCCCAAGTGTGATTTCTCGTTCCTCGAAATGACAAACAGTACGTTTATATTCTTATACCTAACAGGTTTTGGAAACCTGTTAGGATACTAAATTAACTTATATTATAAATTTAATTTATACCCAATCCCCATTTCCAAACCTCTTAATTCAGCCAAACCTTTCAATCTTCCTGTCAAAGAATAACCTGGATAAGTTTCTGTTTCCTCATCCACTCTATGAAGGAAACCGTGATCGGGGCGCATCGGCAGACTTACTTTGGTTTTATTCATTAATAACAATAATTTCTCAACAATCACTTCCATTTTAACATCTCCATTTAAATGTTCTGATTCCCTGAAAATGGTTTCGCTTTCGCGGATGGTATTTCGAAGATGTAAAAAATGAATTCGGTCTCCGAAATCGTCTATTATTTTTTCGAGATTGTTATTGGGATCAGCGCTTAAAGAACCAGTGCAATAACACAATCCGTTTGCTTTTGAAGGAACGGCGTTGAAAATAGCTTTTAAATCGGCTTCAGTTGAAACAATCCTTGGAAGCCCTAAGACAGAAAACGGCGGATCATCAGGATGAATTGCTAATTTTTGCCCGTTTTTCTCCGCAATCGGAGTTACTTCTGATAAAAAATAAATCAGATTTTCTCTTAGTTTTTGATTGTCAATTTCAGCGTAATTTTCTAAAAGCGATAAAATCTGTTCTGCCGTAAAATGGATTGTACTTCCCGGAAGTCCTAGCAAAACATTTTTAAACAAAAGTGCTTTTTCATCTTCAGCCAATTGATTTCCAAACCGCAAAGCTTTTTCTTTTTCGATCTCTGAATAATCATTTTCAGAATTTGGTCTTTTCAAAAGAAAAACATCAAAATAGGTAAAAGCGTCCTGATTGTAAAACAAAGCTCTGCTTCCATCTTCATTTATAAAATTATGATTCGTTCTTACCCAATCCAGAATCGGCATGAAATTATAGGTTATAATTTTGATTCCGCATTCTGCCAGATTTTGTAAACTAATTTTATAATTTTCAATGTATTGCAGATAATTCCCTGAAGCTCTTTTGATTTCTTCATGAACGGGAAGACTTTCAACCACGGTCCATTCCAATCCGAAATTGCGAATGATTTCCTGTCTTTCTTTTATCGCTTCAATCGTCCAGACATCACCAACCGGAATTTGATGTAATGCGGTTACAATTCCAGTTGCGCCAGCTTGTCGAATGTCAATCAGCTTGACATTGTCGTTTGGTCCGAACCATCTCATGGTTTGCTGCATTTTTATCATATTGACTTTTTTTATTCTCGCAAAGTCGTAGAGTCGCAAAGTTTTGTTTCCCGCAGATTTTGCAGATTGAGCTGATTTTAATCTTTTTAATCCTTTAATCTGTGGCTTCAAAAAACCTTTGAGCCTTTGAGCCTATGCCTCTTAGAAACTTTAAATTAAAACCCAATACTGTTTCCGCCATCAACCGGCAACACTGTACCAGTAGTATATTTTGATTCGCTTAAAGCGAAATAATAAACGGCGTCTGCAATGTCTGATGGTTCACCTAAATAGCCCATTGGCGTTCTTCCTAATACCTTATTTTTTCTTTCAGGATCGTTATCCAAAGCTGTTGATGACATTTTTGTTTTGATAAATCCCGGAGCAATACAGTTCACACGAATACCAAACTGAGCCAACTCAACAGCCATAGCACGTGTCATGGCTTCGATTGCACCTTTACTTGATGAATACGCAATTACTTTTGGAATTCCGTATTGGGATGCCATCGAACTAATATTGATGATACTTCCGCCTCCATGTTCTTTCATGTTTTTTACTACTTCTCGGCTTACAGCAAAAACACTCAAAAGATTGGTGTGAATGATTGATAAAAATTCTTCATCGGTTACGTCTGTAAATTCCTTTTTCATATTGATTCCGGCGTTGTTTACCAAAATATCAATTGAGCCATTTTTTGTAATGCTTTCAATCATCGCAGGAATCCCTTTCAAATCGTTTAAATCGAAGATTACTGGAATGGCATTTTCTCCAATTTCTTTGCAGGCATCTTCTGTTTTTTCTTTTGATCTGCCAATAATGTAAGTTGTGATTCCATTGTCACATAATTTTTTTGCTGTTGCAAATCCTAAACCCGAATTTCCTCCGGTTACAATTGCCGTTTTCTTGCTCATAATTTATTAAAATATTTTTAATGCTATTTTTAAGCACATAGCAACATAGTCTTTCTTTGTCTACAAAGGCATTTCACTTGCATTAATGCACATAGCTATGTGTGAGAAACTAGTTTCTTTCTTTAATCTTTTTTGAATTAAATATAAATCTATGTTTCTATGTGTTTATTTTTTATTTATCCATTTCCCGGTGCAAAAGGAAATTTTAATGATTTAAAATAGTCTAAAGTCTGCGTTGGCTTTTCAACTCCTATTGGAAGTTCTTTTCCAGAAAACTGTTGAAAATACAGCAAACATGCATCACGCCACCATTTTGCTTCTTTATACTGAATTTCTAATAGCATTTTCACTTCTCTAAAACGTTCGCTATCCACATATTTTTCAGCTTTGTTCCAAACATCCTGCATTTCTCTAACCTGATTTACTCCTTCCTGATATTTTAACGCCAAACCATTCCAAAGAGTTTGTCTGTTTTTTAGTTTATAATCCCACGAAACATGATGGAACCATAAAAGATCTTTTTCAGGGCAAGTTTCTAAATTATCAAAAATATTGGCGACTTCTGGTGCATATTGCGAAACAGCATTCGTTCCCGATTTTGATCTATCAAAACCAATCCCGTTTTTATCTGCTTTATGATAATAAGTTGGATTCCATTCCGGTCTTGACAAATTCGAAACCCAAGGCCCTGGTCCGTAATGATGTCCTGTGTCCATAATATGATGGAGTCCAAGTGGAGTCATATAATTAACAACGGCTTCACGAGATTCCATCATCATATTTTTTACTGGTTTAACGAAATTTTCATCATTTGAAAAAGTGCTTCTCAACCATTCATCTGCAATGGTTCCTGAATCTAAATAGGAATTCCACGCTAGTCTTCCGAAACCATACCAATTGGCTTGCGCAAAAGGATGGCTTGTCCAGTTTAAATCGTTCCCGATATTCGCAACGCCAGCAATTCCGGTTAATTTGTTTTCATATAAAGTGCCATCAATAACTTTAGCAACGGTTGAACCTTTTCCTTTTTGATATGTATCTGATTCCAAAACTTCCTGAAATAATTTAGGAAGAAAAACCAAATGTGTGCTGAAACCTAAGTATTCCTGAGTGATCTGAAATTCCATCATTAAAGGCGTTTTCGGCATTGCTCCAAATAACGGATGAAACGGTTCTCTCGGCTGAAAATCAATCGCTCCGTTTTTGACCTGAACGATTACATTTTCTTTGAATTTTCCGTCATAGGGCTGAAATTCGGCATAAGCTTGTTTCGCACGATCATTCGCATCATGCTCTGAATATACAAAGGCTCTCCACATGATAACTCCACCAAAAGGCGCAACGGCATCAGCCAGCATATTCGCTCCGTCGACGTGATCTCTTTCATAATTTTGAGGCCCAGGCTGACCTTCTGAATTGGCTTTTACCAAAAAACCACCAAAATCTGGGATTCGTTTATAAATTTCAGCCGACTTGTTTTTCCACCAATTAATCACTTCTGGATCTTTTGGATCAGCAGTTTTTAAGTTTCCAATTTCAATTGGTGCCGAAAATCTTGCCGTTAAATAAACTTTTATTCCGTAAGGTCTAAAAACATTCGCTAGTGCTTCGACTTTTTCTAAGTATTGTGGAGTCAGAATTAAAGCATTTGCATTTACGTTGGTCAAAACTGTTCCGTTGATTCCGATTGAAGCATTCGTTTTGGCATAATCAATGTAACGCTGATCAATAAAATCAGGCAATTTCTGCCAGTTCCAAAGTGAAAATCCGGCATAACCACGTTCTACAGTTCGATCAAGATTATCCCAATGATTCAGGATTCTAATATTTGTTTTTGGAGAATCGGCAATATTTAAATTTTTAACCGATTTATTGGTTTGCAGTATTCTCAGAAAACTAAAGACTCCGTATAAAACAGCCACATCATTTTTTCCTGTAATAACAATTTGCTTTTTGTTTTTAAGAGAAATGGATTTAATAATAAAGCCTTCATTATTTATTTTATCAAAATCAGATTGTAATTCGCTTATGATTTCAGCATTCAAATTTGGTTTTGAACCAATGATAAGATTGTTCTCTCCTTTTATATCGGATTTGATTTCGGGAATATTTCCGAGCATATCTGAAAATCCTGTTTTAAGTTCTTTCTCAGCGATTTTAAGAGTTTCAGAATTTCCTAAAACAACAATTCCTTTAAGATTGTTTTTGTATTCTGAAGCTATTGCAGAATTAGCAACTACATTATACTGAAGCCACAATTTATAATCCTTTTGTGCCGAAGCCGAAAAAGAAATTAGAAAAAACAAGAAAACAAATCTAAATGAAGTCATGGTTATAATTTACTCTTTACAATCTTATTTTTACAGCATCACTATTTTACTTCCTTTTAAAAGTATTTGATAAAATTTTAATTTAAAAAATACATTATCCTAAATAAAACAACAATTGCAATCGGTTGCGTAAAAATATAGGATTGTTATTTAAGAAAAAAATTTTAGCTCTCTTTTTTTCGAAAAAATAATTTCTATAACAAATAAAAGCAGGATAATTATAAAAACTATCCTGCTATAACGGGGTTGAATTCAGTATTTAGATTCTGAATTTTATGTCTTATTTTTGAGAAGATTCTCTTGCAAGTACTTCAGTATTCAAGAATGTGATTTCTTTTGCATCATCATTTTTCGATGATTTTAAATTCTTAATGATAATTTCAGCAGCTGCTTTTCCCATTTTTTCAGCTGGATGTGTAATAGTCGACAAATTCGGATCTATAATTTGGGAAATCGGGTCGTTATTAAAACCAATTACTTTAAATTCTTCTGGTACTTTAATTCCACGCTTTTTAGCCGTCTGAACAGCGCTTACTGCCAAAATATCTCCTGGCGCAAACAATCCGTCAGGAATTGGTTTTAAGTCAAATAAAGTATTACTAGCTTTTACGCCATCTTCGTAAGTAACAAAGTTTAGATTAATAATCAATTCTTCTTCTATTTCGATGTTATGGTCTTTTAAGGCTTCTATATAACCTCTTTTTCTTTCATTATACAAATTTCCTAATTCTGATCCTGCGGTTAAATGAGCTATTCGAATACAGCCCTGCTCAATAAGATGTTTGGTCGCTTTATAACCTGCTGTATAATTATCAATAACTACTCTAAAAGTATTATAATCTTTCGGAACCCTGTCAACAAAAACCAACGGAATATTATTGTTAGAAAACTGATGAAAATGTGCCGTATCTCTGGTTTCCATTGCCAAAGAACAAATTACACCACTCACACGATTGCTGTATAAAGATTTTGCCATATTGACTTCTTCTTCATACGAATCATGCGATTGCATAATGATTACAGTATAATCCGATTTTTGAGCCGTGATTTCGATTCCGCTGATTAAAGATGATAAAAAGGGCTGTGTAACGGTAGGAATCAAAACACCAATAGTTCTGGTTTTGTTACCACGCAAACCTGCTGCCAAAGTATTAGGAACAAATCCCATTTCTTCGGCCGTTTTTTTCACTTTCTTAATCGTCTTGTCACTTATGGTATGATGATCTTTTAAAGCGCGCGAAATAGTGGATGTCGCCAGATTTAATCTCTCGGCAATATCGTAAATCGTTACATGTTTATTCTCTTCCATGAAATAAAAAATAGAAATGTAAATATAAACTATTTTCGCTGAAGATGTTCTTTCATAAAATTTGGAGTTAAAATAAAAATTCTGCTTTATAACTTACCATTTATTTGATAAGTTATAAAACGGAATTTACCTGTGTCATGCATTATTATTTTTTGACATCATTCTTTTTGTCTTTTATAATTTTACCGTCTTTGGTAAATTCCAAATCAATTTTATTGGTCAAATCGATATCGAGATCTTTGTGTCCATAGTCGATATGCGTAATTTTTTCATTCGGATGATTTTTGGCTACATAAGCTTTTATATTATCTGGAATAAAAGCAGTGGGAATTGGATTATCTCCGCCCTCAACTTCTCGATATGAACCATCTTTCCAGAACTCTACTTCTGTTCCGTCTTTCAGTTTTACTTCATAACCTTTTTCTCCATGTTCCGGATCCTTTTTAGCTTTTTCTACTGAAGTATGGCTAAAATGCTTCTTTAAAAATTCTTGTGCCGGCTTTGGCAGTTCGGTTACTTCAATTTTCTTTTGCGCACTAGCCGAAATTGTTAAGGCTAACAATACCATTATGGATAAAAATACCTTCGTTTTCATAATTCATTTCTTTAAAGTGTAGTATTACTAATTTACCACTTCAAAAAATGCTTTCAAGTTAATTTAGGAAAATTTTAATGTTTTCAAAATATCATAACAAAATAATTTTCAAACACTTAGATCAAATTCTAAATTAGTACTCTACATATAGCTATAATTTGTAAATTAGTAAAAACCATTAAAAACTAGACCTATGCGTAATATTATTGCTCTTTTAGCTTTTTTTCTTTTAACATCTTGTAAAAATGAAAGTAACACTAAGAACTTATCAAACTATTTTACATATGACAAAGAAAAAGTAGAAACTGCTGGAGTAAAAATGATTTCAATAAAAACACCTGTCGGAAAATTTAAAGTCTGGACAAAACGTTTTGGCAACAACCCAAAAATCAAAATTTTACTATTGCATGGAGGACCAGCAATGACTCATGAATACATGGAATGTTTTGAAACATTTTTTCAGCGTGAGGGATTTGAGTTTTATGAATACGATCAATTAGGATCATATTACAGCGATCAACCAAAAGATAGCAGTTTATGGACTATTGACCGATTTGTTGATGAAGTAGAACAAGTCCGTAAGGCAATTAATGCAGATAAAAATAACTTTTATGTTCTCGGAAATTCTTGGGGAGGAATTCTAGCGATGGAATATGCACTAAAATATCAACAAAACATGAAAGGATTATTAGTATCTAATATGATGGCCAGCGCTCTAGAATACGGAAAATATGCTGACGAGGTTTTAGCAAAACAAATGAAACCAGAAATTCTTGCCGAAATAAGAGCTTTAGAAGCCAAAAAAGATTTCAATAATCCTAGATATATGGAATTGCTAATTCCTAATTTTTACAAAGAACATTTATGCCGTTTAGAAGAATGGCCAGATGGCTTAAATCGTGCCAGCAAACATGTAAATGGAGAAATTTATACTTTAATGCAAGGCCCAAGTGAATTCGGTATCAGCGGAAGATTAGCAAAATGGGATATTAAAAACAGACTCCACGAAATCACAATTCCAACGTTAATGATTGGTGCAAAATATGACACGATGGATCCAAAAGCAATGGAAGAACAAAGTAAATTAGTCAAAAAAGGTCGTTATTTATACTGCCCAAACGGAAGTCATTTGGCCATGTGGGATGACCAAAAAGTATTTATGAATGGCGTAATTCAATTTATCAATGACGTCGATCAATAAAAATTCTAGTAGATAAAAAAAACATAACAAACTAACACACAACCTTATAACATATCGAAAGTTTTTATAGCATTCCCTACGGGTCGGACTTTTCGCTGTATCTTTTGCTTTTTAAGCAAAAAAAAATGCAACTCCAATCTTTAAAAACTAAAATCGTAACGGTTGCTTTCGACTGCTGAGATAGTATGATATATTTTAGGAATGATTTTTAAAACATTT
>NZ_NRQV01000010.1:0-165744 GCF_004119505.1 Flavobacterium sp. YO64 | reverse complement strand
GTAGTGATTTTTTTTTGGATTTTTTCTTTAATTAATACATATTATTTTTTAGGCATTTCATCTTCAGGAAGAATAACTTTGTTCATTTCAGCATCTTTTTCAGCTCTTCTTTGAGCCGCTTTTCCTTTTCCAATAGGCAAACCAGCAGTTATATATAAAGACCTGTTGTATACATTTGGGCCGTCGCCTTTCATTACAGGAACCAACCCATAATAATATTGAACCGTTAGATTCAATCCATTGCCCACATTCATATGATATCCAGTACCTAGAGCAACTCCTACATCAATAACACGTATTTGGTCTCTGATGTTCTTTTTGTAAACTACATCATCTTTGTTTACATCTTTTGAAAATTCATCAAAAGCTTTGGCTAACAAACCAAATTGTGGTCCCGTCTTCAGATAAATTCTATTTTTGAATTGGTACTTGATCAAAATAGGAACATTAAAATATCGAATTTCCCGATTTACAGTTCCTCCAGCAAAAGTATTATCTAAATTCGCATCGTTTAAAGAATACATAGGAATATGGCGTGCTCCCATAGGAGATTTTACGATTACTCCCGTATTAATCATCCAAGCTGGATTTTGCTTCGATCTAAGATCAAAGTAAAAACCAAGATTAAAACCAGGATTACTTCCAGAGCTATCCAAATCAGAAATTGTCGAAAGGTTTATACCGCCTTCTAATCCAAATTCTAAAAAGGGAGAATTTAGTTTGTCTCCAAAAATTAAGGAAATCAGCACCTGAGACTTCGCTTGTGACATACTTAATAATGCAGCAAGCAATAGCAAACCTTTTTTCATATAATTGGGTTTAAAGTCCAAAACGATATTGCAGTCCGCCTAAAACCTGTGTACGGCTTCCTAAAAATCCACATTCTGCTCTAAACATAATGTGCTTGTTATATTGAAACTGAGTTCCAATAATAAAATTCCACATATCTTTTGGAGCTTTTTGCAGCGAATATTGAACAGAAGAAGTGCCAGCAGTACTTAGAGCTCCATCAAGATTAGTTAAAAAAGTTCCCGCTCTTTCTAAAGCTCGATTTGCTGTATTATGCTTTGCCGCATTTATAGGATTAGCTTGTTGTGCAGGAGTTAAACCGTTCCACCAAGTATCAACTTTAGTTTGATTTTCGGCTACTTTTTCTAAACCATCATCAACTTTGCCTTGTGCGGTAGTTAAATCAAAAATATCAGACATTGCAATATTTCCATTAGTATCGCCAGAAATATGAACTCTAAAGCCTCCTACCCATAAAGCAATATTTTGATCTTGCTTATGAAACTTAAAAGTTTTACCTAATCTAGGTCCAAAAACATAAGAAAAAGCAGGTTTATCTAAAGAGCTGATGTCTGTCCATGCCATGTTCATGTCTAATGCAAGCCAGCCTCCGCCAATACCAATTGTTGGTGTCATACCAAAACCGAATGTTGTTGCATTAAAATTGGCTTTAGTGCTGAAAGAAGCAACTTGCGACCAATTATTATCGGCATCCGGAACCCATATACCGGCATTAATTTTTGTTGAAGTATTTGCTTTACCAAATATTCCATAAATATTTAAAAAGGGTAACAGCCAGATATCAGGTCGTATTGTAAGTGCACCGGCTTCGACCGAAGATTTGTCAAAACGCACAATTTCATCTAAGTTGTATTGCGGCCCATTATTAAAACCAACATTCAATTGACTAATATCGATTTGAGAATCCTGCCAAAAATAATTTATTGATAATCCCGCTGAGTAAGGTAATTTATAGCCCTTTTGAGCAACTTTTTCGCCCCATATTGGAAGAGCGTATGGGTATTCTTCTATTTTAAGGCTGTCTTTTAATTGTTGATTTTTTTGTCCTACGATTTTATCGGTATAAACCTGACCGAAAATTTGTACACTAAAGAATAATAAAAAGGCTGATATTACTGTGTTGCATTTCATTGATTGTGGTATTTGTTAATTAATAAAACTGCGCAAAATAAAATAGAACTAATGTATTCTTAAACTGAGATGTATGTACGATTTTGTTTTTTAGATATTTAGGATGTAAAAGATTGAAATTTTGAATGTATAATATTATGTTAATTAGTGTTAAAGTTAAATAAATTTTCTTTTGACTTGTACTATTTTTTTTAGAAAATGCAATTAAAAAACAGGATTAGAAAATAATTTGTTTCAAATAAAGAGATAAAGTATTATTTTTACAGTCATGAAATGGATTACAATAGTATTATCAATTTACTTGACTATACTTTCAAATATGCCCTGTGCAGATATGGAAGTGGATAGTGCTATGCATAAAACAGCTCAATTTTCATCAGAAGCCAATCATTCTCATGACAAAGACACTGATTTATGTTCTCCGTTTTGCACTTGCAACTGTTGCGGAGCACAAATTTTAAGCTTTCAATATTCTGTGAGCTATGATTTTCCTGCTGCTCACGCCATTATTTCAACTTCTTTACCAAATTACATTTCTGTATTTGCTTCTAATTTTTATGGAAGTATTTGGCAGCCGCCTCAAATAGCATAATGATAGCCCGATTGTTTAGTTTTAAAATTTAGAACTAAAATATTTGGGTCAGAGAATTGTGGACTTTCCACAAAATTATAGGACAAATTTTTGTCTAATTTCTCATGTCATTAAATATTTCAAATGCTAGATAAAATCATTCAGTTTAGTATACGAAACAAATTCGTTATACTACTATTTACCCTTGTTTTGATAGCTTGGGGAAGCTATTCGCTTAAAAAATTACCACTTGATGCCTTGCCGGACGTAACCAATAATCAAGTTCAAATTATTACAACGGCACCTACTTTGGCTAGTCAAGAGGTCGAACAATTAATTACATATCCGTTAGAGCAGGCTGTAAAAACAGTGCCGGATATCATAGAACTTCGCAGTATTTCCCGTTTTGGATTATCTGTAGTAACCGTCGTTTTTGAAGACGATGTCGATATTTATTGGGCACGTGAACAAATATTTCAACGTTTAAAACAAGCCGAAGAAAACATTCCAGAATATGCGGGTTCGCCTGAATTGGCGCCAATTTCTACAGGATTAGGTGAGATTTACCAATACGATGTTTATGCCAAAAAAGGGTATGAAAATAAATACGATGCCGTAAAACTAAGAACCATTCAGGATTGGATCATTATTCCGCAATTACAAGGAATTAAAGGAGTTGCAGACGTAAGTACTTGGGGTGGAAAATTAAAACAATATGAAATTGCCGTAAATCCAAATACATTAAACAGTCTTGGCGTAACCATTACCGAGATTTTTGATGCTTTAGAAAAAAACAATCAAAATACTGGCGGTGCTTATATTGAAAAAGACCAATACGCATTTTTTATTCGCGGCGTCGGAATGGCAAAAGGAGTTAAAGATCTTGGAAATGTCGTGGTTAAAAACCGAAATGGCTCGCCAGTTCTAGTCCGCGACGTAGCACAGGTTCGCGAAGGCGTAGCATTACGTTACGGAGCATCAACTAAAGACGGTAAAGGTGAAATCGTGTCAGGAATGGTTTTGATGTTGAAAGGAGAGAATTCCAGCGCAGTTGTTGATCGCGTTAAAGAAAGAATGATTCAAATTAATAAAAGTCTGCCAGAAGGGGTTGTTGCCGAAGCTTTTATTGATCGTGGAAAATTAGTAGATAATGCTATCGGAACCGTCACAAAAAATTTATTAGAAGGAGCTTTAATCGTCATTTTTGTACTGATTTTATTTTTAGGAAATCTTCGTGCAGGATTAATTGTAGCCTCTGTAATTCCGCTTGCGATGCTTTTTGCTATTATTTTGATGAATGCCTTTGGCGTAAGCGGAAATTTAATGAGTTTAGGAGCAATTGATTTTGGGATTATTGTTGACGGTGCCGTGATTATTGTCGAAGCTTCCATGCATCATTTGCAAAAACTCAAACGTAAAAAGGAACTTTCGCAGGAAGAAATGGACACCGAAATCTACAATTCGGCATCAAAAATTAGAAATAGTGCCGCTTTTGGCGAAATCATAATTTTGATTGTGTATTTACCAATTCTAGCTTTAGTGGGTACCGAAGGAAAAATGTTCAAACCAATGGCAATGACAGTTGGTTTTGCTGTTATTGGTGCATTTATACTTTCGCTGACCTATGTACCAATGATGAGTGCTTTGTTTCTTTCAAAAAAAACAGAACATAAAGAAAATTTCAGCGATAGAATGATGCGTTGGTTCGAGAATTTATACACACCATTTTTAAGCAAAGCGCTTCAGTTTAAAAAAGTAGTTTTAGGAGCTTCTTTAGGATTGTTTGTATTAGGTGTTATTGTTTTTCAGAATATGGGGGGAGAATTTATCCCTACGATTGAAGAAGGTGATTTGGCTATTAATGCAACAATTATGACAGGAAGTTCGCTTACGCAGATGGTTGAAACTACCACTAAGTACGAGCAGATTCTAAAAGCTAAATTTCCTGAAATAAAAACAATCGTAACCAAAATAGGAAGTGGTGAAATTCCAACAGATCCAATGCCAATAGAAAGCGGTGATTTGATTATTGTTTTAAAAGATAAAAAAGAATGGAGTGGCAAGTATCGTAATTGGGAAGAACTGGCAAATGCCATGAAAGAAGAGATGGAAGTAATTCCAGGAGCTAATATTGAGATTTCACAGCCAATTCAAATGCGTTTCAACGAATTGATGACTGGAAGTCGAAGTGATATTGCGATCAAGATTTTTGGAGACGATTTGGAAATTCTAGATTCAAAAGCTGCCGAGTTAATTTCGAAAATTAAAGGTATCGAAGGAATTGGAGATTTAAAAGCGGATAAAGTAACAGGTCTGCCGCAAATAACGATCAAATACGATTACAACAAAATCGCTTTATACGGATTGAATATTTCAGATATTAATCAAATTATTCGCTCATCATTTGCAGGAGAAAGCGCTGGAAAAATCTACGACGAAAGCAAACGATTTGATGTCGTAGTTAGAATGGATGAAGATAATCGTGCTGATATTACTGATGTGAGTAATTTGTTTATTCCGCTTCCAAACGGACAACAGGTACCGCTTTCTCAGGTGGCTACAGTCGATTACGAGCAAGGTCCGGTTCAAGTAGTTCGTGAAGATGGAAAACGTAGAATTACAGTGGGATTAAATGTACGCGGGCGTGATATTAAAACGGTTGTTGAAGAGATTCAGCAAAAGCTGGATAAAAATTTCAAACTTCCTGCAGGTTATTATGTAACGTATGGCGGACAATTTGAAAATTTGGTTGAAGCCACAAAAAGGCTTTCGATTGCATTGCCTATTGCTTTAAGTTTAATTTTAATACTGCTATATTTCACATTCAAAAGTTACAAGCAGGCACTTTTAATCTTTACAGCCATTCCTTTATCAGCTATTGGAGGTGTATTTGCTCTTTCGCTGCGCGGAATGCCGTTTAGTATTTCGGCAGGAATTGGGTTTATCGCTTTATTCGGAATTGCAGTTCTTAACGGAATTGTTTTGATCTCGTACTTTAATCAATTAAAAACAGAAGGAATTTTAGATCCGCTGCAAAGAATTTTAATTGGAACCAAAACGAGATTACGTCCAGTTTTAATGACTGCAGCAGTAGCTTCATTAGGATTTTTGCCAATGGCATTGTCTACAAGCGGCGGAGCTGAGGTGCAGAAACCGTTGGCTACAGTTGTAATTGGCGGATTGTTTTCGGCAACTTTACTGACTTTGATCGTTTTGCCGATTTTGTATTTAATGTTAGAGAGACTTAAACGCAAAGAACGCTAAGATTTACGCAAAGGATATAAAGAAAATTTAAAAAAAGATGAAAAACTTAACATACACTCACAGAAACTTAACCTTTGCAAACTTCGCATGTTCTTTGCGAACTTCACGGTTAAGTACGTTTATATTGGCGAATAAAACGTTGTGGTTAATCACATTTTTAATGATAACCACACTGACATCAGCGCAAACTAAAATATCTTTAGAAAAAGCAATTGAGCTTGCCAAATCTAACAACATTGATTTAAAAATTGCTGATAAGGAAATAGAAAAGCAAAAGACTTTACAAAAAACGGCCTTTCAGCCGGATCCGCTTCAGGTGCAATATCAAGGCGGACAGTTTAATAGTGCGGATTATGATCATAATGTTTCGGTGCAGCAATTTTTTCCGTTAGGAAATATTACAAAGGCTAACAGACAGTTACAGGAAGAATTAGCAAAATTGGCAGAGAAACGCAAAGCTTTATCTTCTTATGAAATTGAAAAAGCTGTGACATTGGCTTATTATCAATATTTGTATGGAATTTCGATTCAGAAGTTAAATTCTGAGCTAAATGAGATTTATACGAAATTTCTAAAAAATGCCGAGCTTCGCTTTAAAACTGGAGAAAGTGGTAATATTGAGGTAATAAGTGCCAAAGCGAAAGTAAAGGAAATTGAAACTCAGAAAGAACAATTGGCTTATGATATGGCAATTTATCAAAAACAACTTCAGTTTTTTATTCAAACCAATGAAAATGTACTGCCAGATGAGTCAACTTCGCTAAAATATCCTTTTGTAGAAAATCAGGATTCAAAGGCCGAAAGTATAATGACAGATCTGTATCAACAGGAGATTTCGGTTTTTCAAAAAGAAGCTAAAACATTTAAAGCCATGAGAACTCCTAAAGTAGGCTTAGGATATTTTGCCCAAACGATTGATAAAGTGTCTTTATTTCAGGGGTTTACCGCTGGACTTCAGATTCCGTTATTTGGAGGCGTAAATACAGCAAAAGCAAAAGCTGCGGAAATCAGTATTTCGCAGTCGCAATTAGCATTAGATAAAAACAAAATTATATTGAACCTGCAAAAAGAAGAATTACAGAATAACTTCAAAAAACAACAGAAGAATCTGGATTACTACCAAAATGAAGGATTGCAATACGCCAATCAAATTATCGAAACTGCACAAAAAAGTTATGCAAACGGCGATTTGAGTTATTGGTCTTACATAAGTTTTTTAAATCAGGCAATTGATATTAAAAAACAACTTGCAGAAGCAACACACAGTTTTAATCAAAGTGCCGTCGAACTCCAATTTCCAACCATCAAAAACAATTAAAATGAAAAATATATATAATTCTTTAACCGCAAAGTTCGCAACGATTTTAACGCAAAGTTCGCAAAGAAAAATTGCTTACAGCCTACTGCTTATAGCTTATAGCGGAATATTAATCTCATGCAATGAAAAAAAGACAGAAGAAACAAAAGAAGAAGAAAAATCTACGACAGAAGTTGCATTAACAGAATCGCAATACAAAACTGTAGGTATTGAAACAGGATTTGTAGAAGACAGAAACCTTAATAAGGTTATCAAAGCAAATGGATATACTACAGTTCCTCCTCAAAATTCTGCCGAAGTTTCGACTTTAATTGGCGGAACGGTGAAGGATATTTTTGTTTTAGAAGGAACATTTGTCAATAAAGGAAAAGTTTTGGCAACTATTCAAAATCTTGAAGTTATCGAAATGCAGGAAGAATATCATTCGGCAACAGCCAATGTTGAATATCTGCAATTAGAATACAATCGTCAGAAAACATTGAGTGACGAAAACGTAAATCCGAGAAAAACATTTCAAGAAGTAAAAGCCAAATTAGCTGCCGAAAGAGCGCGAGCGCAAGCGGCGAAAAACAAATTAGAAGCTTTGCATGTTTCTACAAAAGGGAGTACTTCAGTAGTTCCAATTGTGGCACCGATTAACGGTTATGTGGGAAAAATTAATATTGCTAAAGGTGCTTTTGCGCAAACCGGAGTTTCTTTGTTTGAAGTTGTAGACAACAGTCAAATGCATTTAGATTTGAATGTTTATGAAAAAGATTTAGGTTCAATTTCAATTGGTCAGGTTATCGATTTTGTATTAACAAACCAATCCAATAAATCAATTAAAGGAAAAATCTTCGGAATCAATAAATCATTTTCTAATGAAAGTAAAACGGTTGCAGTTCATGCCAAAATTGATCCAGCCGACGCAAAAGGACTGATTCCAGGAATGTATGTTTCAGCAAATATTAATATTGTTAATGCAACTGTTCCGGCTTTACCAAAAGATGCTGTAGTTCGAAATGCCGATAAATACTTTGTTTTTGTGCAGGAAGAAGCTCATGCCGAAGAAAAACACGAACATGCAGCAGGTGAAAAAGAAGAAGCTCACGAGAAAGAAGTCCATTTTAAAGCGGTTGAAGTGGTTCCAGGAACAACAGATTTGGGTTTTACAGAAATTAAGTTTGTTGGTGCAATTGAATCAGGAGCTAAAATTGTTACAAAAGGAGCTTTTTATTTGTTGTCTGCCATGAAAGGCGGAGGAGAGCATAGTCACTAGATTATTTGCCATGAAGGCGCCAAGTTTTTTCTCATTTTATGTCATTTCGACTGAAAGGAAAAATCACACTAGAATTTTGACAAAGTGTGTTGCCAATCTTTGTAGAGTAACGTTTGTGATTTCTTCTTTCAGTCGAAATGACAAACTAGGATGTTTTTTTTAATAAAAAACTTGGTGGCTTAGTGTCTTTGCAGCAACAAACTTTGACATAAAAACCGTAAATTTAATGCATTATTTAGAAAAAGTTTAAACAAGAAGTTTTCCCTCATGATACATCAAGATAAAGAAATAAAAAACACAAAAAATAAAGCAAAACCATCCTGCAGCTGTTCACATGATGAACCTGTACATTCTGATAATGACGGACACGATCATGGACATGATCACGAACATAACAGCGAAGGAAGTTTGTTTAAAATGTTTCTGCCTGCCATCATATCCTTTGTTTTATTACTTATAGGAATTGGTTTAGACAACTATTTTCCCCAAACATGGTTTTCAGGTTATGTAAGGATTGCTTGGTATGTTGCCGCTTATCTTCCGTTAGGTTTTCCTGTTTTGAGAGAAGCCTACGAAAGCATTATAAAAGGAGATGTTTTTTCAGAGTTTTTTTTAATGTGTATTGCCACAATAGGAGCATTTGCAATTGGAGAATATCCTGAAGGTGTTGCTGTTATGCTGTTTTATACCATTGGAGAAACATTTCAGGGAATGGCAGTCAGCAAAGCAAAATCGAATATTAAAAGTCTACTAGATTCACGCCCTGATGAGGTTACTATTTTTGAAAATAACATTGCTGTAAAAGTTAGAGCTTTTGATGTAAAAATAGGATCAGTTATTCAGCTTAAAGCTGGAGAAAAACTGGGATTAGATGGAGAGTTATTATCAGATACAGCTTCCTTTAATACGGCAGCTTTAACAGGAGAAAGTAAACCAGACACCAAAAAGAAAGGCGAAACAGTTCTTGCGGGAATGATAAACGAGAATACAATTGTTCAAGTAAAGGTAACAACTGCATACAGCGATAGTAAATTGTCTAAAATTCTAGAATTGGTTCAAACAGCTGTAACCAAAAAAGCGCCTGCAGAATTGTTTATTAGAAAGTTTGCCAAAATCTACACTCCAATTGTCGTTTATCTCGCAATTGCAATTTGTGTATTGCCAATGCTTTTTGTAGATCATTATGTATTTAATGATTGGCTCTACCGCGCTTTAGTTTTCTTGGTTATTTCTTGTCCGTGTGCTTTAGTAATTAGTATTCCGCTCGGTTATTTTGGCGGAATTGGAGCGGCAAGTAAAAACGGAATTTTGTTTAAAGGCAGTAATTATCTAGACAGTATTTCGACGATTCAGAATGTTGTAATGGATAAAACCGGAACAATGACAGAAGGTGTTTTTAAAGTTCAGGAAGTAATTATTAATCCCGAATTTGATAAAGAAGAAATTCTGAATTTGGTAAATGTCTTAGAAAGCCATAGTACGCATCCTGTTGCAACCGCAATTCATAATTATGTGGGACAGATTGATTCATCGATTGAATTGAAAAATGTTGAGGAAATTTCAGGACATGGATTAAAAGCACTTTTTAACGGAAAGGAATTACATGTTGGTAATTTTAAACTCTTGGATAAATTTGCGATACCGTACAACATAGATCCCAGTACAGTTGTTTACACGACAATAGCCATTGCATACGACAGAAAATTTGCGGGTTATTTGACCATTGCAGATGAAATTAAAAAAGACGCGCAGGAAACAGTTACAAAACTAAAAGCATTAGGTGTAAAAGTGACCATGTTAAGCGGTGATAAAACGAATGTAGTTCAATTTGTAGCTGATAAATTAGGTATTACAAATGCTTTTGGAGATTTACTTCCAGAAGATAAAGTTGATAAAGTAAACGAGATCAAAGCCAAAAATGAAACCGTTGCATTTGTTGGTGATGGCGTAAACGATGCGCCTGTTATTGCCTTAAGCACGGTTGGAATTGCAATGGGAGGTTTAGGAAGCGACGCAGCAATCGAAACTGCCGATGTTGTAATTCAAGACGACAAACCAAGTAAAATAGCAATGGCAATTAATATTGGAAAACAAACCAAAAAAATTGTCTGGCAGAATATTACGCTCGCTTTTGTTGTAAAGGCTTTTGTGCTGATTTTAGGCGCAGGCGGATTAGCAACAATGTGGGAAGCCGTTTTTGCCGATGTTGGAGTTGCCTTACTGGCGATATTGAATGCCGTGAGAATTCAGAAGATGAAATTTTAACTTTAAACATAAATAAAGCCCAATCCAAATTACTTGAATTGGGCTTTATCTTTTTAATAGTATTACTTTTTTAAATGTTTCTGTTCTTGAATTTCACCATTTCCAAAAGACCAATTTTCATGTCCGTTATTTTCTAATAAAACAATAATAACATTATTGATTAAAATTGATGTTGTTGAAGCAATTCTTGTAGCAATTTGATAATATAACTTTTTCTTTTGCTCTAAAGTTCTTCCTTGTCCAGCCGTTATTTGAACATAAACTATTTCATCAGAATGTGAAATTCCGAGATAACTCTCAGGATATTTTATTTGATGAGGTTCTAATTCTTCAATAACATGAAAATAATCCTCTTTTGGAATATTAAACTCTTCGATCAAAGAGTGATGGATCGATTCTGAAATAGTGTTTTTTGTTTCCTGAGAAAGTTTTTTGGGCAGACTGATTCGGACAAATGGCATTTTAGATATTTTTATGTTATTGGTATAATAGTGTCAACTTTTTATAAAAATAAGAAATTAATTATGAACTGAAATTTGAAGTTGTTTAAAATTTTAAATCAATAATCTGCCCATTATTTTCAAGTCTAATATCTGTTTTATTACTTTCAGAAGGAGTTTGGGTAGGATACCAATTTCGATTGGGTCTTACCACAATCAATAAACCTTCGTCATCGCCAAGTGCAGCAAAAACTTCGCTGTTTGTATTTTTAGTAAAGAAGTTTAAGCCGTGTTTTGCGATTAATTGATTTCCTAATTCTAGTGGATTTTCATTTACGATTCCAATTTCACTGATATTTAAAATGGATTTAGCGCTAAATTCTTCCGTTTGAAAATTATCGAGATCATGTCTGGCAATAAACTCTAATAAATTTCCATTATTATCATAAAAATAAACCGCGTGAGCGTTCCAGTTTTCAAAATTGGTAATAACATTTCGGTCTTCAATTACAATTAAATCGACTTTGGCTTTGCACCATTCAATAGCTTCATCAAGTTTGTTCTCAGGAATATTGAAGGCAAAATGATATATTGAATTGAAATTGCTGTTTTTAACAAATTTTAAAGTTGAGTTTCCTGCTTTGATGGTAACAAATTCGGAGTTGTTTTCTATAATCGATAAACCAAGAATATCTTGATAAAATAATGCCGTCTGTTTAATATCTGCAGTCTGAAGTTGAATGTGTTCAAGTTTCATAAGTGGTGTTTTTTATAAAAAGGAGAGTTTCTTTTTGTTTCAAACAAATTTAAAAAATGACAATATCATTTTAGCTGCTGTGTCATTTTATACTTCAATGTGAGAATAGCAAATTGTTATCAGAAAAAGGAAAAGTACAGTTTAGATTTTGTATAAAAGTAAAGCCTGTTTTCTAACTGAAAACAGGCTTTTAAGATTATTGTTTTTAACTGATTTATTTTGGCATTTCAGGTGTCATAATTCTTCTGGTTGGTGTACTTAAAGTTTCAATAAAAGCTAATAAATCACTTATTTCTTCTTTGGTCAAATTCAACTTTTTAAGTGCAGGATCAACTTTCGGAATCAAAGAATCTCGTGCTGTTCCCAAATATTTTTTTTGAACAGGAGAGGGGTTTCCTAAATTGTAAAGCTCAACAACATCAAGCAACGTTGGAAAATGCCCGTGATGCATCCATGGTTTTGTATTTACTACTTCACGAAGCGTAGGCGTTCTAAATTTGCCAATATCTTTTACATCTTTAGTAACATTATAACGTCCAAAATCTTCATTTTTTGTTCCAAACAAAGTCTGTCCGTCATTATGAAATTCATTGTCACTAAAATAAGGTGTATTGTGGCAGTTTATACATTGTGCTTTGGTTCTAAATAAATGCAGCCCTTTTACTTGCTGATCGGTGTAAATGTCTGATTTTCCACTTACAAATTGATCAAATTTACTTTTGGGACTATTAATCGATCTTTCAAATGTAGCAATCGCATATTGAATACGTTCTAAAGAAACTTTTTTATCTCCAAATGCGGCTTCAAAAAGTGGTTTATAGCCTTTAATTTTGGCAATTTTATCTACGGCAATTGTTAGTTTCTCATTCATTTCTAAAGGATCTCCAATAGGAAATTGTGCTTGATCTTCTAAACTTTTTGCACGTCCATCCCAAAATAGGGAAGTAGCGTATGCCGAATTTAAAATCGTCATAGAATTACGTTTTCCTGTTTGGCGGTCGTGACCAAAAGAACGCGTTAAATTATCAGTCCATCCTAATTCTGGATTATGGCAGGAGGCACAGGCAATTTGTCCGCTTCGAGATAACCTCGGATCAAAAAACAATATTTTGCCTAAACTTTCTTTTTCTTTAGAATATGGATTATAATCAGGATAAGGAACGGCAGGTAAAACTCCAATATCTTGAAATTTCGACTTATCGATGCTTTCATGTAATTCTGCCGCAGGCCATTTAGACAAATCCCCGCTAGAGTAGATTTTTCGTAATTCCTGAATATCAATGTAATTTGGCTGCTCAATGCTTTTGTAAGCCGTTAAACTTACCAAAAAGAGAATAGGGAAGATTAGCTTTTTCAATTTTGTTTTTTGTGTTTTTGTTCTTTTTTTGAATGTATTTTTTTTAACAGCTTTAGATTTGTTTGATCTGCAAACCTAAAGCTGTCAATCAAAAATTATAGATCAACTTCTTTAGGACAGTTTATGTCTAAAGCTGCTGGTTTAGGATATGTTCTATTGTTGTATATTCTATATTGTGTAGAGACAGTTCCTCCAAAAAGCGCATCGTTTGTCAGTTTTAATTCGAACGAAATCTCAAATAAACCAGTACTTATTTCTTTGTAAGTTCCTGATCCTGAAATTGCAATTATATGTTTGTTTTTATTGCTTCCTGTAATGGTAATGTATTGCGGAATTACTAAAACATTACCGTTCGTTTTACTGTTTCCGTTTGCTGGAAAAAACTCTAATGCGGATGAAATATTAAATCCAGGCGAATTTGCCGCAGTTGTACTTTCGTTGCTGAACCATCTTTTTAGGTTGAATGAATTTGTGGTATTTGTTCCAGAAGCCACATTAAAACCAATTCTGAATGCATCGTGATAAACGTCGTCATTTGGATTTGCGGTTCCTTTATCGCTGTATAAAACAGCATTTTCATGACTTTTAGGAACAACAATAGGAAAGGTAAAGGCATTGTAAGCCTGCCATGCACAAACACCGCTTCTATCAAACCAAGTTTCGCCGTAAGTAAGGTAAAAAGCATTTGATAAATCATAAAATTTAGATGCTGGATTTGCATTGACATCTCTTATTGATTTAATTGGTTTTACGATTTGTAAAATCGTGTTTCCTGTTGCCGTATAATCACCGGCATTTACTAATGAAATAGCCGATTCGTAATACACATCATCGTTTTTAATGTTTTCTAAAAGGGTAAAATGATAAGTAACAGAATTGCTGTTTGCTTTAAAAGGATCATGAGTTAATGAATAATTAAATCCATCTAAGGATTCAAATATTTCAAGATTTTCCATTTCAGAAGGAAAATACCCGTTTGGAAAATTAACATTAAAGTCAAATTTTTCTCCTGCTTCTCCTTTGATATCAAATCGGCTTATTGGAAATGTATAATTTGTTGTTATCGGAGCCAAATCAATTTTGAACGTATCATTTTTAGCCTCCGTATTTAGGTTTCCAATATGAATACTTGGATCTGATATTGTTTCGATTTTCAATGTAATACTTTGGTTTGCCGCCCATCTTTTATCAAACGAAATAGAAATCGTGTCGGTTAATTTGTTTCCTTGAAAAACAAGTTCATTGACAGGATTTAATCTGAAACCTGAATTGTCGCCTGTTATCGTCGAGCTGAAATTGGCTGTAACGGTATTTTTTAGGGAATAGGCTGTTAGAGCAACAGGAACTTTTAATGTTTTTATTGCTTTGTTTACATAGTTTGACTGTGGAATAAGAGTTCCATTAATCGCAGGGTATTCTAAAGGAGTATTGTCGCTTTTTACAAAAAAGTTAAATCTCAAATGCGGGTCAATTTCAGAACCCATTTTGTAATCATCTTTAGAACAAGAAAAAATAAATAATGCGGTGAAAGTTAATATGCTGAATATCTTAATACGATTCATTTTGCTGTAAGTTTTCATTAAGATTAATATTATAGATTGGAATAGGCAGTACAAATTTTAGCGATGGATATTCGATGCTGCAATTGCTTGAAATACAACCGTCATTTCTTGTAATTCCTTTTTGATTACGGGTTAAATCAAAGAAAAGTTGCCCTTCAAAACACAATTCTTTTCTTCTTTCTAATAATAGTGCCTCTTTTAAATTGGTTGTATTGGTAAGCAGTGAGGCATTTGCACGGCTGCGAATGGTATTAATATCAGCAAATGCAAGATCAGATCTATTGTTTTCTAAGGCAGCTTCGGCTCGTATTAAATACATTTCGCTTAACCTAAAAGCAACATATCCGGCGTTATCCTGAAATTTTTTAGTAAAGTTGTAATTTGCTCCAGTAAGCACTCCGTTTACTAAAGTAGAGAGAGAAGCAGTAACAAAAAGTTGTTTTCTTAAATCGCCGTTTTCATATAAATTAATTAAGTCATTTGAAGCAACATATGCGGCATAATTAGCTCCGTCGTAACCAAAATAAGAAGACATTGATGATGATACAGAACCTTCGGCATCTTTTGGAATCGAAAATTCTAATAATGTTTCAGAAATAGGAATATCTGCCTGCGACCATTGTGCAATTAAATTTGAAGAGTTTACTAATGTTATACCTGAATTTGCAATAACATCATTTGCAGTTTCGTAAGCATTTGCCCAGTCTTTTTTATACAGATATACTCTTGCAAGAAGTGCTTTTGTATTGTTTTTATTGAAAAATGAATACGAAGGTCCCGCTAAAGCGGCGTTGTTGGAATAATTGTCTAAAGCCGTTTTTAAATCGGCAATAATTAAAGAATAAGTTTCGGCAGCTGTTTTTCTTGCCGGATATTTTAAGCCAGATTTAATAGATTCAGTATTATAAACAATTCCTAAATGCGATGCATTTGGTGTGTAACCGTAATTTTGACTGTAAACTAAGGAAAGTAAAAAGTGTGTATAAGCTCTTATTGCCAAGGCTTCGGCTTTTATTTGATTTTTCTCAACATCAGTGGCATCACGCAGCGACGGAATATATTCTAGAATTAAATTGGCCTGATTTATAATGTCATAGCTGTCATCGTAAAATAATTTAAAGTTGCTGGTTTCAGATAAATCTTCAAAAGAATATACGGCTCTAACATTTGGCGCAGCCGTAATTTGTCCTTTGCTGTTTCCAGCTGAAGCAGGAGTAAATTTTATGTTTCCTCCCTGCATATCGGCATAAACAGCAAAACGTTCGCCTCTGGTATTTGCTTCTACTTCACGATACAATCCGTTTAAAGCAGTTAAAACACCTTTTTTGTTTTGTAAAAGTTCGTCTATAGAAGTTTGTAATCCAGGTTCTTGCTCTAAAAAGTCACTGCAGCTTTGTACTGAAAATATCAGGACAGCAATTGTTATATATTTTAAATATTTCATTTTCTTAAAATTTAGCATTAACACCAAGCGAGATTGTTCTGGCTTGTGGATATGTATAATTAAACTCGCGTATTCCGTTCATTCCTTTTGGGCTTTTTTCTTTGTACCAATATGCTACATTAGTTGCATCTGCAAAAACTGCAAGTGTATCTAGAAATGTATTTTTAAGCGGTATATTATAGCTTAAATTAATATTACTCAATCTGATATAAGTCGCGTCATAAACATATTTACTGAGGTTTGCCACGATTGGAGTTGAAGTAACTGCCGGCTGCGAAACAATGTCTCCAGGATTTCTCCAATGATCATTAGCATTAACAGAAAGGTTTCTGTTGAATGTATTTGAATATTTATCGATAAGAACATCTTTTGCTAAGAATTCGCCGCCAATTTGAAAATCTCCTCTAAATGACAAAACAAGATTGCTGTAAAAAGAAAAACTATTGTAAAATCCTCCAAAAGCATCCGGCTGGCGGTCGCCGATTGGCTCCCAATCTGCGATAGTATACAATGATCTATAAGTCATAATATCGTAGATTTTACCATCTTTTTGTACCAAATCTCTTCCCGTTGCAGGATCAACGCCAACCCAGTTTAATCCCCAAATGGTGGTGGTGCTGTAACCTATTTTTTGCGCAAGTGCCATTTCGGCTTGAGAATAATCGCTTCCTAAACCTTTTAATTCTGTTACTTTATTTTTTATTGTAGAAATATTAAAAGCCGTAGTCCATTTAAAAGCATCACTTTTAACCCATTTAATTCGGGTTGAAAATTCAAAACCTTTATTATACATAGTTGCCGCATTTAATTGAAGAGAATTATAACCAGTTTCAGTAGGAATATCTCGTGTTGCAATCAAATCGCTCAAATTATTATAATAGTATTCAACAGAAAATTCTAGACGTTTAAAAATATTAAAATCGATTCCGCCGTTGAATTTTATGTTTTTTTCCCAGCTTAAATCTCCATTTGGAGCCATATTCGGAACTGCGCCGTCTAGACCATTATAACCATTTTGATGAATTGTGTATAAACCTTTAGATCTATAAGAACCAATTCTTGAATTTCCTGTAGAACCGTAACTGGTTTTCAATTTTAAGAAATCAATCCAAGAATTAGAATTAAGGAAATTTTCATTACTTATAATCCAGCTTGCACCTGCGCCGCCATTGAAAGCAACATTGCTGTCGACACCAAAAACAGAACTTTCGTCACGACGGAAATTAGCTAAAAAGTAGTAGCGCTTTTTATAGTTATAATTTACCTGGGCAAATGCCGAAACTCTCGAATTATAACTTATGTCATTTCCAAAAGTTTGATTGTTTTTTGATTCATCTTCCGGCGTATTTGGGTTGTCATCCATAACAGCATCCGAAATAGCATTAACTTGATTTGGATTCACAAAACCCAAAGCAGATTTATAATTAAAATTGGTTTTATCCTCAGCAAGTTCAAAACCTAAAACTCCATCAATACCATGAATTTCAGTAAGTTGTTTCTCGAACAAAAGTTGTCCCTGCCAGTTCCATTTTGTAGAATTTCGTTGGTTAATAAGACGGCGTCCCCATCTAGGATAATCAATACCATTCAACTTAAAAGTATTCAAAAACTGTCCGCTTTCATTTTCAGCAGAATAGTAGCGATCCTGTTCTTTATCCGTATAATCAATACCAAAAAGAGTAGAGAACTTTATCGCTTTGTTAAGCTGATAAGAAACATTCAAACTGCTTAAAAGACCGTAAGTATTAGTTTCATTTTTATTTTGTTCAATTGCCGCCAAAGGATTTCCCCTGGTAATACCGCTTGAGCCTAAAAAAGAGTAAGAACCATCTGCGTTATAAGGAGACAGAGTAGGAAGGTAAGCAAATGAATAAAAGATATTTGGAGCGTGCTGCTGTACAAAACTTGGATTAAGCATTAAGCTTACATTTAGATTTTTATGATGGAAACCTAGATTAATTCCTGCATTTAATTGCTTCGTATCATTACCCAATTGAGGTTCATCAATTTTGGTATAACTCACATTAGTGCGGTATGAAAATTTTGAAGTTGAGCCCGAAACGTTAAAGTTATATTTATTGTAAACACCAGTTCTGTTCAGCAAACTAAACCAATCTGTGTTTACCCCGTTATAAGGCGTTAAAGCACTTCCGGGTGAAGTGTTTTTTATAAACTCATTGCGCAGTTCATTATACTGTTCGCCATTTAAATATTTAATTTGATTAATGGCTGACGAAATACCAAGCTGATTTGAAAATCCAAATTGTGTTTTTCCCTTTTTTCCTTTTTTAGTTGTAATTAAAATTACACCATTTGCACCATCAGCACCATAAATACCAACTGCTGCGGCATCTTTTAAAACCGAAATGCTTTCTATATTCTCCGGGGCAATCTTCATTAACGGGTTAGAAAAGGTTTCTGTCGCATCTCCATTTCCACTAAAAAAAGTACTATCTAAACCAAACTCTTCGCTCATAACAACACCATCAACAATAAAAAGAGGCTGTGTAGAAGTTCCAGTTCTAGCATTTGTAAAAGAAGGCAGAGTACCTTGTCCGCGGATATTAATTTTTACTGGACCTCCAACTCCTGTTGTATTTTCAACCAAAACTCCTGCAATTTGTCCCGTAATCATTTTATCAACAGATTCAGAAGCTTGTTCAACTGCAATATCTTTTGCGTTCAAAGTAGAGATACTTCCCACGATTTCCTCTTTTAACTTTGTTGTACCGTATGATGAGGTAATAATAACCGGATTCAGCTCATCAGTAGTTTCTTGAAGGTGAAAAACAAATTGCTTTTTATTGTCCGCTTTCTGCGATTGCGTTTCCATACCCAAAAAGCCAACTTCAAGAACAAGATCATTGATATTATTTCCTTTTAACAGATAAACAAATTTTCCGTTAAAGTCAGTAATAGCTCCCATTCCCGTTCCTTTAATGCGTATAGTTGCACCCGGAAGCGGCAGTTTGTCTTTTGCATTATAAACCGTACCGCTTATAAATCTTTCTGTTTCCTGCGTATTTACAGTAACGTCAGGAACAGCATTCGTTAATAAAACCTGTTTTTTCTGAATGTAGAAAGAAATATTTTTATCCTTCAATAACAGTTTCAAAGTGGTTTCAAGAGATGCATTATTGACATCTAAATCAGCCAGCTGATCAGCATCTATTTTTCTGGCATTATAAATTATTCTAAAATCAGTCTGCTCTTCAATCGATTTGATAATTAGGCTTATAGGTTTGTTTTTTACATGTAACGTTATTAATTTATTTTGAGAAAATCCTTTAAATCCAGATATAAGTATGGCTAAGAAAAATAGAATTTTTCTTAAAACGGGTTGTATCGTAAATGTCATGTTTATTTATTTATCGAGGATTGGTAATGGTAATGGTTTTTTGTTCAATTGAATAATTAAAAGGCGTGTCACGTTTTAGAAGATCTAAAATGTTCTCGACACTCGATTCGCTGATTTTTATAGTACCAGTAAAATTCTGTCTGGCCAATTCAGAATTTTCATTGATAATCTCAACGTCATAGGTACGTTGAATAATCTTTGCGATTGTAGAAAATGGGGTGTCTTTAAACGCTAATTCTCCTTTTGTCCAGGCTGAGTAAAAGGCAGGATCAACATTTTTTAAAGTAATTTTTTTTGCATTATGCTGCCAAGTAGCCATTTGGTTTGGCTCAAGTAAAACAACATTTGCAGGATTTGCAGTTTCAAACATTTCAATACTCCCTTCTATCAAAGTACTGTTAACAGTTGGGTTTTCTGGATAAGCGCTGATATTAAATTTTGTACCAAGAACCTTAATATCAACCTGATTAGCGTTTACAATAAACGGATGTTCCTTGTCTTTGGCAACATCAAAAAATGCTTCACCAGTTAAATAAACATTTCTATTGCCGTTGATGCCAAACTGCTGTGGATAACGCAAAGTACTTCCCGCATTTAAATTCACAATAGTACCATCTGAAAGTTTAAGTTTGAATCGTTTTCCGTACGGAATCGTAAGTGTGTTGTAAACCACTTTTTCATCAGAAGTTTTACCAAAATAAATGATTTCGTTAGGAAATTTTCTAGCCACTAAATCTCCTTTATCATTTAAAAGTGTAGTTTGATTTTTCTCAGAAAAATATTCTAAACGGCCGTCGCCAAGTTCTAGAACAATCTCTTTTGAAGTTTTAGAAGTATTAGTTAATAATAAAAATGTCGTTCCTAATCCTAAAAGAACTAAAAATACTGCAGCATAATTTAAGTATTGCTTCAGTCTGTTTTTTGGTTTCATTTGAATTACAGAAACAGCATCAGTTGCAGCAACGTTTGATAAACCGGAAAGAACCGACGCTTTTTTTGCTGCAATAAATTGTTTTTTGTTTTCAGCAGAAGCTTCAATCCATTCAAAAAGTGCCTGAACTTCTTGCTCTGAAGCTTCGTTAGAAAGGTATTTATTTATTAGTTCTGATGTCATATTTAAATATTAAACTTCTGGTTATAGTAAGTACACCTCAGAAATAAAAAACCCTACCTTTTATTCTTAATTATTATAAATAAGGATAAAAATAAGGAATAAATAATCGGATAGTTTTGTTTTTAAAATCTTCAAAGCCTTTGTCATATGGGCTTCAACAGCTTTTAAAGTGACTTGCATTTCTTCGGCGATTTCTGCATTTTTTTTATTCTCAAAGCGTTTTTTTATAAAAACTTCTCTGGTTTTAGGAGGAAGATCGTTAATCGATTCTTGAATTATATGTTCAAGTTCAGTCAATTCTAAAGTGTCAAACTGAAGCGAATTTAAAACCTCAATATCCAGTTCTCTCTCTTTATAGTTCAATAAATCATTTTTAAATTTATCCTTTACCTTGTTATGACGAATTAAATTCAAACATTTAGATTTGGCGTAAGTAAACAAAAAAGCCTGAATTCCGTTGATAGAATCTACGCTTTCTCTATTTTGCCACAAATGAAGTAAAGCTTCTTGCGCAAGGTTCTCAGCTTCATCTGAGTCGTAAATAAATTGAACACTAAAAGATTGAATTCGTCTGAAATACTTGTCGTAGAAAAATTTAAACGCAGTTTCATCACCTTCCTTAAAGGACAGGAATAGATTTAATTCGAAACTGGTATTATTGTTCATTAAACGAAATTTACTTTGAAAAAGCAATATTAAGTAAATTTTGAAAAGTACTTCGATTTGCTAAGAAAGCGGCAAATATAAAAGTTTATTTATATTAATTCTAAATAAAATTCAAATAAAGGTTAATTCGAATGATTTTATTCAGAATAGGTTTAGAAAGTTTTATTTAAGACAAAGTAATGTCATTTCGACCAAAGGGAGAAATCACACAAGTATATCTACAAAGTTTTGGCAGCAATAGCAACGGAATTTCTAGTGCGATTTCTCCTTCGTCGAAATGACAAATCTGTGAGTTTAAAAAAAGCTTAGTAAAAACGCAAAGTTCGCAAAGCTTTGTGTAAAACTTTGCGAACTTTGCGTAATTGTTTGCGCTCTTTGCGGTTAAATAACCTTACGTTTAAAATTTCGCCATCCAAAACCAATCAGCAATAAATTAAAAAGCAGTAAGGGTAAAAACGCTTTTACAAAACTAGTTTCAGAGTTATCATTGAAAGTTTCAACTTTAAAATTCTCCCATTTTTCCTGATTAACCGGAGCATTGTCGAATATTTTTGGATAGAAATACAAACGCAGTTTTTCATGAAATTGTGTCGTTTCTTTTAAAAATAAAAGCTGATTTCGTAAATCTGATTTTGCAATTTCATTTAACTGAATTTGAGTATGAAGCGTTGGAATAAACTGTGCAATAAATTCGCCGGCATTATTACGCTGCTGTAGTTTAGTTTCTAATTCTTTTGAATGAACAGCAGATTCATCGTCACCCATTTGCTGCATTGCATAATACCAAAGCCAGCTGAATTCCTTATCAGGCAAAGGATAATTTTTAAACTGCGGATAATGTTTGTAGAATTTATCCAGCGTTTCCTGCTTGTCCATATCCCATTTTTCATGGTAAGCATTTCTCTGCGTAAGCGTTAATTCTAAAGCCTCAGGAACTTTGTATGTATTGATGATGTATGTATTAATTCCTGCAGGAAGAATTATAATCAAGAATAACCAAATCGTCAATAGAATGACCGCATTAAAGTTTGAGTTTTTTTGAAGCGAAACAATAAAAAAACAAACGGCAAACCAAAACAATAGGTACAAAACAGAAAGTCCGTAAAATACCATAAATGATTTGTCAATTGGAATTTGTAAAAAGATAACCGCTGTTAAAAGAATCAAAGTCAGAAGTCCGATTAAAATTAAAATTCGAACGTAGAATAGTTTCAAGATGTATAAAAAGGTATTTGGACTTTGTGTTGCCACAATTTTCCAAGTTCCAGATTCTTTTTCTTCAGAAATAATATTATATGAAAAAGCGATTATCAAAAGCGGAAATAAATACAAAAGCACAAAACTAAAATCGATATTTCCTGCTAAAAGATTGCTCGGATTATTAAGTTCTGAATCGTATTTCTGAGCTTCCAAACCGCGAATGGTAACGCTTTGAATGGATGGATTTACATCGCGCTGCCCAATCGATAAACTGTTTATAGGCAGTGTTTTATTAACCAATGAAAACTTGATGTAGTAGAGCAGAAGTCCAATTTCGTCTTTATGAAAAGCGGCATTTCTCGCTATATGTTCCTTTTGGTAAATTGCAGCTTCGGTAATATTGTTCTGTTGTTTTTCCTGAAACTGATGTCCAATTAAAAGACTAATAAAGCCAATTGCGAGTAAAAAAAGCAATCCAATTTTGGTGCCTTTTGAACGGATAAAATTTTTAAATAAGAGTACTAACATATTAAATGGCTTTTAGGTTTTTAGCAGCAATTCTGATCAAAATAAACAACAGAATTACCCACAAAAGAATAGAAATAACAGAGGCGATTTCGGTTTTCAAAACCTCCCAGATGCTTTTAGGTTCATAATGAAATTCTTCAACATCAGCCCAATGTTCCTTACCAATTGTTAAAGGTTTATCGTTAGGCTGCGGTTTTTTATTGCTGATGTATTTTATTTGTAAAGCATTCATTTTCTGCGCCATTTCGTAACGATATTTCTCGGCTTGTTTCTGAAAATCGATATACGAATCATAATCTGTATTTGATAATCCCATCGAAAGATTTTTCATTGCGATGTAAGGATTTAGGAACGAAACGGCTTTAGAAAAACTATTTTGCTCAGCATAAATTTTTAGAAGATTTTCTAAATGTTTATTGTAAATATTTGAGCTGATTTTTTCGCCCTCAGTCATAATAAACCCAGAATAATTAAACGGAAGTTTTTGTACGGAATCGACTTTGTAAACGCTCAATAAAGAATCTTTTATAGCCTTGTAATGCACATCATTTGGATTATGGCTGTCGCCTTGTTTTAAAATATCTTTTTCGATATCGCTGTTAAACTGAATTTTTGAAGGTGCTTCATACAAATACGCTCCAATTGCCTGAGTTGTTCTTGGCAGAATAATGGTAAAAATTAACCAGATTCCAATTAAAGAAACCAACGCTTTTTTTGATGTTTGGCTTGAAGCCGAAATCAAAACGGCAGCAACACAAAAGAACATTAGATAAATAAAATGGAATGCAATAAACAACAGCATTTTAATTGATTCATCTGCCGAAATGGAGAAGTTTTGAAGAAGTGACCAAATCAGAACCAAAACAATAATGGTTGGAACAAAAAGCAGCATAACAACGCTTGCAATGCCTAGGATTTTACCAAACAAAAGTTGTTTCCAACTGATTCCTTGACTTAAAAGGATTTTTAAAGTTCCGTTTTCCCTTTCATAAGCCACAGAATTAAATCCAATAAAAAAGATTAATAACGGAAGCAAAACCTGCAAAACCATCGCAATACTGATTTCGCCAAAGCGAAGCATACTGTTTGAGAATCCTGCTTCAGAGAAATTAGCCGTATTTTGTTTGTGGGCTTCAAGGAAAATCGCATTTCCAAAAAACGGTTCCATTCCAAATTCGAAAACACTTAAAGAGGTACTTTTTCGAAAAGCAAAATTACCGTAATGCGCCATTCTATGCGGATTTTTATCTGGATTTTTCAACCAGTCTTCGCGGGATTCATGCTGATATTTTTCGCTGGTTTCGTTTTGACTTTTGTAATTGTCCCAGCCGGAAAACGCTGCAAATAGGAGCAGAGCACCAATAAAAAGTGTAATTACATATATCGCCGCATTTTTAAAAACAGAGTTCTTAAAATGTTTAGCAATAAGTATTTCGGTGTGTAATAATTTCATGTTAATTAAAATTTACCTGTTGAGTGTAATGTTTAAACACATAGAAACATAGCTTTTGGTTGATTTTTACAAGGCGTTTCATTTGTATAAATTCATATAGCTATGTATTAGAAACTAGTTTCTTTCAATTATCTTCTTTAGAAAAAAAATCTATGTTTCTATGTGTTTAAATGTTTTTCCCTCAACGAATTAAAATTTATAAGTTACAGTAAGGCTTGCATTTCTAGGACTTCCCGGAAACAAACGCAAATAATTCTGCGCACCAAGCCAATAGGTTTTGTTTAATAAATTACCTGCATTTACAGCAATCTGTACATTACTTTTGCTTGGTTTGTAAAACAAAGCAGCATCAAAAATGGTAAAATCAGGAAGTGTGAAATCTCTTGTAAACCAAGGCACTTTACTGCTTTGATACTGAACTCCAAAACCAATTCCGAGATCTTTTAAAACAGAATCAGAAGCAAAGTTGTAACGTGTCCATAAATTGGCGCTGTTTTTTGGCGTATTTTGTTTTCTGGCGCCAATTAATGCAGGATTATTGTCTTGAATAATTTCGGCATCGATATAGCTGTACGAAACATTAATCTGCCAGTCAGCCGTAATATATCCGGCAAGATCACACTCAAAACCACGGCTTCGTTCAGCACCTCTTGTCACCAATAAATCGGGATTTGCAGGATCATTGGCATTCATTAAAATATTGCGCTGATTGATTTCGTAAATCGCGGCGTTGAAACTCATCGAATTATTTAAAAAAGTAGTTTTTATTCCCACTTCTTTCAAATCACTTTCAAGCGGATCAAATAAACTTCCGGCAGGCAAAGTCCCTGTTTGCGGCATTAAAGTTACCGTGTTTGATTGTGGCTGATAACCTTCAAGATAAGTTGTATAAACATTAATTGCATCGTTTACAGCATACGTGATTCCAACCCTTGGCAATAAAGCCGATTTTTTTACTTTTAATTCCTTGTTAGTGTCATAATTCGTAATGTCTTCAAACCATTCATTTCGCAATCCCAATAAAAAAGTAAATTTTTCCCATTGTATTTGATCTTGAATATAAACCGCATTTGTAGTTGTTAAGGCTGATGGGAGAGCGGTTCGAACATTTAAAGTATAATCGTTAGGACTTGTGATTTTATAAGCAGGATTGCCCAAATTAAAATAATCAACATTTGGTTTAGGCATTACTACACCGTCAATGGTAACCGTTTGGTAATTTGCTGCATTTGCTGCGACAAAAGAACCTGCAACCGTTCCGTCTTTCAACAAATAACCTCTTGCCGCATTTTGTCCGCCGCCTTTGTTTTTATTCCAGCTGCTTAGATCGTAACCTGTTAAGAGTTTATGATTTAATTTTCCGGTTTTTAAATTAAAATTAAAATAAGTACTTAAGTTGTCAATATCCCAATTTTGCTGACGCTGTACAAACTGCATCATAGCCAGATTAGTAACAGGTTTATTGTTCATATCAACCGCAAAAGCATTTGTAGTTCTATGTTCCTGAAGATCTTCTGTCCAGGTTTGTTTCATGTAAACAGCATTAAAACCAATTTTCGAACTGAATTTATGAGCAAAATTGGTTGTCAAGATCATTTCTTTCGATTTAAAGAAATCACTTGGTGCGCCAAGATTTAAGCTTATCGGAGTTTTGTTTAAACTGGTTTTTCCTGCAACAGCGCCAAAAATAGGCTGACCTCTGTCTAAAATTCCTGTCATATTACTTAAAATCAATTCTGTATTAATAGCCGTTTTTTCGTTCGGGATATAGCTGAAAGAAGGAGAGAATAAAAACGATTTGTTGTTAACTAAATCACGAAATGATTTTGCTTGCTGATAGGCGCCGTTTACACGATATAAAAGTGTTTTGGATTCGTTTAATGGACCTGTAAAATCCAAAGTTCCTCTTAAAGTACTGAAGCTTCCAACGCTCAAACTGACTTCTTTTCTGTCTATTGCCAATGGCTTTTTTGTTACTAAATTGATGCTTCCGCCTGGATCTACAGATGAAAATGTTGCACTCGACGGCCCTTTTATAACTTCAACACGCTCGATATTACTCGTTAAAGGCTGTAAAAAGTAGTATTGGCGTGTTCGCATTCCGTTAATAATCTGACCTTCTTCGTTCTGACTTATTCCTCGAATAGTATATTGATTGTAATAACTGGCAGGAATAACGCCGCTTGACATTTTTACTGCATCGGCTAGATAAAATGCAGCTTTATCAGCAATTAACTCTTTAGTTATTGTCGAAATAGACTGCGGAATATCTTTGTTTAAAGCGGCAATTTTTGTTGCAGCAAACGAGTAATCGCTGTTGTATTTTTTGGTCGATCGGCCTACAATTTCAACTGTTTGCAACTCATTTCGTTTGATAGAATCCAGAGCGATTGTGTCTTTTGATCTCCTGTTAACCGTTTGAGATTGTATATAATGTGTGCCAATTATTAAAAATAAAAGGCTGAATAAATGTTTCATTTTTTTGTTTTAATGGAAATTCGATTTCCTTTTATACCGTTTGTAAATACAGATTTTCAAGTTCATTTGCAGAGATTTTGTCAGTTTCGATTACCGTAACTAGATTTCCCTGTTTCATGATTCCAATGTGCGAAGCCACTTCTCTGGCTCTGAAAATGTCGTGCGTTGCCATTAAGATAGCCGTTCCATCAGCAGAAAGTTCTTTTAAAATCTGTGAAAATTCATTAGAAGCCTTTGGGTCCAAACCGCTCGTAGGCTCATCTAACAAAAGCACTTTGGCTTTTTTTGCAATGGCAATAGCAATTCCAACTTTCTGGCGCATTCCTTTAGAATAACCTCCTAAATCTTTGTTGTGCGCCGTGGTTTGCAACCCCGCTTTTGTTAAAAAATAGGTCAGTTCTCCCGCAGAATATTTGAATCCAGCCAGAGACGAAAAGAATTTTAGATTTTCTAAACCACTTAGATTAGGATATAACATAACCGTTTCAGGAATATAGGCTATGTGTTTTTTGGTTTCCTGCGTATTTTCTGTAACCGAAATATTATTGATTAGCAGTTCGCCGTCTGTAGGTTCAATAAACCCAAGAAAAAGATTGATTGTTGTCGTTTTTCCTGCACCGTTTTGACCTAAAAGAGCAAAAATTTCACCTTCTTTTATCGTTAGATTCAATTTGTTCAAAGCAATATTATCACCATATTTTTTGGTTAGATTCTCGGCTGTCAGCATAATTTTTTTATGTATTTGGATGGATTATTTTGATTTTTTGATATAGAAACTTAGAGCTGATACAGTTTTGTAAAAGCTTGATTTTTAGTTGTTAAAAAGAAATGTGAAGATTTGTTTACGAAAATTGATTATTCAGGCGTTTGAACTGATTTTAGAACAAAACAGCTCAAATAATAACATAATAATAAAACGCGATTTTGCTTATTTACAGTGAAATAGGCATGAGGCAATTTTAAAATTGTGACGAATAAGATTTTGTAAACTAAAGTAATGCGGGCGGTGCACGAAGGGCAAAAAGACTGCCTTTGAAAAATGTAGAAACAGTTTGAGAATAAACAAACTGATAAGATATTTCAGAAATTACTTTATGAAAAGATGGGATCTGAAAACTATTTGGAATAAATGTGCTAAACGCAAAATGACAAATAGAACAACTTGAGTCTACAGAATGACTGTGTGTTATCTCATTTTGACCAGCAGTATATTTGTGATCGCAGTGTTTCTCAGATAATTGTTTAAAAACGTGTTCGTAGGAGTGAATAGTCTGAAACAGCATTGTAAACAATACAGTTAAAGATATTATGAAATTGACAACTACGACTTTCTTTTTCATTTAGTGGTATTTCTGTACGCTATTTGTTAGTATCATTAGTAAAAACAAGTAACGCAACAGTGTTGCAAATATAGTATCTTATTTGTTTTAATAAAAGATTATGAGAATTATTTCAACTATTCTGCTTTATTTGGCAGGTTTGATTTAGTTGTTTTGGTTTGAAATTTATGTTTTTTGGTGTTTTTTTGAATTAGTATTACTATTTTTTGCTTCAAAAACATACGCTTATTATTCCTGTTAAAAGCATTAAGAAATGTTATATAATGCAGTTTTTGTTAGTCAGCCTGTTATATAATCCCTATTTTTACCTTACTAGGACATTTTTTAAGATTCATAAAATGCATTTTTTATGATTTACTTTTCATCTTAAATAGGTCAATTTCTGTTAACGAGTTTCATACTCAATAAAAAAAATACATATGAAAATAGGATTAATCGGATTCGGAAAAACTGGAAAATCAGTAGCTTCAATACTATTAGAAAATAAAGGATTCTCTTTGGAATGGGTTTTAAGACAAAGTAAAGTTTTAGAACACAGATCAGTTCCGGAGTTTTTAGGAATTGAATCAGAAGAACCTGGATTAATCTATTCTAGTTCTAATACTGGTGTTGAAGAACTGTTAGAAAAACATCCGGTAGATGTTATTATTGATTTTTCGTCAAGTGAGGGAATTTATACTTATGGAGAGTTTGCTGCTGATCGAAAAGTTAAGATCATTTCGGCTATATCACATTATAAAGATAAAGAATTAAAACTGCTAAAAAAATTAGCCGATAAAACCACTGTTTTTTGGTCGCCAAATATCACTTTAGGGGTAAATTATTTATTATTTGCGGCCAAATTTTTAAAGAAAATTGCACCTTGGGTTGATATTGAAGTTAATGAAGAGCATTTTAAGAAAAAAGAAGGAACATCAGGAACTGCGGTAAAAATCGCAGAAGCCTTGGATATTGAAAAAGAAAATATAAATTCAGTTAGAGCAGGAGGAATAGTGGGAAAACACGAAGTTATTTTTGGATTCCCTTTCCAAACCGTGCGGTTAATTCATGAATCTATTTCAAGGGAAGCCTTTGGAAATGGAGTGGTTTTTGTAGCTGAGAACTTAAAAGACAAGAAAAAAGGGCTTTATAATTTTGAAGATATTTTGACGCCTTATTTTGCGGTATAATAGTTTTGTTACTGCAAAGGAAATAAGACACTAAGTTTTGTATTAAAATATTGATTAAGCAGATTATTTGTCATTTCGACTGAAAGGAGAAATCGCACACGTGAGTCGACAAAGATTGGCGATCGTTGTTAGGGAATTCCTAGTGCGATTTCTCCTTTCAGTCGAAATGACATATTTTTTTATCTATAATAGGGAGTTTGAAAAAGATTATACCAAAACTATTTCCTCAAAAGTACAGCCTTGCTATATTCATAATTCATTTTTGCGATAGAAAGCACCGAAATTCCTTGCGGGCATTCGATTTCGCAGGCTCTTGTATCAGAACAGTTTCCAAAACCTTCAGCGTCCATTTCTTTCACCATATTTAATACTCTTTTTGAAGCTTCTATTTTTCCTTGAGGAAGCAAAGCCAAATGAGTTATTTTAGCTCCGACAAATAAAGCAGCACTTGCATTTACACAAGTAGCAACACAGGCACCGCAGCCAATACAGGCGGCTGCATCAAACGAAGCTTCGGCAGTTTCGTAGGATATTGGAATACTATTGGCTTCAGGCGCTTGACCAGTTGAGGCTCCAATAAATCCGCCAGAAGTTATAATAGCATCAAAAGCACTTCGGTCGATTTTTAAATCTCGGAGCACCGGAAAAGCTTTTGCTCTAAAAGGTTCAATATAAATAGTTTCGCCATCTTTAAAGCTTCGCATATGAAGCTGGCAGGTTGTCGTATTTTTTAAAGGCCCGTGTGCACGCCCGTTAATCATAACACCGCACTGTCCGCAGATGCCTTCTCTGCAGTCGTGATCAAATTCGATAACACGTTCTTTTTTCTGAATAAGCGATTCGTTCAAAAGATCAAGCATTTCTAGAAAAGACATATGCTCAGAAACGCCGTCTATTTCATAATCTACGATTTCTCCTTTTGAGGAAGTATCAAACTGACGCCATATTTTTAAAAATAGTTTCATATGCTTTTAGTTTGTGGTTTATGGTTTGTGGTTTTTGCATGCAACATTCTTTTTTCAGTTGCATTTCCCATTTTACAATTCATCATTTATTTATAACTTCTTACTGCAAGCTCTACAGATTCAAACACAAGAGGTTCTTTATGCAGTTTCTGCGGATGTTCTTTTCCTTGATATTCCCAAGCCGAAACATAACAAAAATCATTGTCATTTCGAACTGCTTCACCTTCAGTAGTTTGATACTCTTCTCTAAAATGAGCTCCGCAGGATTCTTCTCTCTGTAAAGCATCGTAACACATTAATTCGGCCAATTCTAAATAATCAGCAATACGTCCTGCCTTTTCTAATTCGCTGTTAAGTGTATCGTCGCCTGTAATTAACAGGTCTTTTTCGAAGGAAGTTTTTAATTTTTTGATTTCTCTAATCGCTTCTTCAAGGTTTTCTTTGGTTCTAGAAAGTCCGCATTTTTCATAAAGAAGCTTTCCGATAGTTTTATGAAAATAATCTGCACTGAGAGTGCCTTTACTATTTAAAAAATGATCCAACTGTGTTCTCACTGCTTTTTCAGCCTCTTCAAAAGCGGGATGATTGTTATCAAATTTAGGAGCATTAAGTTCTCCCGATAGATAATTCGGAATAGTATATGGCGCTATAAAATAACCATCGACGCAGGCTTGCAGCAATGAATTGGCACCCAGTCTATTGGCGCCGTGATCAGAGAAATTAGCTTCACCTAAAGCAAATAATCCCGGAATCGTGGTCATTAATTCATAATCAACCCAAAGTCCGCCCATCGTAAAATGTGCTGCGGGAGAAATTAACATTGGTTCTTTATAAGCATTGATTCCGGTGATTTTTTCGTACATCGCAAAAAGATTACTGTATTTTGCTTCTATACTTTTTTTTCCCTGCGCTTTTATGGCATCAGAAAAATCGAGATAAATTGCATTTTTCATTGGACCAACGCCATGTCCGGCATCAATTCTTTCTTTTGCTGCACGTGACGAAATATCTCTTGGAGCTAAATTTCCAAAAGAGGGATAGCGGCGTTCTAAATAATAATCTCTTTCTTCTTCGGGAATTGTATTTGGATTTCGATCATCTTTAGCCGTTTTAGGAACCCAGATGCGCCCGTCGTTACGCAACGATTCTGACATTAACGTAAGTTTGGATTGATTGGCACCATGCTGAGGCAGAGAAGTAGGGTGAAACTGAATCCAGCTTACACCTGCCATATAAGCCCCTTTTTTATGCGCTCTCCAAATGGCAGAACTGTTGCAGCCCATTGCCAATGTCGAAAGATAATATACTTTTCCGTAACCTCCCGAAGCTAAAACTACAGCATCTGCACTGTGACGCTCTAATGCTCCTGTTTCAAGATTTCGAGCAATAATTCCTTTTGCTTTTCCGTCAATAATAACCAAGTCCAGCATTTCATGACGTGTGTATGTGGTTACTTTTCCTGTAGAAACTTGTCTCATTAAGGCTTGATAGGCACCCAATAAAAGCTGCTGCCCCGTTTGCCCGCGGGCATAAAAGGTTCTTGAAACTTGAACACCACCAAAAGATCTGTTGTTTAAATACCCTGCATATTCTCGTGCAAATGGCACGCCTTGTGCAACTGCATGATCTATTAATGCTGCAGAACATTCGGCTAAGCGATAAACATTTGCTTCGCGAGATCTAAAATCTCCGCCTTTGATAGTATCGTAGAACATTCTAAAAACGCTGTCGCCATCATTTTTGTAGTTTTTGGCAGCATTTACACCGCCTTGAGCAGCTACAGAATGTGCTCGTCTTGCGGAATCCTGAAAACAAAACGATTTAATATTATAGCCTTGTTCTGCTAATGAGGCAGCGCAGGAAGCACCCGCAAGTCCAGTACCTACGACAATAATATTTAGTTTTTTTCGATTTGCAGGATTTACAAGCTTGGCTTTGGCTTTATAAGTACTCCATTTTTCGGGAAGAGGCCCGTGTGGTATTTTTGATTCCATCATTCTTTTACGGTTTAAAATAAATTCATGCAAAAGCTTAAACAAGAAACTCAATTATAAGAAAGTCTAATTTACTATAAAAATTTGATTTTTTGTAAATAAAAAACTATTTAAATTCAGTAAAAATGTTCGGTAAAATTTCACTTTATTTTATCTTACCAATTGATATTCAGATGTGAAATATTATAAAAACAAAACACAGCTCTTTAATTAAGCTGTGTTTTTGTTTGAAGTGGAATAGATAAGATTATTATTTGATAAGGTTTTCTACGTCTGGAATTTTCTCCAATGCTTTTGTATTTTCTTCTAGAAGCTTTGTGGCGGCTTCATTTATTTTGGCTGCCGGAATTGCTTTCCATTTCTCCAGGTCTTTTTCGTAGTCATTTTGAAATAATAGTCTGGATAAATCTCTTATAACACAAAAAGCTGCGATAGAATGACCATTTTCACTGTCATAATTGCCATTATTGATAAAGAATTGCAATCTTTTATACAATCCATCGGGAGAATAAAGAGATAATTCAGTCAATTTTGCTCTGTATTCTAAATCAGCAGAACCAACTCCTTTTAATTTTGGAAACAATTTATAATCAGCAAAATGTCTTCCTTCGTGTCCAATGTAGCTAATTTTAAAGGTTTCAGATTTTAAATCATAAGCTTTCTTTACACAAAACAAAGCTTCCTTTGTTGCCCATCCTGCAGGATAATAACGGCCTAAAGTAGCATATTCGCTCCAGCCCAAAGTAACAAAATCATCCATGAAATAGATTTTGACATCCGTTTCTTTTCCGTCATAATTGAGGTTGTAAACAGTATCTTTTTCCGTTTTCCAAACTAATAAATCGTACAAACCTCCCGTTTTACCAAATCCTGTGGTGTGATAACCTAAACTTGAAATGTATTTTTTTTGATACACATTGATACTATCTTCATTAAAGGTTAGTTTTTCTGAAGAAGGAAATTTTGTTTTAAGAAAATTGAAAACATTTTTCATAATCAGCGTGTCATTTTTCTTTTCCTTATCTAAAAAAGACATTCTCCAGTAATCTCTGTATATTTTTAGTAATTGATCGATTTTTGATTTTCGGGTTTCAAGGAAATCGCTTTTGTCATTTTTAAATTTAAATCGGTTTTCAAAATCGGTTTTAAACTTTAAGTCTTTTTTTGATATTTTTTTGTTGGGGTCGATTTCTAATAAAGATAAAGCCTGTTTAGGATTTCCATCTAATGCGAGTGAATAAATCTTAGTATAATCGAGCTTTAAACTATCGTTTTGTACAGTCTGAGAATTTACTTTGGAAAAAGAAACAAAAGTAAAGACGAGTAATGTAACAAGTTTTAATGTTTTCATAATAAAAAGGTTAAGTAATATTAGTTTTGATTTAATAATAGCTTTTTATCTATAGAGACCTTTTTTTTAATTATGTTACAGTTTTAATTGTTTTTATAGGTAAACCGATTAGATTTTTTGTGTAATTGTTTGATTGTCAGTTTGTAAAATGTTATTTTTCAATTATCATCGTAACGCCTTGTCCTCCTGCAGCGCAAATTGAAATTAATCCGCGTCCAGAGCCTTTTTCATTTAACAATTTTGCCATAACACCAATTATTCTTCCACCCGTTGCAGCAAAAGGATGCGCTGCTGCCAAACTGCTTCCTTTTATATTTAATTTTTCGCGGTCGATTGCTCCAAGTGTTTTCTTTAAACCAATTTCGGTACTTAATTCAGGGCTTTCCCAAATTTTTAAGGTTGCTAAAACTTGAGCAGCAAAGGCTTCGTGAATTTCATAATAATCAAAATCTTGTAAGTTCAAATTTGCCTTTTCGAGCATTCTGCTTACTGCAAAAAGAGGTGCTAATAAAAGGTTTTGCTGATTTTTTACATATTCAATTGCGGCAACTTCGGCAAATGTAATATAGGCTAGAATAGGTAGACCTTGCTCTTTTGCCCATTCTTCACTGGCAAGAAGAATACAGGAAGAACCGTCGGTAAGAGGAGTTGAGTTTCCAGCGGTTAGCGTTCCGTTTACTTTATCGAATGCCGGTTTTAATTTTGCAAGTTTTTCAAGGGAACTGTCTTTTCTCAGATTATTATCTTTTTCAAGTCCGTTAAAAGGCGTAATCATATCATCAAAAAAACCTTCGTCATACGCTTTTGCCATATTTAAATGACTTTTAAGAGCGAATTGATCTTGTTCTTCTCTAGATATTTTATAGTATTTTGCTGTGATTTCAGTATGTCCGCCCATCGAAAGTCCCGTTTGGGATTCTTCATTTTTAGGTACTAATGGTGATAAATCCTTTGGACGAATTTTTAGAAATGCTTTTAATTTTCCTCCTAATGATTTTGCATTTCGGGCTTCTAATAAAATCTTTCGCAAATTTTCGCTTATTGCCATTGGTATATCACTTATAGAATCGACTCCGCCGGCAATTCCTGATTCTATTTGACCAAGTGCAATCTTATTAGCAATATAAATTGCGCTTTCAATTCCAGTGTCGCAGGCTTGTTGTAAATCACAGGCAGGAGTTGCAGGGTCTAGAGAAGTTTTCATTACACATTCCCGAATCAGATTATTATCATAAGTATGTTTTATTACTGCTCCGCCTGCGACTTCTCCAAGTAATTTTCCGTTTAGATGGTATTTATCAATAAGCCCGTTTAAGGAAGCAACCATCATATCTTGGTTTCCAACATTAGAATAAGCAGTATTTGCTCTTGCAAACGGAATTCGATTATAACCTACAATGGCAACTTTTCTGGGTGTTGTGGAATTGTTCATATCTAGAATTTTATTTCAATGAGATAAATTTTAAGACTAAAGATAAGCAGAGTTAATTGATATTTTGATTGCAGCGAAAAAAAATGCCATTTAGACGTTGATAATCTAAGATATTTTTTTTAACTAATTTTATTTAGAATAATTAAAAATAACTTGCGTAGAAAAATATTAGCAATTACTTTTGCCAAATAAAACTTAAAATTTTACTAAAATGATTATAAATACGATTAAGAAATTTTGCTTTTTGATGCTTTTCTTGAGTTCATTAAACATGATAAGTCAGAACTTGGGGAAGGTAAGCGGTAAAGTTTCGCTAAGCGGAAAACAACCTGCAGAAGGTATTTCTGTGGTTCTAAAAGGAACAAAATATACTTCGGTTACAAATGATAAGGGATTGTACGAGATTAAAAATGTTAAGCCGGGTTCTTATATTTTAAGTGTTCGAGCAGTTGGGATTCATGCAGTAGAAAATGAGATTGAGATTTATGCAAATCAGATTACAACTAAGAATTTTTCACTTTCAGAGAGCCAAGAAGATCTTGAGGAAGTTGTAATTACAAAAAACAAATACAAGCAGGACAAACCGTCTTTGTCATTACGTCTTCAAACGCCGGTTTTAGAGATTCCGCAGAACATTCAAATTGTAAGCGCACAAACCTTAAAAGATCAGCAGATTGTGAGTATGAGCGACGGAGTAATTCGTAATGTGAGTGGTGCTGTACGTATAGAGCATTGGGGCGATATGTATACTAATATTTCGATGCGCGGTTCGCAAATTCAGGCTTTTCGTAATGGCTTTAATGTAGTTTCTTCTTTTTGGGGACCATTGACAGAAGATATGAGTTTTGTAGATCATATTGAGTTTGTAAAAGGACCTGCAGGATTTATGCTTTCAAGCGGTGATCCAAGCGGACTTTATAATGTGGTGACTAAAAAGCCAACTGGAATAACAAAAGGTGAAGCGACTGTAATGGCTGGAAGCTATGATTTTTACAGAGCGAGTATTGACCTTGACGGGAAATTGGATAAAAAAGGGAAACTTTTATATCGTTTTAATGGTGCTGCACAGAAAAAAGGTTCACATCGTCCTTTCGAACATAATGATCGTTACGTAATTGCGCCGGTTATTTCATACCAAATTGATGATAAAACAAAAATTACTGCCGAGTATAATTTTCAATATGCAAATATGACTGAAGTTGGTTCTTTTTATGTATTTGGACCTGAATCTGATGGATATGCAACATTGCCAGTTGGTTTTACAATGACACAGCCTGGATTACCAGATACTAATATTCAAGATCACAGCGGTTATTTGATGTTTGAACATAAATTTGATGATAAATGGAAACTTACTGCGCAAACTTCATATTTTAAATACATTCAGCAAGGATATAGTTCTTGGCCGGGAGTAGTTGGACCAGGTAATGTAGATAGAAATTTTGATGGTGTTTCTGAAGGAACTCTTGCAAAAGGAGAGATTATTAGAAATGTTGGTATTTGGGATGCTGAAAGTAATATGTATTTAGGGCAGATATTTGTTAACGGAAAATTCAATACGGGTTCTGTATCGCATAAAGTATTAGGAGGAGTTGATTTAGGAAACAAAGATTATATGGCAGATTGGGGACAATCGCATGATCTTGATACTGTTGACAAGCCTTTTAATGTTTATAATCCAGATTACGGAACGCCTTCTAATGGTTTTCCAGAGTTTGATCATAAAACACCTTTAAGCCAAAGAGCAGGCGGACTTATGAGTTCTAAATATGCTGCTGGTTATATTCAAGATGAACTTGGTTTTTTTGAAAATAAATTAAGATTAACGCTTGCCGCAAGATATACTTGGCTGAGTCAATCAAGCTGGGGATCTACGCAAGAAGACAGCCATATTACACCTCGTGTAGGACTTAGTTATTCTATTACTGAGAATTTAGCAGTTTATGGTTTATATGATCAGGCTTTTACGCCGCAATCGGGTGTTATTAAAAGCGGAGAAAGTGTAAAACCGCTTACAGGAAATAATGTTGAATTTGGTATTAAGAAAGACTGGTTTGATGGTTCTTGGAGTACAACATTGGCTGCATACAGTATTTTAAAGAAAAACGAATTAACATCAGATCCTGCAAATACGCCAGGGCAGCAGTTTAGTCTTGTTTTAGGCGAAAAAAGAGCACAAGGTGTTGAGTTAGATTTGAGAGGAAAAATCTTTGACGGTCTTAATTTAATTGCAAATTATGCTTTTACAGAATCTGTTGTATTAGAGTCTAATGTTTCAACTATTAAAGAAGGTTCTATTGTTCCGGGTTATGCAAAACATACGGCAAATGCTTGGTTAAACTACAGTATTCAAAACGGAACATTTAAAGGTCTTGGAGCGTCTATAGGAGGAACTTACCTTGCGGGACGTTTAACTGATACTTGGAGTGTAGGACTTGAAAAGCTCCCTAACTATTTTAAACTTGATGGAGGTTTATCTTATGATACTAGAAAGTTTAAAGTTACGGCAAACGTATTTAATATCTTAAACAAATACCTTTACAGTGGTTCGTACTATTCTTATCTATCAGCTTATTACTGGCAGACAGAACAGCCAATTAATGTGAGAGTTGGTGTAACGTATAAATTTTAAGTAAAACCTTAGAATTGTTATAAATGAAAAAAGCATCCGTCAGTTTTGGCGGATGCTTTTTTTTGGTTTATGGTTGTTTATTGTTACGGAAGTTAAACGGTTTTGATAATGCGAGATATAAAATAAAAAATCCTTTTAAGCTGTGATTCAGAGGACGCTGCGATAAAATAACTTTAGCCACGGATTAAGAGGTTTTTTAAATCTATATCAAAATAGCTTTCACGCAGATTTAAAGAGATTTAAGCAGATCTCCTCAGACTTCACTATTTTTAGGATCAAAAATAAATCTGCTTAATCTGCCAAATCTGCGTGAAAACAATCCTTTTACTCTTTTTATCCCGATAACTACCGGGATCGCAAAAAAAAACTATCCTTTATGTATTAAAGGAATTAGTTTTGTACCAATAAGTTCTATCGCATTCATTAACTGAGAATGTGTTAATCCGGCATTATCCATTTGAAAAGTAAATCTGGAAATTCCACCAAGCGCCTCGCTGTGACGCAGGATTTTTTCGGCAGCTCTTTCAGGACTTCCTACGATTAAAACGCCGAGATCATCTATTAATCCATCAAACTTGTCTTTTGTTACTGGAGGCCAGCCGCGTTCTCTTCCTAATTTTGTCCAAAGTTCTGAATAGCCGGGATAATATTCTTCAATTGCTTTTTGAGTTGTATTCGAAACATAACCGGGAGAGTGTAAACCTACTTTTAGTTCATGTGGTTTAAAACCTGCCGCTTTTCCAGCTTCGCGATACAAGTCTATTAACGGACGAAAACGATGCGTTTGTCCTCCAATTACAGCAGCCATCAAAGGCAATCCTAAGCTTCCTGCTCTGACAAATGATTCTGGAGTTCCGCCAACGCCCAGCCAAACAGGAAGTTTTTCCTGTAATGCTCTAGGATAAATTGGCAGATTATTTATTGCCGGACGAAATTTTCCGCTCCAGTTTATAAATTCATTATCTCTAATTTGTAAAAGCAAGTCAAGTTTTTCCTGAAAAAGAGCATCATAATCGTTAAGATTGTATCCAAAAAGGGGATAAGCTTCAATCGAAGATCCTCGGCCTACAACAATTTCAGCTCTTCCTTTAGAAATTAAATCAAGTGTCGCAAAACTTTGATACACACGCACAGGATCAGCAGCACTCAAAACAGAAACTGCACTTGCTAGTCTGATGTTTTTTGTTCTCGCCGCAGCCGCACTTAAAATAACAGCTGTAGCCGAGTCAAGAAACTCTTTTTTATGATGTTCTCCAATTCCGAAAACGTCCAATCCAACCTGATCTGCAAATTCAATTCTTTGCAGCAGTTGTTCCATTGCATCAACACTGCTTAAAGTGTTGTTGTCGCCATACATTGCCGAAGCAAAACTGTCAATTCCTATTTCTATCATAATAGTAAAGATATTAAAATTATTTTTTTCTCTTCTCAAAAAAAAGCGATTTTAAGATTGTTGATATTACTCAACTGTACCTGTAAAATAATTGTTTTTTGTATCTGTATCTAATCTGTTCAGCCCGCTAATTTTGCTTTGAAACTAAATAACTAGAGAAATGAAAACCACTCATACAGCCAAAATTCAGTTTAATGAAGTTAATGTATCGTCATTAAAAGCTGTTGTTAATATGTACCAAAATAAAAGTGCTTTAAATAGTAATTCTAAAGATAAATCATTGTACTTAATCAATAATTTGGGGATTCCTTTAAGTATTGCTTCTTTTGAAAATCGAATTATTGGTTATGCTTTTGTTACCATTAATAATGCAGAAGAGCCTGAAATTAATTCGTATTGGGAGAAAGAATTTTACAGCATTGAAGCAGAACAAAGTTTGAAGTTTCATGCAGAAACAATTTTTAATTCAACATTTAAAGATGCTGAAAAGCGTTCGGTTAAAATTCAAAATGCAGCCGAGAAATTATCCAATTGGTTAAGCGTTTGTAATTAATTTTAAACGGTTACAGATTTAATTTTTATATTTTTACAGGATACAGATTAAGAGGTAAAAGATGGCAAAAGAAGTTTTATATCTAAAAATTGCAAATATAATTGAAGAGCAGATATTCTCTGAAACTTTAAAAATTGGAGATAAACTTCCATCAATTCGTGCTTTACAAAAGTTATACGATGTAAGTTTAAATACGATAAAACAGGCATTTTTAGAATTAGAAAGTAAATCGCTGATAGAATCTCGGCCAAAATCTGGATTTTACATTAGTAAAACATCAAACAGAAAGCTCGCAATACCTTCAATGAATAAGCTTAAACTGTCTGAAAAGCAAGTCGCTCCAGAAGATTTGATTACAAAGGTTTTTGATACGCTGAAGGATAAAAGTATCAGCCGATTTTCATTAGGAGTTCCAGATGAAAGTCTGCTTCCAATTGCAAAGCTGAACAAAGGACTTTTGAAAGCAGCACGCAATTGGGCTGAAAGCGGTACAAGTTATGAGCCCGTTCAAGGAAATGCAAACTTGAGACGAAATGTAGCAAAATGGTCATTTATATTAGATGGAAAATTAGCTGAAGATGATTTTGTAATTACTTCTGGCGCCATGAATGCTATCTATAATTGTTTAATGGCTGTTGCCAAAAGAGGCGATACCATTGCGATTGAAAGTCCTGTTTATTTTGGAATTATTCAAGTTGCCCAAACTTTAGGACTTAATATTATTGAATTGCCGACTCATCCTGTTACTGGTATCGATTTAGAAGCGTTGAAAAAAGTAATTCATAAAATTGATGTCTGTTGTTTTGTGACCAATTTCAGTAATCCGCTTGGAAGTTTGATGCCGGATGAAAGTAAAATCGAATTGGTAAAAATGCTCACACATCATAATATTCCTCTTATAGAAGACGATTTGTATGGGAATCTTTTCTTTGGAAGATCAAGACCAAAACCGTGTAAATATTATGATGAAGCTGGTATAGTAATGTGGTGCGGTTCTGTTTCTAAAACTTTGGCTCCGGGATATAGAGTAGGATGGGTTGTTCCGGGTAAATTTAAGGATCAGATAATCAGAGAAAAGTTAGTACAGACTATTTGTCAGCCTTCATTGTATCAAGAAGTAGTTGCTGATTTTTTAGAGCATGGAAGATACGATCATCATTTAAGAAATTTTAGAAACACATTATATACTAATTCGCTTCATTTTCAGCGAACTATTGAGGATCATTTTCCAGAAAATACAAAGATTTCACAACCGCAGGGAGGTTCGTTCCTTTGGCTTGAATTAGACAAAAGTATTGATACAGCAGTACTTTTTGATACCGCTGTAAAACAAAAAATAGGATTTGCACCGGGCAGAATTTTTACACAGCACGATCAATACAACAATTGTATGAGGCTTAATTTTGCTGTAGAATGGAATGAAAAAACCGAATTTGACTTAAAGCGATTAGGTCAGTTAATAAAAAATACGATTTAAAATTTATAGTTATGAAACTTACGATATATCAAGTTGATGCTTTTACAGATTGTGTTTTTAAAGGTAATCCTGCAGCAGTCTGTCCATTGAAAGAATGGCTTCCTGATGATTTGCTTTTAAAAATTGCTTTAGAGAATAATTTGTCTGAAACGGCATTTTATGTGTCCAAAGAAAATAAATATGAAATAAGATGGTTTACTCCAACAGTTGAGGTAGATTTATGCGGGCACGCTACTTTAGCAACAGCTTTTGTACTTTTTACTCAAGAAGGTTTTAATAAAGATGTAATTGAATTTTATTCTCCAAGAAGCGGTAATTTATCTGTAGCCGTTGAAGAATCTAATTTTGTTTTAGATTTTCCTGTGGATATCCCTCAAGAAGTAATATTGTCAGATGAATTCAAATCTTTAACAGACAAAACACCAATTACTGTATACAAAGGCAGAACAGATTATATGCTGCTTTTTGAAAAACAAGAAGATATTCAAAAACTAAAACCCAATTTACCGCTTATAAAAAAAATAGAAGCAAGAGGAATTATTGTAACAGCGCCAGGTCTTGAGCATGATTTTGTCTCTCGTTTTTTTGCACCTGCAGTTGGTGTAAACGAAGATCCTGTTTGTGGATCTGCGCATACAACACTTACTCCTTTTTGGGCAGAAAAATTAAATAAGAAACAGTTAAGTGCTTTTCAGCTTTCAGAGCGAACAGGCAGTATAAAATGTACTTTATTAAATGAGAGAGTAAAATTATCTGGTCAGGCTGTACTGTATTTGAAAGGTGAAATTTATGTTTAGTTTTTGTCTAAGGAATAGTATTTAACACATAGAAAAATAGAATAAAGCTTATATTAATATGCTGAAAAACACTTTTTCTATCTGTTTGATATATAATTTGAAGGATTAAATTAATGCGAGAATCCAAAAGAAATACTAGTTATAATAATCAAAATTACAATTAGAGTAATCACGACATATAAATAATCTTTTTCAAGGAAGAATGAAAATAAAGAGAATATAACCCTTAGAACTGGTGTTAAGAAGAGCAAAATGATTCCAAAATAGATTAAATATTCCCCATTACCTTGAAGTACTCCCTGATAAACAGTTGAAATTACTTCAAAGATATTGCGGTCATTTTCTTTAAAAACGGAATAATTTTCAATGTCACTTCCATGATGCATTAAATAAACGATACCTCCAATAAAAGCTACTGATAGAGAAATCCAAACGCCGTAACGCAGTAAATTACCAATAATGGTTTGAAAATCTTTTTCTCCAAATTTTTCGTGCTGCATAACTTTAGATTTTTCCATTAAGTCCATTATATATCATATTAATTGCGAGAACAAAGATCAAGCACGCAAAAAAGATTCGTAGTTTTTTAGGGTTTGTTCTAACCAAAATTTTAGCACCCGCCATAGCGCCAAACAATACACCAATAACAACCGGCATACATATTCCGGGTTCGATATATCCTTTTTGAATATAAATTACTGAACTTGCCATCGCTGTAACGCCCATCATAAAATTACTTGTTGTAGTCGAAACCTTAAACGGAATGCGCATAATATTATCCATTGCAATTACTTTGAAAGCACCAGAACCTATTCCGAGTAAACCAGACATCATTCCGGCAAGTCCCATCATGCTGAAACCTCCAATAACATTTTTTGTTCCGTAATGAACAACTTCTCCGTTATGAGTAGGATAAGTTCCTTCTAGTTTTAGTTTTTTAGCCAAAGGACTTGATTCTAAAACAATATGTTCTTCTTTTTTTCTAAGAGAATTTATTGCCGAAAAAATCAATGTAAGTCCAAATAAAACAGCAATGAAAGAAGTAGGAGCAATTGCCGAAAGTAAAGCGCCTCCAACAGCACCAATAGTGGTTGCGATTTCAAGAAAAATCCCAAGACGCATATTTGTAATTCCTTCTTTTACATAAGCCGCCGCAGAGCCGGAAGAAGTTGCAATTACCGAAACTAAAGCTGCTCCAATTGCATAATGTATATCAACACCAAGTATAATAGTCAATAAAGGAATAATAATTATACCACCGCCCAATCCTGACAACGAACCAATGAAACCAGCCATAAAAGCGCCAAGAAGCATAATCAGGGTAAATGTAAGTACTGTCATTAAGATATGTTTTGTTTGTGGCTAATTTACGAATACATATCAGTTCCTGAAAAAATAAGGGGCTTAAAAATGGCTTAAAAAGGTTTTTAGTTTATGGTTGGTGGTTTATAGTTTGTAGTTCATGAGCATAAAAAAAGAGTTTGCTATGCAAACTCTTTTTTATTTATAAGCATTGGCAATCAAATCCTATTATCAACCGCAAAAGTGGTCTTAGCAATTGTTGAAAGCAGTAAAGCCGCAGCTGCACTGGTAAAAACAGAATAATCAAATGGTGCTTTTATTGAAACAGAACCAGCCATTGCGAGCGCAAAAAGAAGCATTAAAACAGCGGTGCCAAAAGCTGCAATTCTAGTTTTAAACCCGCTGAGTAATAATACGGCAAGCAGAATTTCAAAAAATGTCGCTGCTGCGCCTAGTATTTCTGCGGTAGATTTACTGGCCCACGTGTTAAGAGACTGTGTATAGATAACAAAATTTTCCCAGTTTCCCCACGCAACTGCGTTAGATCCTGGTGCGCCCCAAAGTCCAAATCGATCTGCTACTGCCGAAAGCATTGTAATTCCTAAAACTATTCTTAATACTAATCCTGCATCTGCTGTCGATACGTTTCTCATCTATTTTTATTTTAGTTAATTTGAAGATGTTCCAAATTCTTTTTTACCAAAGTTTTATGTCCAACGGGTTTAAAACCAAGTTTTAAATATAACTTTTTGGCATTTGGATTATCTTCTTCTACAAGTAAACCTAAAGTCTCTTTATTTTTATGAACGTATTTATCAATTAAAAATTGCAGAATTGCAGAACCAATTCCTTTTCCCTGATGTTTCGGATTTATGCCTAAAGAGTCAATGTAATACTCTCCAGCCTGCGTTTCATCTTCTGGATTAAAATCGGGATTGTAATTACTTCTCACATATTCGATTATCGGATTGCGCAATTTTTGCAAATCGGCACCATCATAAAGATTAACTGCACCGATAATTTCATTGTCAGCTTCGGCTACATAACAATTTTGATAGGAATACTGATTGTTTTCTGTTTCGACAAAATGCTGCAGAAAGTCAAGTGCGCTGTTATAATCGTCTTTGCAGATAAATTTATAAATAATGTCTTCCATTGCAAGTAACAAAATTGGCGCAATGTATTTAGAATCGGAGATAACAGCTTTTCTGATAATCATAATAGAGTATTTTACTTTTTACAAATTTACAATTATAATATTCAGAGCGTATGATGAATTTATATTTACAATGCTGAATTTGTACCATTATAGGATTAAAATATACCATATTTAAACTTTAATCTCCTTGTATCTTTGTTAGAGTAAACTAGTTGAGGTAAGTACTAAAAACAGATATAACGAAATAAAAAAGTATAAAAATGAAAGCAATAGGATTTAAAACATCATTGGCTATAGGGGAAAAAGACAGTTTTATTGAATTTGAAACGTCAAAACCAGTTCCTGCTGCCCATGATTTATTAGTAAAAATAGATGCCATTTCAGTAAATCCGGTAGATTTTAAAGTTCGCCAGAGCAGTGCTAAAGATACCGTTTTAGAAAATCCGAAGATTATTGGCTGGGATGCTGTTGGAATTGTAGAAGCTGTTGGCGAAAATGTTTCACTGTTTAAAAAAGGAGACGAGGTTTATTATGCGGGCGATATTACAAAACAAGGAAGCAATGCCGAATATCAAATTATTGATGAACGAATTACCGGCAGAAAGCCAAAATCGTTAAGTATCGAAGAAGCTGCTGTTATACCGTTGACAGGCTTAACAGCTTGGGAAATTTTGTTTGATCGAATCCGAATAAATCCGGAGAAAGATAAAGGAAAATCAATTTTAATAATCGGAGGTGCCGGAGGAGTTGGGTCGATTGCAATTCAACTTGCTAAAAAAATCGCTGGTTTAACTGTAATTGCAACAGCTTCACGTCCAGAAACGATAGATTGGTGCAAAAAGCAAGGAGCAGACTTTGTTGTTGATCATAAAAACTTAATTGCATCTGTTAGAGAAGCTGGTTTTGAAAATGTAGATTTTATTTTAGACTTTGTCGATACAAACTTGTACTGGGATTTAATGGTTGAATTGATAAAACCTCAAGGACATATTGCTTCAATTACTGGAAGCAGTGATCCTGTGGCGTTGAATAAATTGAAAAGCAAAAGTGTATCCTTTTCTTGGGAGTTAATGTATACACGTTCGATGTTTCAAACAGAAGATATGATCGAACAGCACAACATTTTAAATAAAATAGCCGATTTGTTAGATGAAGGTGTTTTGAAAACGACTTTAAATGAAACATTAATAGGTCTTACAGCAGATAATCTAAAAAAGGCGCACCAGCTTTTAGAGTCAGGAAAAACAATTGGGAAAATTGCAATAAAACTCTAAGTTTTTCTTTAAAAGAATTCAAAAGTCCAATTCAACTCGATTGGACTTTTTTTTTGTAAATTGGTGAAATTCTATAAGTTAAAATAAAAATCCTATAAAATTTAATATTCTTAATTTTAGATATTTGTTTGTATTAACCCAAATTAACTAATAACTGCTATGAAAAAAATTAAATACATTTTTGTTCTTTCAACTGCTTTTTTGATGTTCAGCTGTTCAAGTAATGATAAAGCAAAGAATGAGGGAGGAACAAAAACGGATCCTGTAGAAAAAGAAAAGCCAAATTCTAATTATAAACCTGCATTTGCGGGGCAAACCCGAGTAAATGGCGTGACTACCAATACAGCGTTTCAGGCTGTTGTTCTTACATCAGAATTAACAAATCCGTGGGGAGTAAAAAGTCTGCCAGACGGACGTCTTTTGGTTACTCAAAAAATAGGAACAATGCGTATTGTTACTCCTGCAGGAGTTGTAAGCGCTCCTATTACTGGTCTGCCAGCAGTAAATGCTTCAGGACAAGGTGGTTTATTAGGGTTGTGTTTGGATCCTGATTTTACTTCAAACCGAATGATTTACTGGGTTTTCTCCGAAGCGGTTTCGGGCGGGAATGTATCTTCGGTGGCAAAGGGAAAATTATCCAATGATGAGAAAACGATCGAAAATGCTACAGTAATTTATCGTTCAAGTCCAGCAAACGCTAGTAATTTGCATTATGGAGGACGAATTCTTTTTGATCAAACTGGAAACCTTATTGTGAGCACAGGAGAACGTTCCGTTTTAGAAACCAGACCTTTGGCGCAATCTTTAACAGCTAGCTTAGGAAAAGTGATCAGAATCACCAAAGACGGAAAAGCAGCAACTGGAAATCCAACTTTTGCGGGAGCAGGAGCATTGCCTGAATTGTTTACTTACGGACATAGAAATCCACAGGGATTGGCTGTACATCCAATTACAAAAGAAATTTGGTTGAGCGAACACGGACCGCGAGGAGGTGATGAAATTAATCGCCTTCAGGCTGGATTAAATTATGGCTGGCCGATAATTACATACGGAATTGAGTATAGCGGAGAACCAATTGGTACAGGAATTCAACAAAAAGAAGGAATGGAACAGCCCGTTTATTATTGGGATCCCGTTGTATCGCCAAGCGGAATTACTTTTTATGCCGGAAATCGTATACCAGAATGGGAAAACAATTTGTTTGTTGGCTGTTTAAGCGGTATGCACATCGTTCGCCTTGTTATTAAAGACAATAAAGTTGCAGGAGAAGAAAGACTTCTTGCCAGCGAAAATCAGCGTTTTAGAGATATTACGCAAGGCAGTGATGGTGCGTTGTATGCTGTAACAGATCAAGGAAGGCTTTATAAAATTGATAAAAAGTAACACTTACAATTTGGATAAATAAGTTATAATGGCGCGATAAAGCGCCATTATTTATTTTGAGAATGTTTGTTTGTGTTTTGGTTAGTTTTTTACAGTGTTTATACAGTAAAAAAGGCTTTTGTAACAATAAGCATAATTAGAGTAAGAAAGTAAAGAGCTGTTGCAGCGGCAGCAAAAATGATATGGGCAAAAAACAGCTGAATATAGTACTCTCTAAATCCAATGGAGGGATGATAATGAGTGATTTTAAAAATAAACATCCAGCTGATTATACCAATTATACCACTGATAACTCCAAGTATAAGAGCACTAAGTGCTGAAACTGCTAAAATATCCTCTGTCCAAATGATATGATAGGCACCTACAAATAGAAAGCCAATTACAAAATGAAGAAACCATCCCAAATTATTTTTAGACTCAGTCGTGATATTAATGTTCATTTGGACTAATACTGAGTTTAGAAGTACGGGGTCTCGGTATAATTTTCTGTAATTTTTAGACATAAAGTAACTGAACCACGTCATTGCTGATGTCGCAGCTCCCGAAATTAAAACCAGTTGTATGAAAATGTATAAATCCATAATCTTCGGTTTATAGTTCAAAAAATGCTCTTTTCAAAGTTAAAACGATAATTGCTGGAAAGCTTATATCATTGAACTTTGTAATTATATAATTATCAGTATAAAATCGATGCTTGCTGAAGTTTTTTTGTTTTTAAAGCATTGATTTTTAGTTGTTAAGTTGTTTTTTGGTTATGAAAAAACAATTCAATTAGTTACCTTTATAAGGTTTAGAATTGTTTGAATTTCATAAGTAAATGTTTCTTTTCTGTTATTTTTAAAGAGAGAGGGTTTTTAATTTTACACTATAATTTAATATATAAAGTATGAACACAATTAACGCAAAAGCATTTGGAACCATTGCAGCCGATGCATCATTAGAAGAAATGACAATCGCGCGCAGAGAAGTTTTGGCAAAAGACATCGAAATAGAAATTTTGTATTGTGGTGTCTGTCATTCAGATTTACATACTGCAAGAAACGATTGGGGAGGAACACAATATCCAGCTGTTCCCGGTCATGAAATTGTGGGAAGAGTAACTAAGGTAGGAAGCGAAGTAACGAAACTTAAAGTCGGCGATTTAGCAGGAGTAGGGTGTTTGGTCGATTCGTGCCATACTTGTGATAGTTGTAAAAATGACCTTGAGCAGTATTGCCTAAATGGTTTTACAGGAACTTACAATGGACGAGATGTTCATTTAGGCGGACATACTTATGGTGGTTATTCTCAAAAAGTAGTTGTTGATGAACATTTTGTTTTAAAAGTGCCTGCAAACTTAAATTTAGCGGCTGTTGCACCATTACTTTGTGCAGGAATTACAACTTGGTCACCATTAAAACACTGGAATGTTGGCAAAGGAAGCAAAGTCGCGGTAGTTGGTTTGGGCGGACTTGGACATATGGCTATTAAACTGGCAAAAGGTCTTGGTGCCGAAGTTACCTTGTTTTCAAGAACTCCAGATAAAGAAAAAGACGCTTTAGAACTCGGTGCAGATGCTGTAGTAATTTCAACAGATAATAATCAGATGAATGCAGTAAGCGGAAAATTTGATTTAATTATTGATACCGTTCCATATGTGCATGATGTAAATCCTTATGTTGCTACGTTAAGTATCAGCGGAACTTTGGTTCTAGTGGGTTATTTAGGAGGTTTAGAACCTATTTTAAATACGGTGCCAATGATTTTAGGCAGAAAATCTGTTGCAGGTTCTGTAATTGGCGGTATTGCCGAAACACAAGAGATGTTAGATTTTTGTGGAAAACACAATATCGTTTCGGAAATTGAAATTATTAAAATGCAGGAAATTAACGAAGCTTACGAAAGAATGCTGAAAAGCGATGTAAGATATCGTTTTGTAATTGATATGGCTTCTTTGAAGTAATAGTTTAAGATTTTAGAAAAAAGAAAATCCCAAGTATCAATAAGATGATACTTGGGATTTTTTATTGTCGGCTAAAAAAGTAATTTTTTAATTATCGAAAAAATATACGATTAGCATTTTTACAGGCTTTTTGCTTTTGTTGATCGGCACGTGTTTCAATCTTCCATCAAAAAACAGCGAATCACCTTCTTTTAAAGTGTAGGTTTCATTTGCTATCAAATAATCAACTTCGCCGGATATAATGTATTTATATTCAAAAGCATCAGTACTTACCTGATCTCTGTAACTATTAGGTTCAAGAGTTAAGAAAACAATATCAATAGTAGAATTTTTTATGGTGCGGGTTAAAAAACGCTCGTACGAAAACCCATTTGATCCTTCCTTTTGAAACAGGTCGTATTCGTCTTTTCTTTTTATAAGCACCATTTCATCTTCCTGAGTCATATCCTTAAAGAATTCGCTCAAGTTAATCTGCAGAGCAGAAACGACGCTGAGTAAAACTGTTAATGAAGGAATGCTTCTTCCGTTCTCAATCTGAGAAATCATGCCTTTGCTTACGTCACTTAAATCTGCAAGTTCCTGTACAGTAAATCCTTTTTCGATTCGGTATTGTTTTATTCTCTTACTGATTTCAAGTAAAATAGCTCCTTCCATGTTTAGTATTTGTATACAAAAGTTTATTTATAATAAACATTACTTCATAATTTGTTTACATATAGTAAACATTTGTATAGTAATATTGCACTGTAAAAATAGACAAAAATATGGAATTAATTGTATTTGATATGGCTGGCACAACAGTCCATGATGAAAATAAAGTTGGCTTAACATTGCAAACCGTTTTAAAGGAATTTGGTTATGATTTTTCTCTTGATCAGATTAATGTAGTAATGGGTTATGAAAAACCAGTAGCGATTTCGATTTTATTGGAAGAGAAAAGACCTGAGTTAATAAATAAAATCCATCAAGTTTTTGTAGCAAAAATGATTGCTTTTTATGAGAAGAGCAATGATGTAAAAGCAACTTCAAATGCTCATGAAACGATTCAGTACTTAAGAAAAAATGGGATAAAAGTAGCTTTCGATACAGGATTTTCTCGTCCGATTGCCGATGCTATTTTCGAAAAACTAAACTGGAAACAAGGTGTTGATTTCGATTTCAGTATTACATCTGATGAGGTTGAGCACGGACGTCCTTATCCAGATATGATTTTTAGAGCTATGGAGCACTTTAATATCGCAGATGCTTCATTAGTTGGAAAAGTCGGTGATACAATGTCAGACTTACAACAAGGTGAAAATGCAAAATGCGGATTAGTAGTTGGTGTAACCACTGGAGCATACAGCCGAGAAGAATTAGAGCATCACTTCCACCATTATATTATTGACGATTTATCAGAATTAAAAAACAAACTTTAATTAATAAACTCATGAAGGCTTTACTGTACATTGCAGCTGCATTATTCTTAACAACTTCGTATGCACAAGAAGTTAAAGGTAAAATCAGCAGTGAATCCGGACCTTTACATCCGGCTTCGATTTTAGTTATAGAGCAATCTAGAACTGTAGACACAGACCAAAATGGTAATTTCTCTTTTAAACTTAAAGCAGGGCAATATCATTTAGAAATTTCAAGTGAAAACTATACTTCAAAAAAAATTGCAGTAAACGTTTCAACAAAAAATATTGATTTAGGAACTATTGTTCTCGCTGGTAGGGAAGAAAAACTGGATGAAGTAGTTTTAGAATATTATAGCAGCGGAGAACGAAAAGCGATGGATATGCGCCAAAGTTCAAATGCTATTATGGATGTTGTTAGTGCAGATGCAATGGGTAAAATGCCTGATATTAGTGCAGCTGAGGCCGTACAAAGAATTCCGGGTGTGAGTATAGACAGAGATCAGGGAGAAGGAAGATACGTAACTGTAAGAGGAACACCGTCGCAATGGAGTTCGGCCACAATTAACGGAGACCGAATGCCATCGGCAAAAACCTCAGGAGATTTGCTTGGTAATCGTACCGTGCCAATGGATTTACTGCCAACAGAATTTCTCGAATATATTCAGGTTGTAAAAGCAATTACACCAGAATATGAAGGAGATGCTATTGGAGGAACGATTAATTACATCCCGAAGTTTTCTCCTAAAAAAGAAACTTTTCGTGCGACTGTTGCCATTCCTGTTAATCTTCGTGCAGACGATAAAGTGGGATATAATAGCACAGTATTATACGGTAACCGATTTTTTAAGAAGAAATTCGGCTTTCTAGCCATGACCAATTACAATCGACGTACTTATTCTACAGATGATTATGAGGTTGTTTATGGTAATGCATTACACAATGTAAATACGCTGGATGTTAGAAATTATCAGGGAGTGAGAACCAATACTGGATTTAATGTTGCAACAGATTTTCGTTTTAACAGCCGAAACAAAATTTACGCTCGTGGTTACTACAGTCAATTTCTAGACGAAGAGCAAAACAGAAAAACAATGCACTACTTTAATAAAACGACAAGTAATGCCATATTGCGTTGGAGTACTGTAGATTATTTGTTTAAAAATTATGGTGGTGAATTTGGATACGAAAGTAAAATATCAGACAAGTTGAAGATGAATGCCAAAGTTGCTGCTTATACTTCATGGGCAGGTTATAATGGTCCATCATCGGCAACAAAAAATGATAGAGGTTATTATTACGGAAACTGGATACAAACTGTAAAATATGATAATTTGGTAAAAGTTGACGGTACAAATTATAAGTTTTTGCAAGGCGACGGACCAGCGGGTTATGTGGGTGATCCATCCAATAATATTCAGCCGCACTTTTCGGCGCCATATGATCCAGAAAAATATTATTTAGACAGATATGTAACTTCAATTCGTAATGTTGAAGAGAAAGATCAAGTAGCTGCCGCCGATTTTAATTATACTGCAAAAGAAAATTTAAAAATTAAGTTTGGAGGAAAATTTAGAAACAAAACCAGTACATACGACTACCGTTATATTACCTGGATTTACGATACAAAAGCGCCAAAAGCCTATTTAAATCAATGGGAAAGAGAAGCATTTCCAAGTAATAATTGGTTTCCGGAATTGAATAATAATTATGATAATTTAAAATTCAATTATCCAACAGAAAACTCTTTTATTGACCCAATGGGAAATCCTGCGATTGCTAAGAACTTAAAGTATAACTATCAGGATGTAACTAACTCAAGTTATGCAACAGGTAATTATGATGCTACCGAAAAAGTTTGGGCAGGTTACGGATCTGCAGAATGGAATATTAACGACGATTTTCGTTTTGTGGGTGGAGTTCGATATGAAAACACAGCTGTAGATGCAAAAAGCTACGAGTTTAATGATAAAACCAAAGTAGTTACACCAATATACGGAAGTAAAAATTACGGTGCATTTTTACCAATGGCGCATCTGATTTACAAACCATCAAAGAAATTGGATTTAAGAGCGGCAGTTACCAGAACTTTTGCCCGTCCAGCTTTTAACGAATTGAGCCCGAGTAATAGAGTGAATCCCGATAATCATACAGTTGTAGAAGGAAACATCGATTTAAAACCAACATTTTCATGGAATTATGATGTAGTAGGTTCTTATTATTTAAACAAAAACGATTACGTAACAGGAAGTGTTTTCTATAAAGATCTTAAAGATTTAATTTATACATCGACAACTGACGAAATAAGAACTGTTGGCGGAGCCGAAGATTTGTATAAAGTTTCAAGACCTTTAAATTCTGACAATGCATTCTTGTACGGAATAGAAGTAGGTTTCAATAAGAAATTTAAAGAATTACCTGGTTTTTTAAGCAATTTTAGTCTAAAAGCAAATTACACGTTTACAAAATCAGAAACCACATTATCAGATCGAGGCGACGAAAAAATAGGTTTAATGAATCAATCGCCAAACATCTTTAATGCATCGCTTATATACGAATACAAAGGTTTTGCAGCACGATTGGCAGCCAATTATCGTGAAGCCTTTTTAGTGGAAATCCGCGATAACAAAGGAGCTGACAGATATCAGGACAAAGATTTTCATCTCGATATGAACCTTTCTTATACAACGCCTAAGAATATTACATTCTTCATCGATCTTAACAATCTTAACAATCAAGAGTTACGTTATTATCATGGTGTAGTGTCAAGACCAGAGCAGGTGGAGTATTACGGTATTCGTGGTAAAATTGGAGCAAGCTATAGATTTTAATAATTTCTAAACATAAAGGTAACATTCAAGTAGTACTATTGTGTTTTTTATAAAGATAAGATGAACAGAAGAGGTTTTGTAAAAAGGTCAATGCTTGGAATGATTCCGCTGTTGTTTCCTGTAAAAGTATTTTCATTATTTGCCCAAAATAACAATTCGTACTTTATGCATGGAGTGGCTTCTGGAGATCCTACAAACGATGCCGTAATACTATGGACACGCATTACTACAGAATTTTCGGGGATTTGCAATGTCGAATGGCAGATTGCAAATGATGAAGCTTTTAAAAATATCGTAAAAAAAGGCTTCGTAACAACATCACAAGACCGCGATTATACGGTTAAGATTGATGCAGCTAATCTAGAAAGTAATCAGGTTTATTTTTACAGGTTTATTTATAACGAAACGACTTCTGATATTGGAGTTTGTAAAACATTGCCTGATTCGCTTTTAAAACCGCTTCAAATAGCAGTTGTAAGCTGTAACAATTACGAAGACGGCTATTTTACCTCATTTCGTCATATTGCAGATAATAAAGCGATTGATTACGTATTTCATTTAGGCGATTATATCTATGAATACGGAACAGGACAATATGCTAATAAAGCTTTTCTTGAAGAAAGTAATCGTTTAAACGACCCGCTTCATGAGCTTATTTCATTAGCAGATTATAGAAAAAGATATGCTCTTTATCGTAAAGATAAAGAGCTTCAAAAAGCACATCGCACAAAATCCTTTATCTGTATTTGGGACGATCACGAACTGGCTAATAATGCCTATTTCGGCGGAGCAAAAAATCATCAAATCAACGAAGGGAATTGGACTGACAGAAGTGCCGCTGCTGTACAAGCTTATTTTGAATGGATGCCTGTGAGAGCTAAATCGACAAGCGAAATGATTCGTTCGATTAAAATAGGAAAGGAGGCTAATTTCTATTTCTTAGAAGAACGATTAGACGGCAGAGATAAACAGTTATTAAGCAGCGACCCAGAGAAATTTAATCCGCAGCGAAAAATGATTTCCAAGAAACAATTCGATCATTTGTCAGATGAATTGAAAAATAGTGATGCAAGATGGAATTTCCTTGTAAATCAGGTTATGTTTACAGGTTATAAAAGCAAAAAAATAGAAACGGTAAAAGAAGAGGATTGGTGGACTGGTTATCCTTATCAAAGAGAACAGCTGATTGAAGTTTTTGAGGGCTTGAAAAATCCGCCGATTATTTTAACAGGAGATCATCATCAAAGTCATGTTTTAGAATTAAACGCGCCAGATTCGGGCAGTAATAAACGTATTGCTTGGGAGTTTTTAACGCCGTCGATAACTTCTAAAAATGATGACCGCTTAACCAGCGAGCAAATTGCCAAAAAAAGCAAACTCTTATACAAGCTTAATCCGCATATGATTTACAATGATATTGCAGCTCACGGTTATTTTGTTTTGAAAGTGAGTAAAAAGCAAATCAACATCAGTTATAAATTCAATTCCGATATACTGCTGCGAGATGGTGACGAAAGGCAAGGCCCTGATTTTACAATTGATAACTTAAACAACTTAAAGAAAAATGTGTAGTTCATGTGTTATGCTGTTTAATGAAAAAAACGGCAGTATTCTTCCCGAATATACGGCTTTGCCAGCATTGCAGGCAGGCGAGATTTTAGTAAAAAACAAATACACGACTTTGTGCGGCAGCGACCTGCATACTTTTACAGGAAGACGAAAAGAACCGTCGCCAATAGTTTTAGGACATGAGATCGTAGGAGAAATTTTGGAATTATCGCAAAGCGAGCCTTTTTATGATTTAAATGGAAATATCTTAAAAGAGGGTGATCTTATTACTTGGACCATTTTTGCTGCAACAGATTCAGATGAGTTTGTAAGAGATAAAATGCCTCAAAAATCTGCTGGTTTATTTAAATACGGACACGTTCAGTTTACCGAAAACGAGAAGTTTAACGGCGGATTAGGTACGCATTGTGTTTTGAAAAAGGGAACAGGGATTTTGAAACTGCCTTCTTCTATAGATGAAAAATTTGCACCAATTATTAATTGCGCTGGAGCTACAGCAATGGCAGCTTATCGATTAATTAGTCAAATTGAAAGCAAAAATGTTTTAATTCTTGGCGCAGGAGTTCTGGGTTTAATTGCTGCAGCGATTGCAAAACAGAAAAAAGCATCATCGGTTACGGTGATTGATATTGATGACAGGCGATTAGAGAAAAGTAAATCTTTTGGTGCCGATTATATTTATAACAGTTCAAATCCAATTGAAGAACTTACTCAAATAACGTCAGGATTTTATAAAAAAGGTTTTGATGTTATCATTGATATGAGCGGTTCTATTGAAGCTATAAAAACGGGTTTGCAGTTTAGCGCAGTAGGAGCAGAACACATTTGGATAGGCGCCGTAACTCCAACAGAAAGTATTGAAGTTAATGCTGAGGTAATGATTCGTAAATTATTAAGCATAAAAGGGATGCATAATTATAATTATGAAGATTTTATCAATGCCGTTTCATTTTTTGAAGATCATTTTTCAGATTATCCTTTTGGTACTTTCATCGAAAAAGAATTTCCATTACAAGAAACCCTAGAAGCATTTCAATATGCAATTAAACATAAACCATACAGGGTTTTAATAACAATTTAATGATTAGTAAAATTTCAAAAAAATACCAAATGCTTTTCATTACCATGTTTTGTTACCTGTTTTTTTATACAGGCAGACATAACTTTGGCTGGGCAACAAAAGCAATGCGTGAAGATTTAGGGATTTCATATACTTTTATTGGCTGGATAAGTTTTGCCATGCTGATAGGTTATTCGCTAGGACAGTTTATCAACGGAAATCTCGCCGATCGTTTTAATCCAAAATACTTAGTGCCAATAGGAGCTTATTTGTCTATTGCCTGCAACTTAGGAATTAGTTTTACCCATTCGCCTTATATCATTTTAGTTTTATGGTTCTTAAACGGCTATTTTCAATCGATGGCTTGGGCTCCTGGGGGAAAAATAATTGCCAATTGGTTTAAAACCGAAGAACAGAACAAAGCCTTTGGTTTGTATACCATGGCAGCGGGATTTTCATCAGCAGTGACCTTTGGTATTTCAATTTATATTACCTCGCTGCATTTAGACTGGAGAATGTTGTTTAGACTGCCGGTTTTATTACTGTTTATATCAGCCACCGTATTTTTAATTTTTATAAAAGCATCGCCTGTTCCTTTAGAAAGAAAATCAAAAGGTTTCGATTTTGCAGCAATAAAAAAGAGTTATAGTGAAGTTTTGGGACATAAAAAGTTTAGATTAGTCTGTCTGTCATTTGGGTTAGAAAGTATGGCGCGCTACGGATTAATATTTTGGGTTCCTGTGCATTTTTTAGGTGATAACTGGAAAGAAGATCCTTCGTTAATCTGGGTTACCTTTTTGCTTCCGTTAGGTATGGCTTTTGGTGCTTTTAGTTTTGGACAGCTGTCAACAACGCTTTTTAAAAGCAATTACAAATCTATATTTATAGGAATGCTGGTTTGCTGCGGGCTTTCATTTCTATTGTTCTTTATGCATAATGCAAATCTAGTTGTGATAGGATTTCTTTTGATTGCCTGCGGCTTTTTTGTTTACGGACCTCAAGCTAATTTTTGGGCTTTGTGCCCGCAAATAATGGGGCGGGAGCGAACAGGAACTGCAATTGGAACCATGAATATGTGCGGTTATCTTTTTGCAGCTTTAGGAGAGCCTTTACTTGGGTATATTATTGAAAAAACAGGAAATACGAAGTTTTTATTCTTAGTCATTTCTATAATATGTTTATTGTCAGCCTCCATAATGTATTTGATTAAAGAAGAGCGATAAAAGCGATTTCTCATAAAATAAAAACACCTCTAAAGCCCAAGGTTTTAGAGGTGTTTTTGATTGTAATTGAATCGTTTAAAATGTTTTGCGTATAATTTTTAACACATAGAAACATAGTTTTATACTTCAATAAAAGGTGTTTCGCTTAATTTAAATGCACATAGCGCGCCTATGTAGGAGAAACGTGTTTCTTTTTGTCTCCTTGTTATAGATAAAAATAGAGTCTATGTTTCTATGTGTTTAATACGTATTCAACAAGGGCAGAGGAGAATTTTACTTTTGCTCTGCAATTGTTGATTTATTAAGCTTAATAACTCGAATTGTTTTATTTGTATTATCAGATAAAAAGATGCGATCATTAAGCAGTGCAGTACTTACAATAGTACCAAAAGGATTTTGTCCCATAATGTCAGAAGCATTTACTCTTGGTTTGTATTCTCTATTGTTAAACTCATCTTTTGGATAAAGACGTAAATAAGAGGTGTTTCCTGCGTTTTCTGATGTTATCGCCCAATCTTTACTAAATACTACCGAAATTGGTTTTGCTTCTTCAAAAGGAGCTTTTACGGGTTCTAATGGAGTAGTTATTGAAGCGGCAGCATTGGCACGAATACCAGCAATGTTATAATATAAATAGCTTTTAGCGTCTCTTCCTGCAACTACCAAATTCCCATCCGTTACATCCATAGAATATACTTGATCGAAACCGCTTAAAGTATTTAATTTAGCAAAAGGTTTTAGATTCCAGTCACTGGTTTCAGTAATTTGTGAAGCTTCGAAAACTTTAATAGATTTTTCTTTTTCCTTTACAAATACCAATCCGTCCTTTACCACAACGCCAAAAACGTGTACAAAAGTCTGCCACCATTGTCCGTTTCCAACCGTGTTAATTCCAAGAGTGGTAGTTTCGTCAAGAACAAAAAGTCTCGATTCTACACTTCCTATATAAATTCGTCCATTATCAATAGAAACAGATGTCAAATTAACAAACGGAATTGTTGTGCTTCCTTTTGTGTAGTTTGCAATTGTTTTAATATGTGCTAAAGTCACGGCATTAAAAACCTCTAAAACATTGCCGTTGCAAACATATAATTTCTCTTTTGAAATCGTGATTCCTTTAGGATCAAGCGTTCCAGCTCCGTCGCCAATTTGTTTAGCTGTAATCGAAGCTTCGTTTGTAGGGTAGTAATAGTCGTAATTTGTTGGTTCAGGACCATCTGAATCTTTGCTGCAGCTGGTAATAAAACAAAGCAGCAGTATTAAAAAAGGTAGTTTATTCATGTTGATTTTGCGGGTTAGTTCCATTTTCCTTCTCCTTTATATTTTAGTAAAAATGGGTTTTTAGGATTGATCTTAAACTCTGGTTTTTTGTATTTACCCGTTAGGTAGCTTGTTTTGCTGTATCCTTTTAGGACTTCAGGATCTGTAAAAGGAAGATCGTTTAAGTAAATCAAGTATTTATAAAAATCAGTAAGCATTTCCTGTTGACCGCCGCCTTCACCGCTGTTTGCTAAGTTACTGCTGTGTCCCCAGCCAATATGATGCGAGTATTCATGTGACCAAACCGACATTTCGCCTAACCAATGTCCTGTAACATAACCAGATTCCCATTGAGAAGCCAATGCACCGCCGCCTAAAGCTGCTGCACCGCCAACCATTGCCATATTTACCGTTCTGCCATCAAGGTAATTCCAGTATGTTTTTTCTATTTCCTCTTTAGTTAAATAGTCATAAGTCCCGTCCTTATCTTCAGCATTACCATGCCAATTAAGTGCGCCATTTATTGCAGTTCCTGCCGTAGCGGCCTGTTCTTGTTTGTATTTGTTGAAATTTGTAAAAGTGCTGTAATACAAAGGATGACTTAAAGCATAAGAATAATTGATGATCATAGTTATGGCTTCTTTTGCCAAAACTGGATTCATTGGTAAAAACTTACCAAGTTCATTAGTGTGATACGCAGCGCTAAATTGTACTAAGTGTGTAGACTTGATTTTTTTAAATTTCTGAAATAAAGGATCAGTAGATTCTACATAAAACTCGATTGCTCCCGAAGAAAATCCTTCGATTTTATCGATTGTAACTGTTTTACCGTTTTCAAGTTCGTAGTCATGTTTACCCGCTGTTAACGGAATTTGATGAAAAGATCTGTGAAAAGCAGGTACTTTTGAAAAATTGTAAAGAACAAAGCGTTTTTCGTAGTTAGGTAATTTAGCATATATTTTCACATCAGTCAATCCAACTGGTGAATACAGTGATACCTGAACAGAATCTTTGCCTTTTTGAATTACTTGCAAAGGCTCATTTACTCTAAACCAACGGTCTTTATTGTCGTACATTTTTGAAGAGTTTTCAGCGTCTTCAAACATTGTAAAGGCACGATTTCCTGCTGGTAATGTTGCGGCGTCAATACTAGGCAGATAATTTGGCTTGTAATTTTCGCCGTCTTCTTTGTCACTGCACGAAAAAGTGATACTTGCCAGAACGGCAAGTACTGGAAAAAAATAATACGTTTTTTTCATTAGTAGGGTTTTGATTAAACTTGGGGTTTGTTTTTAATTTTTTAATACTAAAGTGCAAATTTCGTTTAAAAAACGATATTTTTAGTAAGAAATTTTTAATTTTTTAAGATTTATCTGTAAAATACTCAGAAACAGTAAAAAAAGCAAAGCCTAATGCTGTAAACAAAAGGCTTTGCCGAAGAAAGCTCCAGCGGAGCTGAATATTTATAGCATAATTTAGTTTCGTGCATAAAAAGCTCCAGAGGAGCGGCATGTTTTTTTTTAAAATATATATTCCACTCCGCTGGAGCATTTTTTATAAAATAGTGTAAGTTCAACGAACGAATGTTGATTTTATGATGTTAATTACGATCTAATTTTCGTTAGATGGTTTTCCAATTGTTGCTAAAATACCGCCGTCTACATAAACAATATGACCGTTTACAAAATCACTTGCTTTTGAACTTAAAAAGATTGCTGCACCTTGTAAATCGTCTGGATCTCCCCAACGTCCTGCTGGAGTTCTTCCCATAATAAACTCATTAAAAGGATGTCCGTTTACTCGAATTGGAGCCGTTTGGCTTGTTGCAAAATAACCAGGACCAATTCCGTTTGTTTGAATGTTGAATTTAGCCCATTCCGTAGCCATGTTTTTAGTCAGCATTTTTAATCCGCCTTTTGCCGATGCGTAAGCACTTACAGAATCTCGGCCAAGTTCACTCATCATCGAGCACATATTAATAATTTTTCCGCCTCCGCGTGTAATCATTCCTTTAGCAATATTTTTAGAAACAATAAAAGGACCTGTTAAATCAACCTTTACCACAGCTTCAAAATCTGCAACTTCCATTTCGATAATTGGCGTTCTTTTGATAATTCCGGCATTGTTTATTAAAATATCGATAGGACCTACTTCAGACTCTATTTTATTAATTGCTTCGATTACTGCATTTTCATCAGTAACATCAAATAAGTAACCGTAAGCCTCAATTCCTTCCGATTTGTATTCGGCGATTGCATTGTTTACAGCTTCTTGCGACGAATGGTCGTTTACTACAATTTTTGCACCTGCATGTCCAAGTCCTTTAGCCATTGCCATTCCTAATCCGTGAACACCACCTGTAATTAATGCTGTTTTCCCTGTTAAATCAAATAAATTAATTGACATTCTTTTTTGTTTATAGTTAATAGTAATTCTGTTTTAGTTCTTTTTTACTGTTACAATCAGTGGGTTGTTTACTTTTTGATGAAAAGTATTCAAGTAATCAAACCATTGTTTTGCAGTAGTGATTTTAGATGCTTTATCCCAAGCCGCCCCAGTGTAATACACAATCGGTTCATTGTTTTTGACAGTTGTTTGTGTTAGTATTTGTTCTTTGCTGCTCCACATAGAAGTTACTGGAGTTGTTACAATAGAACCTACAGCAGTTGTGCCGTCTTTTTCGAAAGTAGGTTCCCAATATCCCATAATACCTTGTTGTTCATTTAAAGCAATAACGCCTGCTTTTTCTCTTTTTATGATTCCCACTACAACAGGAATAGGCTTATTTTCATTGATTGTGTAGATGTTTTCGATTCGGTTAAGCTGCGAACCTGCATCAAGCGAGATAGTTTTTACTGCGCTCATTTTTATGCCGCCAGCATTCCATTCGTCATATTTTAATTGAAAAGTGGAACGTAAAGGACCGTTATCTAAAACTTTCCATTGGTGATAATTGCCTGAGTATCGAATAGTGTCTTTGATAAACGGAGCCATATTTCCGGCGCCCAATGTAAAACCTACATGATAATAATCTAAGCCGTCACCATGATCGATATGGTAATCATCGCGTTTGTAGCGGTCATTTAATACTAACTTATCCGTACGTTTTACCCAAACATCAAAACCGTACGCATCACCCTCAGTTTTTTCTAGAGCTTTTCCGTAAGCGCGAAATGCAATTTTATCATTTTCCCAAGCAAAATCATCTTTGCGTTCAGGAACGTAGCGAGCATATGTTTTTGCTGCAAAAATCTCGGGTTTCCCTTTTTGAATAGAAAGATTTAGTGTTGATTTTGCTTTAACATTTACTTGCAGTAATAAATTTTGAACAGCAGCAGAACCTTTGTATTCCAATTGAAAAGGAATTTGCTTTTTTGTACTGGGATTAATTACAATAAAGTTCGCCGTATCGATTTGCGGATAGGAGGAAAGTATGTCTTTCCATTTTATAGAAACCACTGTTTCTGTTTGGTCTACTGCCAAATTGTTTTTGATAGTAATACTTGCTTTTGTCTGCCCAATGGAAGTAATGGGTAGAATAAAAACAAGTAAAAAAAAAGATTTTATTATTTTCATAAAATTTTAATTAATAGTTTGTTATGTTGTTTTGTTTGAAGTTATTGTTTGTGTTTCTTTTGTTTCTGTTTTGATTTAAAAAAAGGCATAAAAAGAACTTGTCGATCAAAAATGAAATCATTTTGCCGAGTCTGTAATTTTCGAAATTATTGAGTTTGCCTTTGCGTAAAGACTTTGTTTTTACAACTGTTTAATTAAACAGGCGGAGGATTGTAAAAGATGTTTTTTGTTTGCATTAGTTAGTTTGTATTGTTGTTTCGTTATTCTTTTGGCTGCTCTAGTTTGGCTAAATATTCACTTGGCATACAGCCATAATGCTGCTTAAATGCAGTTGAAAAATAAGATGGAGAGTTAAAACCGCACATATAGGTAATTTGCGCGATGGTGTATCGCTTACTCTGCATTAATTCTACTGCTTTTTTAAATCGGATTCTTTTTATAAAATCCATTGCCGATTCACCTGTAATAGCTTTGAGTTTTAAATAGAGATTAGAACGGCTCATACCAATTTGTCTGCTGAAATGATCTACTGAAAACTCAGAATCGGCCAAATGATCTTCGACAATTTGTATGGCTTGTTTCAGAAAATCTTCATCAAGCGTATTAAAAGCAATGTTTTCGGGAACCATTTCTTTACCTACAGCATAATATTCCTTTAGACGCTTACGCGAGCGCAGCAGATTTGTAATTTTCGCTGCCAATATTGGAGTCGAAAAAGGTTTTGTAATATAATCATCAGCGCCCATTTCTATTCCTTTTAACTGCTGGCTCGTTTCGGTTCTAGCGGTTAAAAGCACTAATGGAATATGTGAAGTATTGATGTTTTGTTTAACACGTTTACAAAAATGTAATCCGTCAAGTTCTGGCATCATTACATCGCTGATGATAATATCAAATTGGTGAATTTCTAGAAGTTCGAGTGCCATTTGACCATTGTAAGCGACTGTTACATCATAAATTTTACCAAAGTAATCCTGCAGATAATCTATAATCTCTTTATTGTCATCAACTAAAAGCAGTTTTATTGGCTGATCTCTTTCTGCTAATTCATTTTCTTCTTCTAGAATATTTTCGTTATCAAGTTCATTATCGGTAACAATATCTAGCTCATATAATGAATCTTCGATATGTTGATCGTTTTTATACACTTGATCTGAAACAGGAATTGTTACTTTAAAAACACTTCCAACTTCTTTAGTACTTTCGGCAGAAATTTCTCCGTGATGCAGTTCGACTAAGCGTTTTGTAAAAGCCAAACCAACACCAGAGCCCAAATTCATTTCACGATTGTTTACCTGATAAAAGCGATCGAATACTTTTGATAAATCGTCTTCACTAATTCCAACCCCCGTGTCAGCGACTTTTATTTCTACAGTTTCATTTTTCTTTACTAATTCCAGCGTGATGCTTTGCCCCGTTTTGGTGTATTTGAAAGCATTGGATAAAAGATTGAACAAAATCTTTTCCATAGCATCTTTATCAAAATAAAATAAAAGCTGTTCTTCGTTTGTATGAAAGGCAAAATGAATGTCGTTTTTTTCTGAAAGCGGTTTAAACGATTCATAAATTTCACGAGTAAAACGAACAATGTCACCTTTACCTACTTTAAGCTGTCGCGTTCCCATTTCGGTTTTTCTAAACTCAAAAAGCTGGTCGACTAAGTTGTATAGTCTTTTTGCATTAATAAACATTAGTTCGTGTTTCTTTTTAGATATTTTATCTGCAAAAGGAGTTTTTAATAATTCCTCTAAAGGAGCCAGAATCAATGTTAACGGCGTTCTTAATTCATGTGAAACATTAGTAAAGAAATCCATTTTTACTTGGTTGATATAACTTACTCTTTCTTTGTCAATACGTTCTAATTTTAACTGTTGTTCAGCTTGAATTCTTTCTTTAATAATTTTAAAACCAATGTAAACAGCAATACCAATAATGGTTAATAAAAGCAGCGAAAACCAAAGCGTTTTATACCAAGGTGCAAGAATATCAATTGTTAGAGTCCTTACAGCGCTCATTTCGCCATTTGGACCAACGGCTTTGATTTGAAAGTTGTATTTTCCTGCTGGTAAATTGCTGTAGCTCACTTTTAGCTGATCTGTGCGCTGCCAGTCTTTATCGATGCCATCGAGTTTATAATAGTAATAAGTTCTATTAGATGAAATGTAATTGAATGTGTTGAAAAAGATACTGAACTGCTTGTATTCAGAGCCAATTTCGAGTTCTTTTACCTGATCAATATGTTGTTCTAAAATATTGGTTTCATCGTTTACGGCAACCGTTTTGTTTAAAACCTCAAGTGTTGTAAAACTTAGTTTTAAAGGCAGTGGTTTTTGCTTGATCATAGCAGGATAGAAGTACGAAATACCTTTGATACCGCCAAAAAGTAACATACCGTCTTGTGCTTTACAAAACGAATATTCGTTAAACTGTTTGTTTTGCAAACCGTCACTTTCGTCAAAATTTTGAACCGAACGGCTGTCAGGATTAAATTTGATCAGGCCGTGATTGGTAGAAATCCATAAATTGCCATCATCATCAGGAACAATTCCGTAAATGGTTTCTTCAAAAAAGTCTTTTCGAGCTTTGAAGCTTATAAAAGATTCTTGATTTTCGTCATACAAACGCAAGCCTTCTCTAGTGCCAATCCAAATTCGGTGTTTTTGATCTTCAGTAATACAATTGATAATATCTTCACTTAGTTTTCCGTGCCCCACATTTCCAAACAAAAGCGTATCAGGATAAAAGAGCGTAACTCCGTTTGTAGTTCCTATCCAAATACGATTTTTACTGTCTTCAAACAAAAAAGTAACAGCGTCTGATGTTAAACGTTTTCCTGCTTTGTCTAAATGAATGTGAGTAAAAGTTTTGGTTTCGGGATGAAATTGGTCTAAACCAGTCCTTGTACCCACCCAAATACGACCTTTAGAATCTTTCAGCAAAGCGTAGACTAAATCTCCTGCAATACTGTTGGGATTCTTTTCGTCATGACGAAATCGTTGTGCTGTTCCTGATTTTGGATTAAGAAGATTCATTCCTCCGTTATGAGTACCAATAAGTACATTGCCATTATCATCAAAAGCAATGGCTTTAATATTATTAGAACTTATACTGTTAGGATTGTTTTCGCTATTTGAATAATAACTGATTGTACCAGCGTTTTTGTTCCAATAGTTTATTCCTTTGTCATTGGTTCCTATCCAAAAATTACCTTTAGCATCTTGTTTGATTACGCCAATAACTTCATCGTTTAAGGATGGTTTCGCTGAGTTTTGGCTTAAAATATTAAACTTAATATCGTTTTTATGATAGTAATTAATACCGCCATAATAGGTTCCCAGCCAGATTCCGTTTTGTTTATCCTTCAAAAAGCATCGTACTGAATTTTGAGCAATGGTGTATGGCTGTGAAATTTGATGATAATAATTTGTAAAAGAATTAGCGGCTTGATTATAAATAGAGAGACCTCTAAAAGTACCAAACCAGATATTACCTTCTGTATCTTTACCCACGCAACGAATATTATTATCAGCAATACTATTTGATGATGAACTGTGTGCAAGAGTAGAAGTCTGGCGGTTTTGACCATTATACAAAATCACTCCATAACCTTCAGTTGCAATCCATAAGTTCTTGTTATCTGCAAAAACACTATTGATGTAAGGTTTTTTAATTCCTAAATTCAGTTTTTTTAATTGATGTGTTTTTGGGTTCAATTGAAAAAGACCAACATCGGTTCCTATAAGAAGCTGTTGCTGCCAAAAACTGATGTAAGCAATCTCTTTTATTTCGTGAGAAGAGGCTTTAAATTTAATATTGGTGAATTTTTCGTCTTTTGGCGATAGAACAAAAATTTCTCCTGTAATTGATGCTGCCCAAATTCGGTGTTCACTGTCTTCTGTAATAGAGGAGATATACCATTCGCCCAAACTTTTTGGAAACTGGTAATTGGTAAAGTTATCAGTATCATAATTATAAACACTTAAACCTTGATTTCCGCCTATCCATAATCGTCCTTTATGATCTGTAAACAAACTTCGAATGAAATAAGATTGTAAACTATTTTTAGTGTTTTTTATTGGTCGATACACTTTAAAACCTTTACTGTCATAACGATTTAATCCGTCTTGTGTTCCTATCCAAATGAAACCTAAAGTATCTTGCTGGATAGCAAAAACAGAACTTTGCGACAAGCCTTTATCAACCGAAATAGTTCGGAAATAGCGATCTTGTACCTGCGCATAACTTTTCGCTGAGAAAAGAGTTATGTAGAAAAACGTAAAAAGGAGAATCGTTTTCTTCATAAAGGTTTGAATTATAGTTTATTGTTTGGTTTGGCTTCTTGTTTAAAAGAACGTAAGCTCTAATTTAAACAAAAAGAAAACACATTATTCTTTTAATTTTTATCGTATTTAGCGGCATCTGGCAATTCGTCAACAACTTCTTGTTTGTTTACTTTAGAATTGTAAATTTCTAGTAATACAGAACTTCCTGCAATTTTTGGAGTATATTTTTTTCCTTCAAATTCTAAAGATTGATTACCAAAACTAAATGCCGATTTTGCGGTTTTACCAATTACTTGTAATGCTGCCGCTTTTTTGCCGTCTAACTGCGCTAGAATTTCCCAATCTCCCACTTGTAAATGCTTTAAATCATTAACGTTTGATAAGGTTTTAATGACTTCTGTTTTACCTTCTTTGATTTGAATGATAGTTAAGAATCTAAATTTTTGTTTGGGTTCTGAGGTAATTCCGGCGTGCCATTGGTTTTTAAAATCTTTAATTTTACCTTCATCGTCGGTAACTTTGTTCCAGTTTACAGCAGCTTCAAAAAACTGATTGTGTACTGCCATTTTTAGTGGACTTTCGGCATATACATTAGCTGTAACATTTCCTAAATCAGTTTTTACGATAAATTGCTGCTGATTTGATTTTTCTGCATTCTGACCTTCAATAGTATAATAGGGACAATGAAACTGTGTTGTCCATTTAACTGGGTTTTTGGCTTCCAGTTCATCGTATAAAACAATATATCCGCCTTCTAATTGCAGCATATGTCTTCTGTACAATGTTACGCCAGATTCTCCGTAGCCGTTTTCTTTGCTTGGTGCAACTTTAATTTGTTCAAATCTGTTCAGCCAGAATTCACTTTTAATTTCGCCGTAAGCATTGCTGGCGTCTCCTAAAGCATATTGAATGCGTTTTCCTGAGATCGCTCTTGGAATCCATCCGTAACCTTCTTCGCCGATTTTTTGGTTTAAACTGTCGGCTAAAATGGTGTTGTACGCTTTTGTAGATCTATAATGCAAAAGATTGTGTTTGTCACTGAAATTGCTGTAATAACCCGTTCCTCCAAAGAGTACTTTTCCTTTATAGTTAATGGTAAATGCATTTTGCGATGCGTGCCCGTGTCCCGAAGAACCAAACGGACTGCTGAATAAATAACTGCTTAAAGTTTTATCGGCGTTGGCTAAATCTTCATGCATGGCAACAACTCCCACGTCCCCAAATTTGCGTGTTTTTGGTAAATCTGAGGGAGATGAAACAGGTAATTTTCGGTTTGGTTTAAAGTTTAAAAGACGGAAAAGCAGGAAATCATCTGTACCGTGATAATAGGATGGATATTCTTTTTTTATCCCGTCAACATACCAGTTTAGATAAGGATTGTCAATTTTGTAAGTCAGCGCATCTGCAAACCAAGCTTCGCCTTTTACAATGTAAGGAATATTCTCCCACATATCGCCAATTGCGGTACTTGCCGATTTATTAGGATGCGTGTAAAGCATATAATAAGGCAGATTCTGCATCCAAGGTAATTTGAAATAATCAACACCGCTAAAATCGCCAAACATTTGCGACAGGTAAATAATTGATTTAAAGTTGACTCTAAAATAGCCGTTTCCTTCATGCCAGCCGCCGTCTGTTGTGCCAAGAACTGGAAAACGTGCTGACCATACTTCATACAAATAAGTAAGCCATTCTTTTGCTTCGGGCACATCGTTTATTACCGAAACGGTTGCAATAGCAAGATTTCGCATAGTAATCTGCCAAACATGATTGTCACTTACGTGTAATTCAAAACGGTTTGGTAAATGATCATAAACTCTTTTAGATCGAAGTTTAATGATGTTTTTAAAAAGCTCTTTTTCATCTGGTGATAAGAAATCATATCCTGCATCGTAAAACCAGCCTAAAGCTTCAAGTACTGCACCGCTCGTAAAATCATCGCCTGTTGCAAGTCCGTCAGGATTCATATTAGCAATGTTTATGGCTCTGCGTTTGGCGTCTAGAATGAAACGCTTGTCTTTAGTAAGCTGATAAGCAATACATAAATTACGAACTGGATTACCAACGGCGTCTCCAAAACCATGATACATTCGCTCGATAATGATCTTTTTTTCTAATGGATTTTTACCGGTTGTATCAATTACACGTTGTGGTTTTTCGGTTGGGAGAGGAGCAAGCATTAATTTTTCCGCGTAAGCGATAAACTTTTTAGCCTCAGGATTATCAAGATTGTTTTTGTAAAAATCCTCGCCAATTGTGCGCATATCCCACAAAACGGGATGTGCTCCTTCATTTCGTTTTAAAACTTCGTTTACAGGCGGTGAAACTTTTTGGTTTGCATATTTGGAATCAATAATGAAATCATAAGTTGGAGACCACGTCCATTGATTGCTCTTTTTTAAAGCATAAGCATATTTCCAATACCATTTTCCAGATTTTAAAGCCTGATGTAAAGGATAAACTGCCCAGCGCTGTTCATTACTCGCGATTAAATCTTTAGTAAAGTTTTTATCACTTGCCAGCATTACTTTGTATCGAACGTTGCCAATATTTGGATCTTCAGGAATTGCGCTGCCGCTTTCCATTGGTTTTACCATTTCTTTACCGTTTGTTCCTGGCCAAAGAAGGGCAGGAGCATTTGTAGGCACCGTTATTCCATTTACAGGATATGGCCATTCGCGCACTCTTGAATGTAATTTTTCGGCAGTGAGTTTAATTTCTGCAGGTTGCTGCGCAGATAATTTACCACTTAGAATTAGTAAGATCGAAATACTTATATTTTTTATCATGGTACTCATTACTTCGTTTTAGAATCATATTTTGCAACATCTGGTAATTCATCGATTACTTCTTGCAGCATTGGTTTGTTATTGATAGTTTCAACAAGCATTGAGCTTCCGCTGGTTTGATGTTGATACGTTTTTTTTCCTAGTTTAATAGAAGAGGCACCGTAATTAAAGGCCGAATTTAATTTTTCATTTTTAATATTCAACATTGGCGCTTCGTCATTGTTTAATTGTGCAGATAACTCCCAGCTGCCAAAATTCAGCTGAATGTTTCCATTTTTTAGTGCGACAGGTTTTATGACTTCTGCAGCTTTACCATCGATTTTTATGACGGTCAGAAAACGCATTTTTTTACTTGGCGTTGAAGTTATCCCTGCATGCCATTGATTTTTGTATTCGAAAACTTTCCCGTCTGCTCCCGTTACTTTGTTCCAGTTTACGGCTGCTTCGGCAAATTTATCGTGCACTTGCATTTTAAGATCAGTATTAGCAAAAACACTTGTATTGACTAAACCTACATCTGTTTTTACGGTAAAATTCTGCTGTTTGCTGCTGGCAGTTTCTTTTGATTCGATGGTGTAATAAGGTACTTGAAATTGGGTAGTCCATTTTACAGGCTTTTCAGCTTCGAGTTCGTCATAAATCACAATATAACCATCTTCTAACTGTAGATAATGTCTGCGATAAAGTGTAATATTTCGCTCTCCGTATCCATTTGCTTCATTTGGTACAACATTAATTTTTTGAAAACGATCCAGCCAAAATTCATTTGTAATAGAGCCATAAGCTTTTGTGGCATCACCCAAGACATATTGGATGTGTTTTCCTGTAATAAAACGAGGTGTCCAGCCGTAACCGTCTTCACCAATTTTCTGTCCCAAACTATCCGCTAAAATAGTTGAATAGGCTCGAGAAGTTCGATAATCTAAAAGGTTATGACGATCACTGAAATTACTGTAATAGCCAGTGCTTCCAAAAATAGTTTTGCCTTTATAATTAATCGTAAATGCATTTTGTGAAGCATGACCGTGACCCGAAGAACCTATAGGACAACTAAAGAAATAACTGCTTAAATTTTTTGAGGAATCAGATAAATTTTCATGCATAGCAGCTATACCTACATCTTTAAACCAACGTGATTTCGGAAGCTCATTAAATGACAATTCAGGCAGATTTCGTTCTGGTTTATAGTTTATTAATCGATAAAGCAATAAATCGTCTGTTCCTGTAAAGTAGCTAGGATAGTCCTTTTTAATTGCTGCTACATAAGTATTAAGAAAAGGGTTGTTTATTCTATACGTAAGAGCATCAGCAAAGGAAGCGTCTATCTTAGCAATATTAGGTTCTTTTTCCCACATGTCACCCATAGCCATACATGAAGCCGCCGATGGATGTGTGTAGAGCAGGAAATATGGAAGGTTTTGCATCCAAGGCAGTTGAAAATAATCTACACCGCTTAAATCACCTAATAATTGAGATAAATAAATAAATGATCTGAAATTTACTTTAAAATAACCGCTGCCTTCATGCCATCCGCCGTCATTATTACTTAAAATAGGGAATCGGGCAGACCAGACTTCATAAATATAAGTCAGCCATTTGTTGGCTTCGGGCACTTCGTCGATAGTTGCTACGGCGCCTATTGCCAAATTTCGTAACGTAATCTGCCAAATGTGATTGTCGTTTATATTGATTTCAAAGCGATTAGGAAGATGACGATAAATTCGCTCACCGCGTAATTTGATGACAGATTTTAAGAATGTTTTTTCGTCAGAGCTTAGAAATTCATATCCAGCATCGTAAAACCATGCAACGGCTTCTAATATTGCTCCTCCCGTAAAATCATCGCGCGTAGCTAAACCATCTGGGTTCATATTGGCAATATTCAATGCTCTGCGTTTAGCATCCAAAATGAATCTTTTGTCTTTTGTAAGCTGATATGCAATGCAAAGATTGCGTACAGGATTGCCCACCATATCTCCAAAACCGTGATACATGGCTTCAATATTGATTTTTTTCTGAAGTTCAGATTTACCGGTTGTATCAATGTAACGTCTTGGCTTTTCTTCGGGAAGCGGCTCCAGCATTAACTTTTCGGCATAAGTGATAAATTTTTTAGCTTCAGGATTAGACAGGTTTTTTAAGTAAAAATCGCTGCCTATTTTATTCATATTCCAAAGCCTCGGATGCTGTCCGCTGACACGCTGTAAAACCGTAGCGGCTGTAGGTGAAACTGGGTTGTTTACAGCTGTTGGATTAACGATAAAATCATATGAAGGCGACCAAACCCAGTTTTGGGAGCTTTTCTGACGATAACCATATTTCCAGTACCATTTTCCAGATTTCAGTGGTTGATGCAGCGGATACATTGCCCATTCTTGCTCTTCACTGCTGATTAAATTTTGCTTAAAATCAGGATCTGAAGCCACCATTACTTTGTAAACTACATGGTGAATTTTTGGATCGATGGTAAAATCGTCTCCAATATCTCCTTGCAGCATAATTTTTTTCTCGCCATTTGTTCCCGGCCATAGCAATGCAGGAGCGTTTGTATTGATAGTTACTCCGTTAGCAGGATAAGCCCATTCTCTAAATCTGCCGTGAAGTGTTTCAGCTGTTAATTTAATTGTCGCCGGCTGTTGGCCATATATTTGAAATGTAATTACAAAAAGTAATAACATAAATGTTTTTTTATGCAACATAATCTTGTTTTTGGTTTATAACCCAGATTGAAAAGTGTCTCCGTTTTCTTTGCACCATTGTTTTAAATAACGGCGCATTTCATTCAGCTGTTTTTTATAGGCTGAATTAACGGCTAGATTTGTAATTTCTCCTGGATCATTGGTTAGATTGAATAGTTGTTCTTTTAAATCGCCTTTATTGTAAACGATATACTTAAAATCTTTTGAAATTACAGCGCGTCCGCTGATGCCTAAAAGATCTTCGTTATCGGCAAAATCGGTTTCAATAACCAAAGTATCGCGTAGGTTTTGCGTTGGATTGGCTATTTTTTTGCTAAGATCGATTCCTTTTAAATAATTGGGTTTTTGTACTCCGGTAAATCCGCAGATGGTTGGAATAATATCAATTCCGTTACATACCAGCATTTCATCAGTACGTGGTGACCATTGACCTATTTTCGAAATTATGAAAGGTATTTTTGCTGATTCTTCGTATAATATTTGTTTTTGATTCCAGCTGTGGCCGGCATAACCGTCACCATGATCCGCTGTAAAAACGATGATAGTATTTTTTTCGATATTGTATTTTTTCAAAGAAGCGAGAACCATTTCGATATAAACATCTACTTTTTCTACCAAGCGGTTATAAGCCCAGCGGTATTGACGCCATTGATCTTCTGTCCAGTTTACGCTAGGATAGGTTCCTGGATTTACTTTTTGCTGTTCACGCACAATTTTAGGCTCGTGATCTGGAATTTTCCAGTTAAGAGGCAGGGGCGGACATTGCGCTGCAGGTGGAGCTTTTTCTAGAACATCCATTTTTAAATCTTCATGGCGCGCCCACTCACAAATGTCATGCGGATTTAGAAAAGAAGCAACAAGTAAAAAAGGTTTGTCTTTGTTTTCTTTTATAAAGCGAGCACAGAACGATGGGGTTGCAGCATCATTATAATCTTGAAAATTAGTGTTTTCAATATATTCAAAACCATGCTGACTTTTCTTTGCAGTTGGTACTGGCAAATGCCATTTTCCAACATAACCTGTTTTATATCCTCCGTTTTGGAAAATTTTTCCCATCATAAGTAAATCTTCTGGCCATTGTCCGTCTTTCTCAGGAGCATTTCCAATGAAACCATTTTCAAAAGGCATTTTTCCGCTCATAATTGAACTGCGTGACGGCGAACACAAAGGCTGCGCACAATATGCTCTGGTAAAACGCACACCGTTTTGTGCCAATTTATCCATTGCAGGTGTATGTAAATCTTTATTTCCTGCAATACTCATAGCATCTGCAGTCTGCTGATCGGTCATTATAATTAGAATATTAGGACGATCACTGGTTTGAGCCTTACTCACAAATGGAACAGTAATCAAACCTGCAATAGATAACAGTAATATTGTTTTTTTAAATAACATAATGGTCTGGTTTATTTAATAGCTAGCTGTCTTTTTATAGGACTTAGAGTCTTTGAAAGTACAAAACGAATTTAGGGATCATTGATTTAAGATAGTTTTGATTTTGTACAAAATGCTATTAATTTTAATTAAAAATCAATGCCTGTGCGGTATTTCATACTGATTTTGCACTTTAGTTTTGTTCGCTTTTGAAAATATTCTTCAGTTTGGTGGTTTTGTTATTAATGATAGGTTTTGCGCTGTACGCCAAAAATAAGATATACCCAAGTGTTACAAATAGAAAAGACATGGCATAACGCAGTCCGATGCAATCACCGAGAGTACCAATAATTAAAGGCACAAGTGCACCGCCAAAAATTCCAGAACACAAAATTCCTGAAAATGAACCGTGATGCTTATGTGTAGAATTGAGTGCCAGCGAAAATACAATTGAAAACATAACTGAAATGGTAAAACCTAAAGTGATAAATGCTGCAACCGCTATTTCGGTATTGCCATACAATGCAGCAATTAAGACGATCATGGAGGAAATACTGGCAGTTTTTAAAACTATTTTTGAGTCCCATAGTTTTAAAATGGCAAGTCCAAGTAAACAGCCAAAAGTCATGGCTCCCCAAAACCAAGCTACTGCACTTGCACCTTTAGTCGCAGGATCAACATCATGATAGCTTCTTAAAAATTCAGACATCCAGTTGGCTAATGATTGTTCTGTTCCTACATAAGCGACAATTCCTAAAAAGAAAAGCCAGATTTCTCGTTTTTTCAGTAATTCTAAATATACTTGAGAAGTTCCTGTTTTTTCGTCATCGTTGAGTTTTACAATTGGTATTTTCAGGAATGCTATTACCAGAATAATTACGATAAAAATTAGGGTAAATAGCCAGTATAAGATCGTCCAGTTTAGATTATTTTGGACAAGATTATTAAAAATATAGTCTAGAAAAGCATTGCTTTGATGTAAGAGATAGGTAAAAACAAACGGACTGATAAATGAGGCCAACCCAAATGTAAGCTGTGCCATAACAGAGTAAAAAGCAAAGTTTTCTTCACCGCCTGCTGTACGCATCAATGGGTTAATAATAACTTGAAGCATCGCCATTCCTAATCCAATTACAAATAAAGAGCCTAGCGCAGTGCTGTAAAGAGGATTTATGGCAAAGGCTGCTGAACCTATTAAGTTTAAAGAAAAGGCTAGAAGCATTGCTTTTTTTTCGCCCATTTTTTCGATTAGTATTCCAGCGGGAATAGACATAATTCCGTAAGCCAAAAAGAATGAGAATGGTAAAAAAGCGGCCATTGTAAGGCTGAGTTTGTACGTTTGAATGATTATAGGCATTAATGGACCTAAAATATTGGTTACAAAAGAGATTACAAACCAAATTACAAGAATCATTACAACCAGAAAATTATTTCGTTTCATAGTGCTCCATTTTAAGTTTCTGAAAAACATTTGCAGTGCAGCCCAATATGCCTGCCTGATTTCCTAATTTGGCAGCAACAATTTGGGTATGAATTGAGGCAGCTGGAATTGACAATGTTTTTGTTCGGTATCTTAATTCGTCGATATAAAATGTGCCTGCTTCGCTGATTCCACCGCCTATAATTACTTTTTGCGGACTGCAGATGTTTATAAAACTAGCGATGCCTGTGGCTAAAGAATCAAAATGGCGTTCCATAGCGCGAACGGCATATTCTTCGCCATTTAGGTATTTTTCGACAATATATTTGCCGTCAACTTCTTCAGAAGAAAACTTGTTTTGAGATTTATAATCGTCAATTAAAGCAGTTACAGATGCATAAGCTTCCAAACAACCGCGTCCGCCGCAAGTGCAGGCTAAACCATTTTGCTGTATTATGATATGACCTAGTTCACCACCGCGATTGTTGAAACCGCCGTAAAGTTTTTTATCAATTAAAATGGCTCCGCCAATACCTGTGCCTACTGTTAGAAAAACAGCATCAGTGCAATCTTTTGCCGCGCCATAGGTTAATTCGCCTAGTCCCATTAAGTTAGCGTCGTTATCAATAACGATTGTATGACCGGTTAGTTCATTTAAAATAATATCTAATGGTAATTCTTCGAAACCGGGTAAATTATCCGCACCGCCAATAATTACACCATTTTCAACAAGACCAGGAAAACCGATACCAACGCCGGCAATTGGCTTTTTTAATTGTAAGGTGCATTGGTTGATTGCGTCTGCGATTAGTTGTATAATTTCTTCTTGGGTGCGGGCATTCTGTAAGGGAACTAAAAAGGATAGCAAAATTTTTCCTTCTTCATTGACAAGACCGCATTTAAGTGAAGTACCGCCAATATCGATTCCAACTGCGTAAGATGATGACAGTTCAGAATTATGTAAGTTTATCATAATTGTAATTTTAATTATCTCTTGAAGTGTTTATTTTAGCTTCGGAGGATAAATTTGAATGGAATGTTTAGGTAACATTAAATGAAAAATTGAGGTTTTCAATTTGGATGAAATAATTAATGCAGAACGAGGTCCTGCATTAATGTTTTAAAAAGATATTTTTTCTGAGGGGAAAATGAATTGTAAATATTCAAGAACCGCCCGTTTAATATTTAGGATTTTGTCGTGTAATGTTCTTATTTACATCAGTTTCATTCTGAGGATAAGGATAAAGTTCATGCTTTCCTGCTACAAAGTTTCCTACTGAAGGATAGAAATAGTTTGAGCGAATAAGTTTCACAGCATTAGCAGTTTCAGTTATTTTATCTCCTAAGATTCCCCATCTAATCAAATCGGCTCTTCTCATTCCTTCAAAAGAAAGTTCCAAAGCTCTTTCTTGCTGAAGAGCTTTAAGAAAACTAGTTTTATCAAGACCTGTTGGCAAATTCATCTCCGCTGTTGTTGGTTTTGGCAAAATTCTAGCTGTTGCCGTTGCGCCTGAACCTTTTCCGTCGACACTTGTAATTGTAACAGTTGGCACAGAAGTATAACCGTCTCCAGTACGAAGCATTGCAATTGTATTGATGGCACCGCTTGCCAAAGTTACAACAGCTGCAGAAGCATCAGAACCGCCGCCGCCTGTAATTTGGATTACTACATTTGCCGCAGAACTATATCCAGTACCTTTTGTTTTTAAGTCAACAGCAATACGACTTCCTTGTACGTCGGCACCAAAACCTCTTCTGCGAACTTGATTAATGGCATCGTAAGCAATGGCATTTGGACCTTCATTTAATTCGTTTTCTACTTCGGCACGCATTAAAAGCAAATCAGAATAGCGCATAATAACCCAGTTAATGTGGCTGTATGCTTTTTCTTGAATTGAATTGGTTTGAAATTCACGGCTCCATTTTCCAACTGTCCAGCTCTCGTCTTGTCTTGTAGTTAAAAGCGCTACTTTATTTCCAGCGGCATTTAGTGTGTACATGGCAATCGAGAAATCTCTTCTTTGATCTGCTGCATTAAATCCATTATAAAAAGGTTTTGGAACAACACATCTTGAATTAGTCGAAGAATAAAAACCATTTGCAGTTGTTACACCGTTAAAATTACCAATGTTAGAGGAGTTTTCTCTATATCCTGCTGGATTGTAAAAGGCAACTTGAAAAATGTTTTCAGTAGGCTCTAAAACGTGCAGACATTGATTTTTAAAAACCTTTGAATACGATGGATTCAACTTATACGGGTTTTGTGCCATTACTTCGTTGATTTGCTGTTGTGCCAGTTTATAAAAGTCTTTATAGTTGGCAGGACGGCTCATTACACCGTCAGCACCTAATGAATATCCGCCTGCAAATAGGGCAACTCTTGCCAGCATAGCTTTGGCAGCCCATTTATTTACACGTTCATCTGTAGGGATTTGTTCCGGCAATACGAGGGCAGCTTCCTGCATATCTTTGATAATCTGGGTGTAGATTTCTTTTCGATCTACAAGACCGCCTTTTAAATCATCTCCTGCCTGTGAACTTTTTATTTTAAAGGGAACATCGCCCCATAAACGCACTAACTCAGAATAGTAAAAGCCGCGTAAAAATTTAGCTTCACCAATGAATTTGTTTAATTGATCTTTCTGAGCCTGTGTTCCTTCGGTGTACAATGTCATTTGCGGAATTCTTTCAATCGCAACATTGGCCCTGTCAATTCCTTCGTATAATTTACTCCAAACGGCATAAAAAACGTTTGTCTGCGAAATACCTTGATAATGAGGAATCATACGCCAGTCATCGGCACTTAAACCGTTGATTTGTTGAATGTCAGTATCGGTATCAAAAAGTATAGAGATATTCCATCCATAACTGTCAAAAGAGGACATTGCTTCATAAACTCCTAATACAGCCATATTGGCTTCGTCTGAAGTTTTAAAGAAATTGGCTGTTGTAAAATAAGAATATGGAGTAACTTCTAATTCTTTTTCACATGAATTAAGCGGTAGTAAAAGAAAAGATACACTCGCTGCTATAATTGCTCCAGAGGAAAATATTTTGTTTTTCATTTTTTCTAATCTTTAAATTATAGTGAAATATTTAAACCAGTGATAAAGGATTTACTTCTTGGATAAGCACTAAAATCTACTCCTCTGGTAATCGCATTGTTAAGTACGCTGACTTCTGGATCAAATCCTGAATATTTCGTAAATACATATAAATTATAAGCTGTAAAATAAACTCTCAAATTTGAGATATACGATTTTTTCAGCCACGCTTTAGGCAATGTATAACCTAAACTAATATTGTTGATTCTTAAAAAAGAACCGTCTTCAATAATATCGCTGTACAAACGTCCGGTAGCATTACCGTTGAAAGCAGGATTCGTTTTTCCAACATTTAAAGCGGCAAGTTCAGTAGGATCAGTTACACGTTGTCCAGCAGCATTAATAGTTGTCCATCTATCAGCAAACATGGCAAATGTATTTAGATTGTCTAAATTAAGTCTCGAATTGTTTAGTACGTTGGCATTGTAAATATCGTTACCAACTGTAAAATCTAAAAAGATACTTAAGTCAATCCCTTTATAACTAAAAGTATTGTTTAAACCTCCTGTATATTTCGGGTTTGCATCTCCTATTGCAGTTCTGTCAAGATCATTGATAACACCGTCTGGAGTACCATTTGGACCGCTGATGTCTTTAAATTTAATAAAACCTGGCTGTACGGCAAGATTATCACTTACTACACCGCTTTTTAAAGTATAAGTTCCGGCAGTTGCGTTATAATCAAAATCACTTACTTGATACAAACCGTCGTTTACATAACCATACATTACTCCAACTGGTTGTCCCACTTTTAGAATGTAGTCATTTTTGTCTGTATAACTATTAGTAATAAGTGATGTTTCGCCTTCACTTAACGCCAGTACTTTTGTTTTGTTAAAAGCAATATTAAAAGTGGTATTCCAGTTAAAATTGTCGTTTTTAACATTAGTTGTATTCAAGGTAAATTCTATACCACGGTTTGAAGTTGCTCCAATATTCTGAAATTGTTTTTTAAATCCAGAACTTGCAGGAACACGAGTGTTGTAAAGCAAATCTTTAGAGCGATTTTCATACAATTCTGTAGTAAGAGAAATTCGTTGTTTAAAGAATCCTAAATCTAAACCGATGTTGGTCGATTTAGTAGATTCCCATTTCAAATACGGGTTTGGAAGATTACTTTGAAAAGCAGTAATGTTTACTTGATTGTTTAGTGGATATGATCCTGAATTGAAAATACCTAAAGCGGCATAATTTGCAATTCTGTTATTTCCAGCTTCCCCATAACTTAAACGGAATTTTAAATCAGAAAATGCAGGAATGTTTTTCATGAAATCTTCTTCAATAACTCTCCAGGCAGCAGAAACCGAAGGGAAAATCCCCCATTGATTTTCAGTTCCAAATTTAGAAGAACCGTCTGCACGTAAACTTGCCGACAGTAAATATCTGCTTTTGAATGAATAATCTGCTTTTCCGAAAAAGGATAATAATTTATCATCTTCAGCAAAAGAGGTTGGCATTGCCGCAATTGTTCCCAATTGTAATTTATCCCATCCTAAATTTACATCAGGAAATGCCGATGCAGATGCAGAGATTCCTTCAGAATAATTATAAATATACTCTTGACCTGCTGTTACACTAAGTTTATGTTTTTTAGCGAATGTATTATTGTAGGTTAATACGTTGTTGTAATTTAAACGAGTTGAAAGATTATGTGTAATACCTCCATTTGCTCCGCCAGATCTAATAGCTTGAATTCCATCAGCGCCATTAAAGTACTTACTTTTAACGCTGTTATCCGTGTAACTTACCAAACCGCTGTAAACTAATTTTGGTGTAAGGTAGTACGAAAGTTGAAAGTTCATGTTGATAGAACGATTTACTGTTTCTCTTTTTTGACTGTCAATAGTAATAAGCGGACTTTGAAATGCTGGTGAAGCTTGATTGTCTAATGGATCAATCAGTAAATATTTAAGTTCATCGTCAGAACCATTTTTTCCAATAGTAGGACGATACTGTAATAGTGTTTGCAGCATACTTAATCTAGCATTTCCACCATCATTTGTAGATAATCCTGTAATTTTTTGATTCGAATAATTGACAATAGCATTAACGGTAAATTTTTTGCTTATCGCTTGTGTTACCTGCAATTTTGCAATGTTTTTTAAAGATTCACTGCCAATCATGATTCCTTGATCGTTATTAACCGAATAAAAAGCATTGTATTTTGTATCGCTTTCGCCGCCGCTGATACCTATTTTATGATATTGATTTACAACAGCGTTTCCAAAAACTTCATCTTGCCAGTTGATTCCCGCTCTATTTTTGTAAAGTCCTTCCATCTCTTCATAGGTGCCAAAAGTGTTCAGGTATTTTTGCATTCTGGTGTCATCTGTCGCACTTTCGTAAACCAATTGTGTGTATTGGTACGGATTCATTACCGGTAAAGTTTTGGCAATGGTTTTTATACCGCCGTACGTATCGTAACTTAATCTAAGTTTTCCGCCGGCAGATTTTTTTGTTGTCACCAAAATTACTCCATTTGCACCTTGCGCACCATAAATAGAGGTAGAGGATGCATCTTTTAATACGTCAATAGATTCGATATCCATTGGATCTAAAAAAGCAAGACCGCCAGTTTGTGCGACACCATCAACTACATAAAGCGGTTCATTACTCTGCGTAATCGAAGTACCACCTCTAATTCGTAATGTAGGCTGTGCTCCAGGAGTTCCGTCTGGCATGGTTACTTGTAATCCCGCAATACGTCCCTGCATTGCCTGCGCTACATCTTGTACTGGAATTTTGGCTATTTCGGTTCCTTTTACAGAAGATATAGCCCCAGTAAGGTTTTTTCGTGTTTTTGTCCCGTATCCTACTACAACAACTTCATCAAGATTATTGGCATTGTCAATAAGTTTTGTATTGATAAGTGTTCTGTTCTTTACTTGTTCTTCAGTAGTTTTAGTTCCTATAAAAGTAAATACTAAAACAGCATTAGATTTTACTTTAATTTGATATTCACCATCCATAGAGGTAACTGTGCTGTTTTTAGTTCCTTTTTCAGAAACAGTTGCCCCAGGCATAGGCATATTTTGGGAGTCGGTTACAACACCTTTAACTGTAATAACATCTTGCCCGTACATCACACAAGTTGTCAGCAGTAAAAATAAAAATAGAGTCCTTTTCATAGTTTTGGTTTTTTACCGGAATACTTTTTCATTATTCCAGATAGCTATTATTTAAGTTAGTTTTTTAACCTTGTTAAGTAAAAGTTATAACTGCTTTTATTTGAAAGCTGTAAAAATTGACTTTAGTAAGGTTTGGTTCAATGTCGCTTAAATTGTTTTCTTTATAAATCACAATTGGTTTATTGTGGTTTGTGGAGAAAAGTATAACAATTTATGAACTTGTAAAAATGCCTTAGGTATTTTCTGTCGTATAAACAAAAAATGATTTTGTAATAAATGATTCATTAGCTTTTGATTAGTCATGTTGGTTATTATTTGATAGAAACAAATATAGAAATCGACCTAAAATGACAGTTTTGAAAACGTCCAAAATACTATTGATTTTGATTAAAACAAGCTTCAAACCCCAAAAAATTAAGGGTAAAAATGTGTTTTTAATATTTTTTCTTACTTTTTATTTAGTATTATCTTTTTCTATTTCATGCAAAAGATCAAGTAGGTTTAAAATGTGTTTAAATAAGCGAAAAATAACGACGATATAAGCCGCTGATATTTAAATAGAAAGTCATTTTAATCTCTTACGGCTTATTTCTTGTACCTAGATTTTAAAAACTATATGCATTGGTTATTTGCTAAAAGATTGGTTTAGTTTTTTTGTAAAAGACAAGATAAAAACAAGACAAAAAAAAGACGTCCAGTTGAGACGTCTTTGAAATAGAATATTTAAAATATTTTCTTTTACTGCTTTACAAGGATGTTTTAATATCGCTTTTCTTACCGTCAATACTAATTGTAAGGCTTACGATTCCTTTTTCCAGATTATGATCGGCATTTGGTTTAATACTGATTTCAGGTGCTTTAGAACCATTGTAAGGATATACGATACTTATGAAATCTTGTGTTTTGTTATCAATTTTATTTTTTTCGAATACAAAAGCTGGTCTTGGAGTTTCTTTGCCATATGCATACGACACTTTCCCGTCTTCTTCATTAAGAGCTGTTTTATCTGAATTTAAAGATTGTATCAACAAGTTGTTGCCGTCTTCATAAGTGGTATACACCTTATTATTAGTTTTGTCAAAAAATGGTTTACTGTCTTCTTTTAACTGAAAATGAACACCTAGTTTTCCAACCGCGTTTCCAATAGCTTTATCAACGATCAAGAAATATTTTTTATTAATAAAAAGCACACTTCTCTGATGGTTTAAATCTTTATAACTTGGATTTGTGTAGGTTAAAATATCTAAATTTTGTCCAGTCTGCCATTTCTCTTGTTTTGCTTTGGTGATAACCATATTTTGGTTGTCTAATGTCAAGGTGCTGTGTACTTTGGTTTGACGGTACCAATTTCTCATTTTGGTAACTTCGGCATCACCGCTGTAAATGTAACAGCCTGTGTCCGGCATAAAATTACGTCCGTTATTCCAAAGTTCAAAAGTTCCGTTATCCGGTTGTGCGTGGAATTCTCCCGGAGGACCGGCTTTTAAAATCATTACGGTTGACTGCTCATTCCATCCATTTCTAAAGGTATAAAAACCGCCGTCTGGCAATGCATTTGATAAGTTTGACGGTAGTTTTCCTGATGCACCATCTGTTGCAAAATATTTGATTTCTTCGTTTTCAGGGAAAGCTTTTGACCATACTACAAATTGTTTTAGTCGTGCATTTTTTTCAACCAGCCATGCATCACCAAACATTGGAATGTTGTAGTTAGGGAAAGTGATGTTTGCTAGTGCAATAATCATTTTTTCAATTGTTTTTGAAAAAGAGTCTGGAAATTCTTTTTCAACTCCAGCCATTTTAGCCGAATTATAGGCTTTTAAGAAAATGTCTATCGTAGCAACATGGTAAGTTGGCGAAAGTTCCCACTGAACTCCGTCTGGCAATACCTGTGATTTTATTTCTCGGTTTAAAACATCAATTCCACTTTTACGCCATGCAGCCGCTTCTTTTAGTTCTGGAAAAAAAGCACCAGCGCCTAAAATTCGCTGTGCTTCAAACAATAAGTGATTTCCATCTTTAGTGTAATGAGCTGGAATATAAGCCGCTTGTTTAGCATAACAGTTTAAAAACTCCATTAAAAAAGCAGGTGTGAAATTTGGAGAAGGCACAAACAAATTGAAAGTTCCCGGGAGACTTTGTACACGATCAGAAACTTCGAGCGGACGCCACGCATATCGATCATTGTCTTTAGAAAGTCCTAAAGGATTCTTTTTTTCCCAATCTCTAAACTGAGTAATCCATTCTTTTGCATATTTTTCATCGCCAGAACTTCTGTACGCAATGCCCATTGGCTGCCACCAATTTACGCGGTGCAGCTGCCAGCGCATTTCATTATCTTTTATAGGCCAATAATTCCAGTCTATATCTGCGCCATAATCAAAATAGCTGTAACCTTTTATAGGTTGGAATTTGTGTTGCAAAGCATTGTCGGCTTTTTCTTGATTTGCTTTTCCAACATCTTTCCCTTTTAATCTATTTTCATCTCCTACATTAAATTCAGGATGTTTTATGTTTTTGCGATTGCGGTAGTAACTTAATAATTCTTTTGCTGCATCATTGTATTTTGCGGCATCATAAAGCTGTTTTGTTTTTTCAAGACCTGGATAGGAGAGGTTGATATTATCAAAGCTCTCTTTAGTAACAGGTTTTTCTTGTGCTCTTACAGGATTCATAAGCAGTATGAATACCAGTATTGCAATTTGGTTTATTATTCTTTTCATTTTATAGTTTGTTAAGGCAAGTTATTCTTTTAAATTGTAATTTTTTTGATTGCCGCATATTTCTTTAATGCTTCCAGATAGTAATAATCTGCATAATCTAAAGGTGTATCAATTTCTGAATTGTATAAAAATGCGCCAACACTATGTTTTAATAAAAAGTAATTATTTTCACCCGGTTTAGCTAAATAAGCTTCAGAAGATAAAGATTTTAGTATTTCTTCAGCGTAATCTAAGTATTTTTTTCCATTCTTAACCTCTGTGCTTAAGTCCAATAATCCGCATGCAATTACTGCTGCTGCCGATGCGTCTCTTGGGGCTAGTTCATCAGTATCCATTGCATTATGAACATCAAAATCCCAAACTGGAACTTTGTCTTTCGGCATACGAGGATGATTCATTATAAACGAAGCGATATTTTCTGCCTGTTGTAAAAACTTCTGATTTTTAGTATTTGCATAACACATTGCATAACCGTAAAGTCCCCAAGCTTGCCCACGTGCCCAAGCCGAATCGTCTGTTACTCCTTGATGTGTTGCTTTACGCAGTACTTTGCCTGTTTTTGGATCATAATCTACCAAATGATAAGAACTGTAATCTTTTCTAAAATGGTTTTTAATTGTCGTTAAAGCGTGTAAATTGGCAGCATTTGCATATTCAGGCTTATTAAACTGGTTTGCTCCCCAGTACAAATATTCAAGATTCATCATGTTGTCGATAATAACAGGGTAGTGCCACCAAGCAAAATCCCAAGAACGAATGGCTCCAACGGTTGGACTAAAACGTGCGTAAAGATTTCCTGCTCCGTCTGCTAGTGCTGGAAGATAAGTTTTGTCGCCAGTAATTCTGTAGGCATTCCCATAAGAACAATAAAGCATGAAGCCTAAATCATGCGTGTTTTTTATATGTCGGATAGAATCAAGTGCTAGAGTGAATTTTTGTGCATCTTGAGCTAGTTTTTTGTCGCCGGTTAATTCATATCCGTACCAAAGACTTCCAGGGAAGAATCCAGTTGTCCAATCCGTTAAACCAGCAAGTCTAACTGTTCCGTCGGGATTTGTTGAACGAGGATTTTTTCCGGGTTTATACGTTTCTGCAGCTTTGCTCAGCTGGTAATGGATTACTTCAGATGTTTTTTTTAACCAATCCAGCGAGGGATCATTTTGATTGGTTTGTGAAAACGAACTGAAGGTAATTAGAAAAGCAGTAAAAAAGAGGTTAAAGGTTTTTTTCATAGTTTAATCGTTTTTAGATCTATATCCATTTTAATTGGAGATTTACAAAAGCGAAGTTAAACTTGAGGTGCAAATTGGTCTTTCAGTTTTTGTTATAATTGTTTTGAATTTGTCTAAACACTCCTGTTTTATTGGGATTTTTTAGTTATTCTATTGAAAATAGTATAAAAACAAAAAACGGCCTGCTAAGACCGTTTTTAATTTAAAATAAGAACTAAAAAAATTAGATTTTTATTCTTTCACTATTATAATTGTTGCTTTGTAACCTGTACCAACATTCCATTGACTAGCTTCAATCACAACGCCTTTGTCATCATAAACTTGAAACTCTGCTGTATTTGGCGAAGCAGATCCTTCATTCAAAGCTTCAAAGTCAATTTTATTAATTCCGTTTACCAAATTGATTTTAAAACCTTTAAACTCGCCGTCTAAGCTTACTTCTGGCTCAACAACTTTATCGTTTAAATATACTTTTATTTTATCGCCGTCTACAAAAGCAGCATCACGATAACGAATTGTAGAAGTAAAAGATGTTGTTTTAAAACTTCCTAAAAATTGATTTCGTCTATAAAAAATACCATCAACATTTGATTCTTTTTTATATATATTGGTATCTTTAAAAAGCTCCTCTGGATTAACTTTTAAAGGATCTGGTTTTTCGGCAGCAACCGGTGGTTCTGCTTTTGGAGTGTTTTCTTTAGGAGGAGGAATTACTTCTTTAATTTCTGCATTCTTTTTAGGAATCGGTTTAAATTTGGCATTCAGTTCGTCCTGCGAATATCCTTGTAAGCAAACACTAAACATAATAACTAAAAAAACTATTTTTTTCATATCTCTGAACTATTTATTTATGGATTAAACACTATTGAGGTGTATTTATAAAAACAATTAATTGAAATATTTATTGTCTTTACAGATAAATTAATGCGCTTAATACGAAAATTAATAGATGCAGTTTGAGTTCAAAGTTTTTATGCTTTTCACTGTTTTTAGATTGCGCTGGTTTTTCTTTCTGCAGGTCTAAAATACCAAGACACAATAGTTAAAACGATTAACAATATTGGTCCAAAATAATCCTTAGCGGCATCTCCTACAGCAAAATGTGAAAAAACAGCTCCCGTCATGGCAAAAAAGAATCCGGCATATGCCCATTCTTTTAACAAAGAAAATTTAGGGATTAATATTGCTATAACTCCAAGAAGTTTCCATACACCTAAAAGAGTTAAAAAGTATAAAGGATAACCCAAACGTGTTATCATTTCTGCTTCATCTTTCATTTTTAATAATTGAACGATTCCTGTTGCAGTCATTCCTAATGCCAGCCAAAGCGTAGCAATCCAATAGATAATTTTGTTTCTTTTACTCATAATTTTTTAGTTTAAAGTTTTACTTAAAATTTCTTGTAATCGATTATGCGCCATATTAATACCTTGTGCAAACGGCATTTTTAATGTTTGATCTCTAAGTTCAATTGATCTGTAAATAATTTGAATAGTAAGTCTGCTGGTTTCATCAGTAAGTTTTTCAAATTCTAAAAACTCCAATTGAGGAGAGAAGTTTGTATTTTCCATTTCAAAAGTTCGTGTTATTTTTTGATTAGGAATGTATTCATGTATGACACCGTTTGCTTTAAAAACTACATTTCCACTAGGATCAGAAGTTTCAAACTGCCAGCCGCCGTATTTTTTATTTTCTAGTTTCAGTACTTTGGTTCCCATCCATTGCTCAACAAATTCGGCTTCGGTATATCCTTTGAAAAGTAATTCCAACGGAAGATCAAAATCTCTAGTAATCACTAATTGCTGCTGTCCATTTACAGCGCTGACTTTAGTTTTTGGTTCCATAATATTAATCGTTTTTGGGTTTATAGTTTTTCATTATACTTTCTAATTTATTAAACCTGTCATCCCACATTTTACGAAAAGGTTCAATAAAATTGTCGATTTCCTTAATTTTTTCTGGATTTAAATGATAGTGAATTTCTCTTCCATTTTGCGTTTGATGAAGTAACTCACATTCACTCAATATTTGTATATGTTTTGAAATAGTCTGTCTAGACGATTTAAAATTTTCGGCAATAGCTCCTGGAGTCATTGCTTGTATAGCCACTAAGCTCAAAATAGCTCGGCGGGTAGGATCAGCGATCGCTTGAAAAACATCTCTTCTAATTTCCATTGCGCAGTTATTTGACTGCAAATATAATGCAGTTATTTGACTGCGCAATATTTTTTTAAGTTTTTTCAAAAAAAAACTCCTAAATTATTTATTTAGGAGTTTTCGATGTCTTTATTTTTTTTGAATTATGATTCTGATTTTAAAAATGTTACATTAAACTTAAGTTAGATTTTCTTAAGTGTAAGCTTCATTTCTTTTGTATCTAAAACCAGTTCATCTGATGTAATCGTGCTTTCACAAGGGTATGGAGTACCAACTTCATCTTTTATTACTAAACTTTTTCCACCTTTTGTCAATGCATAAGTACCATTTGTAATCTCTCTAGTTAAAAAGCCAGTTACGTGCCCATCCTCTGTAAAAGTTAGGGTTCCGTCGCTTAGAATAACTGCTTTTAAAGAATCTGAAAGTGGCATTTTAGCTTCTACAGCAGTAATTTTCCAAGAATTTACTAGTTTATTTCTACCCTTAGCGCATGAAATAATTAATACTGCAGCCAATGCAATTCCGAAGATAAATAATTTAGATTTTTTCATGATTTTGTGATTAAAAATTAGACAGGAAAAGTTACAAAAAAAAGTATTACTCCTAACATTTTATTAACACAAAATGAATTAATGTATCTGATTTATAATATTTTATTGAAATTGTTATTGCTTGCTTTGGTTTTATTTATTTCTAGAAAGAGTTTGATAAGATGCTATTTTCTTTCCATTAAAAAAGCTAATTAAGAGTCAAAGCTCCTAAAATTTCTTCGTACATAAATGGCCCTCCTGGATACTTAGCAGTATAATCGAGATTCATCCATACCTGACCACGCTCATCAATGTGATAGTGAATTTTCTTTTTATAACTTTCCTTTGGAAAAAGTACATTTTTGATTAGGTAATTGACTTTTTCCAAATCGATTAAAGAACCAATTAGTATTTCAGGATATATATGTCCTTTTGTATGAATTAATCGCGGAGTGCCGCCAATAGAACGAATTGCTGCCGCCATTAGAATAGAGTGATCGTCGCAGTCTCCAGAAAAATATTCTAATGATTCGCTGGCGGTTGCAATATAATCACCCTCTTTTGGATCATTTACATAATTCCAGCGGCTGTTTATCTCTTTAAATACAGCAAAACATTGAATTATAGTTCTATAATCAGAATATCCTTTTATGCCTTTAAAATGTTTAGTAGTTGCCATGATAGCAAAATTCCTAACTTTTGGATTTTGATATTCGATCGCATTTATGATTTTTGATTTGTTTGGAAACGGCAGCAGTTTTGCGACAATAATATCTTGAGGAAAAGGATTGTCTGACATGGTGTAAATCATCGAATTATAATCCTCAGATATTTCGCTGAAACCATAATTTCCAACGACTGTTCCATAAATTAGAATCAATAAATAAACAGCGATGCATAAAATTATTATGGTTCGCAGCAACATTAAGAGAAAGAAAATTGCAGCAAAAACGAATATAAAAATAAACACACGATCTAAATTGAATGCCCAATTTAAATCGCGTAAATTTTGATGCAGTATGATAAAAATAGGTATCGTTATCAAAAGACTCAACAGCATAATAATCACCCTATCCCAAGGTGATTTCACCTGTAATTTGGATTTTAATTGCGGAAAGTCAATTTTAGGAAAATTTATCATAAGAATCGAAAGCAGTTTTTACAGCGCTTTTACCGTTTCAACAAAAGTACTTTTTTTATCAATAATTCCCAGATCAAATAATTGATTTTGGATTTTGATAAAAGCTTTCTCATTTAAATGTTTTTGAGACCATTGGGTTAATTTTAGCCATTCTTGAATGTCTTCTGCTTTTTGGTTGAATAATTCGGCCAATGTTTTATCAATACTCGGAATTTGAGCAAAATCAACAGTAGTTCTGTTTATAATTTCCAAGACTTTTTCAACAACTTTTGGATTTTTCTTCAAAAATTCGTCGCGAACTGTTATTACAAAAGACGGCCATGGAGTAGGACAGTCGCCAATGCGTCTAAAAATACCTTTATCTACAAGAGGTTTTGTCATAAAACGTTCCCACATAAAATAATCTGCAGTTCCGTTTGTCAAAGCTTCAACAGCGCCATCAATTGTATTTATAATCTCAAATTGCAAATCATCACTATTCCAGCCTTGCTCGTTTGCATTAACATAAGCCATCAATTGAGAGCCTGATCCAATTCTAGAAATCGCGGCTTTCTTATTTTTTAAATCTGTGATATTCTTAAAATCAGATTTTGCAGCAACGTGAATTCCCCAGATTAATGGCGATTGCACATAAATCTGAACAATTTTACTAGGATTACCTGCAACAATATCTTTTACAATTCCTTCGGTCAAAATAACCGCCATATCCGTTTCTCCATCGCGCAGCATTTGGCACATTTTACCAGTTCCTTCTGGAATGTCTTTCCATTGCAAATCAATATTTTCTGCTTCAAATTCGCCATTTTCAATGCATAAATGCCATGGCAGATTGAAGTGTTCCGGAACACCTGCAATTTTTACGGTTTTCATTGTAGTTAAGTTTAAGTTAAGTTTGGTATGCGTATTTAAGTTTGTTTAGTTTTTTAATAAATCAGCTCGATGTTTTTCAGAAAGACATGGCTCTGCAAATTCAAAAACAGAAAGTGTTTCATATTCATTTAAAACACTTCGCACAATCGAATAATCTGTTTCTCTTGCAATTTCGACAGCTAGAAAAGTATCGTTTAAACTTTCAGACAAACAATTAATTGCTTTTAGTTTTTCGATTATAATTTCCTTGTCAAAATCTTTTTCTAAAATTAAAATCTGAACTATTGAATTTCCTGAACTTTCAATCGTTTTTTGATAGACCAAACGTTCTTCTTTTTCATCTAATTCAGCATAAAACAAATCGTCTGTAGCAATTAATGCTCCAAAAAAAGGAATATTATCTAATTTAAAAAGTCCCTTTTCTAAGTCTACAATTTCAGCCCACATAGTTTCTGAAACGGTTTCTTCTAGATAATCGCTATAGTATTTGAATAGGATTTTTTTATGTGTTTCTGCCATTATTTATTTTGTAATATTTTTTTTGTGCAATCTCTTTTCATTATCTAATTCTATAATTGCTTAATTAATTTCACTTATTATTGCTTTCAATGGAGATATAACAATTCTATAACCATCAGGATCCTGAAACATTTTTCCGTTTTCATTCCAAAAAGGATTTACGGCAGTTATAGTCGAAATGTTATGATGCTCGAGCTTATCTATTAATTCATTGTAATCTAAAATTGTTTTTGGATAAAGGATAATAACATCATCTTCATCAAAAGAATGATTGGCTTTTACTTTAGATTGTGTAAACTCAAAATGCCAGTCTAAACCTGTTTTTCCAATAAAAACGCCGTCATAATCTTTATGATTCTGAAAATCACCTAATCGCTCAAAACCAAGAATATTGATATAAAAATTTTCAATTATTTCTAAGTTATCTGTGTGTCTTGCAACTCTTAAAAACATAATTTTAGATTTTTAAATTATCTTATTTTTAAATTAGCAGATTATTTGACATCAACCTTCTAATTTTTCAATTAAAATTATGAAGCAAATAAAAAGCAAAAATCCAGCAAACAAATTCTTTTGAGATGTGCTAAATCCATTATTATCGGTGCTTTCATTATCATGATCCCAATAGTAATCTAAACTTTTAGGATATTTTCTTCAATAGATGCGTTTAGGATTTGGAAAAACATCCATCTAAATAAACCTCCTATACCTAGTGTGAATTTTCTTATTGGTTTGAAAATCAAGTGATCAATTACAAAACCAAACATTATTTCCCTGCTAATTTATTCAGTGTATAAGTAATAAGCTCATCAACTGCTCTGTAAGGATCCTCGCTGAATGTTCCTGATGCACGGTTGGCAATAATGGCATTTAAAGATAAAGCATTATGACCTAAAAGTGCCGAAAGTCCATAAATTGCAGCAGTTTCCATTTCTAAATTTGTGATTCTGTCATCCTCAAATTTAAAATTATCCATTTTACTGTTTAATTCCTCATCCTGAATATTCAAACGTAAAACTCTTCCTTGCGGACCATAGAAACCTCCAGCAGTTGCAGTAATTCCTTTAAAAATTTTATCAGATTCTATAAGTTGTTCCAGTTTTTCTGAACACGGAATTACATAAGGTCTTCCTTTACGGCTGTCCCAATTAGTATGTTTAATAAAAGCATCTTCAAGAGCTGCATTTGAAACTTCGTCGATTAAATAGGAGCGAAGCATATTATCTAAACCAAGTCCAAATTTCGACATTACAAAACTATCCACAGGAATATCTTCTTGTAAAGAACCAGAAGTTCCAATTCTTATAATATTTAATGAAGTTAGGTTTTCTTTTGGTTCACGGGTTTTAAAATCGATGTTTACCAAAGCATCCAGCTCATTTACAACAATATCAATATTATCAGGGCCAATTCCCGTTGATATTACAGAAATTCTTTTGCCTTTGTAAATTCCAGTTTGAGTTTTAAATTCTCTTTTTTGTGTCGAGAATTCAATTGAATCAAAAAACTGAGTGATTTTTTCAACTCTATTTTGGTCGCCAACAAAAATTATATCATTGGCAATATGTTCAGGACGAAGGTTTAAGTGGTAAACACTTCCGTCTGGATTAAGTATTAATTCTGATGATTGTATCATTTTTTTTAGGTTCTAAGTGGCCGAGAGGCTAAGGTTCTAAGGTTTTTTTGTAGAGATGCACAGAAGTGCGTCTTTTTTTTAATTCCAATTATTCAAATTTACACAATGCCTTGTGATCTTTGCGTTTTTTATAAATCCTATCGTTATAATTCTTTGCTCCCGATAGCTATCGGGATTGCGGTTAAATTTTTTCTAAAGTTGGAATTTGGAATTTAAAAAATTGAAATTTTCCATTTATCCGCCAACGCGTTTCGTTTTAAATCCTTTTTCTTTTAAAATAGCCATAATTTTATCGCGATAATCACCTTGAATAATTATAGAATCATCTTTAAAAGTACCGCCAACGCTTAATTTGGTTTTTATTTCTTTGGCCAATAGTTTAAAATCTTCATCACTTCCTTCATAACCTTCGATTATGGTAGTTGCTTTTCCTTTTCGTTTTTCAAACTTGCAGATCATGGGTTCTTTCTGAATGTAAAGAACATGATCCTGCTCTTGAACCTCTTCTGGTTCGTTTGATTCGATATGATCGGGGAATAAATTTTTTAATTGATCTTTAAAATCCATATGTTTTCTTCTTCTAAAAAAATAAGTTCCAATTTAAAAATTAAATTCCAAATTCCAATGAAAATTTGGAATTTGGAATTTTTAAAATTGAAACTTAAATAAGTTTTATTTTTTGATTAAACCTAGATCTACCAAACGTTCGTATAAATAATCACCAGCGGTAATATCATCGAACTTTTTTGGGTTTTCTTCATCAATACAATTTTCTAAACAATCTAAACGCATATCACTTACAGGATGCATAAAAAACGGCACAGAAAAACGTGAAGTTCCCCATAATTCTCTAGGAGGATTCACTACTTGGTGAATGGTTGACTTAAGTTTGTTATTAGTATGTCTAGACAACATATCTCCAACATTAATAACCAATTCGTCATCGGCTGCAATAGCGTCAATCCAGTCGCCATTGTGGTTTTGAACCTGAAGTCCTTTACCTTGAGCACCCATTAATAATGTAATCAAATTAATATCGCCGTGAGCCGCTGCACGAATTGCATTTTCTGGTTCAGAAGTAATTGGCGGATAGTGAATTGGTCTTAAAATAGAGTTTCCATCTTTTGCATATTGATCAAAATAAAATTCATCTAAACCAAGGTGTAAAGCTAATGCTCTTAATACATAAACTCCAGTTTTTTCAAGCATCTGGTAAGTTTCTTTTCCTACAGCATTAAAACGAGGTAACTCAGTAACTTCTACATTTTCAGGATATTCTGATGCGTATTTTGAGTTTTCGTCAACGTATTGGCCAAAATGCCAAAATTCTTTCAAATCTCCCTCTTTGCGTCCTTTAGCATGCTCTTTACCAAAAGAAACATAACCTCTTTGTCCGCCAATTCCAGGAATTTCATAATTATGCTTAGTTTCTACTGGCAAGGCGAAAAATTTTCTAATTTCACCATAAAGTTCGTCTACCAATTGGTCGTCAAGAAAATGACCTTTTAGGGCTACGAAGCCAATGTTTTCAAATGCACTGCCGATTTCATTTACAAATTTTTGTTTACGTTTCGGGTCGTCCGAAAGGAAATCACGTAAGTCTACACTAGGAATGTTTTGCATACTTTACATTTTTATTTAAGAAAAAAAGGCCTTTTAAAGCCTTTATATAACAAAGGTAGAGAATATTTTAGAATTGAATTTTAAAAGTTATAATAAAATTAAAATTTTATAACATAAACAAGTAAAATTGTTATATTTTTTTATATTTGATATACAAAAAACAAGAACTATGATCTTTTATAGAGAAAACCTTACAGATGGGCAGTTGTTAGACTTATACAAAAAACTGCTTAAGCCGCGTTTAATCGAAGAAAAAATGCTCATTTTAATTCGGCAGGGTAAAGTATCTAAATGGTTTTCGGGAATAGGGCAGGAAGCAATTTCTGTTGGCGTTACTTCTGTTTTAGACGAGTCTGAATATGTTTTGCCAATGCATAGAAATCTTGGAGTTTTTACTACACGAAATATTCCTTTGCACCGATTATTTTCGCAATGGCAGGGAAAAGCAAATGGTTTTACAAAAGGCCGCGATAGAAGTTTTCATTTTGGAACTCAAGAATATAATATTATTGGAATGATTTCGCATTTGGGTCCGCAGTTAGGAATTGCTGACGGAATTGCTTTAGCGAATAAACTTCAAGATAATAAAAAAGTTACCGCTGTTTTTACTGGTGAAGGCGGTACAAGCGAAGGCGATTTTCATGAAGCGTTGAATATTGCTGCAGTTTGGAAACTCCCTGTAATGTTTGTTATTGAAAATAATGGCTACGGATTGTCTACGCCAACGAAAGAACAATATTCTTGCGAGAATTTAGCCGATAAAGGAATTGGTTATGGTATTGAAAGTTATATTATAGACGGTAATAATATTTTGGAGATTTATAATAAACTGTCAAAATTAAAAGAAGTTATGCAAAACGATCCGCATCCTGTTTTGCTCGAGTTTAAAACTTTTAGAATGCGCGGTCATGAGGAAGCAAGTGGTACCAAATATGTTCCGAAAGAATTAATGGAAGAATGGGAAACTAAAGATCCTGTTGTAAATTATAGAAACTATTTAACTGAAATTGGCGTTCTTACTTCTGAGCTTGATGAAGGGTTTCACAACGAAATAAAACAGGAAATTGACGAGAATCTTGCCATCGCCAATGCTGAACCTGAAATCATACCTACTTACAGCGGTGAATTAGAAGATGTTTATAAACCATATGAATATGAAGAAGTTGTTTCGACAGCTGAAAATAAGAATATTCGTTTTATAGATGCTATTCGAAATAGTTTAGAACAATCGATGCAGCGTCATAAAAACCTTGTCATGATGGGACAAGATATTGCTGAATATGGTGGTGCTTTTAAAATTACCGACGGATTTGTAGAGTTTTTTGGAAAAGATCGTGTTAGAAATACGCCCATTTGCGAAAGTGCGGTTGTTTCGACTGCGATGGGATTGTCTATAAATAATTATAAAGCAATTGTCGAAATGCAGTTTGCCGATTTTGTTTCAACAGGATTTAATCCAATAGTCAATTTACTGGCAAAATCACATTATCGCTGGGGCGAAAAAGCCGATGTTGTAGTTCGTATGCCTTGCGGCGGCGGGACTCAGGCGGGACCATTTCATTCGCAGACAAATGAAGCTTGGTTTACAAAAACTCCGGGTTTAAAAGTGGTTTATCCTGCTTTTCCTTATGATGCAAAAGGTTTATTGAATACCGCGATTAACGATCCAAACCCAGTTTTGTTTTTTGAGCATAAGCAATTGTACAGAAGTGTACATCAAGATGTTCCTACTGATTATTATACAATTCCGTTTGGTAAAGCAGCTTTGTTAAAAGAAGGAACTTCGATAACTATCATTGCTTTTGGTGCTTCAGTGCATTGGGCGCTGGAAACGTTAGCGAAATATCCTGAAATAAAAGCTGATTTAATCGATTTAAGAACGTTGCAGCCACTTGATACTGAAACTATTTTTGCCTCAGTAAAAAAGACAGGAAAAGTAATTATTTATCAAGAAGATACTTTATTCGGAGGTATTGCAAGTGATATTTCGGCTTTGATTATGGAGGAATGTTTTGAGCATTTAGACGCTCCAGTAAAAAGAGTGGCAAGTCTTGATTCACCAATTCCGTTTACAAAAGCTTTAGAAGATCAATTTTTGCCTAAAAATCGTTTCGAAGAAGTTTTATTAGAATTATTGAAATATTGATTATAAAAATCACATTGTTTTGCATAATGAACATTTTTTTTATCTTTAAACCATAAAAAAAATGACTTATGAAAAAACTGTTTGTTTCAATTTTTGCTATTGCATTGCTTTTTTCTTGTAATAAAGGTGCTAAGTCTAATGCTGACAAAGCTTTAGATGAAAAATTTGATAAATACAAAGACGGCTTTGTAACGGCTTTGTGGGAAATTAATCCTGGCTGGGCTTCTGGTGTAGGATATCACAAGTTTGATAATCTTTTAGTTGTTCCAAACGCAGCCGAAGAAAAAAAACAACTTGATTTTGCAAATGGACAATTAGATTCATTAAAGCAGTTTAAGCTTGAAGATTTGTCAGATAATAATAAGACAGATTTTCAAATGATAAAAAATCAGCTTGAAAGTACAATTTTCAGCATTAAAGAAGTAAAATCATCGCAATGGAATCCAGCAGATTATAATGTTTGCGGTGCTTTCTCTGAAATATTAAATGGAAAATACGATTCATTAGAAGCGCGTCTTCGTGCTTTTGGTGCTAAAATGGACAATGTTCCTGCTTATTACGAAGCGGCAAAAGCCAATATTAAAAATCCTACGATAGAACACACAGAACTTGCAATTGCACAAAACTTAGGCGGTTCGACAGTTTTTGATGTTGATCTTAATGAAGCTTTGGGAAAAAGTAAATTGAGTGATTCTGAGAAAAAAGAAATGCAGGATAAGGCTAAAGTGGCTAAAAAAGCGATCACTGATTATGCTGCTTGGTTAAAAGCTTTACCGAACAAAACGCCTAGATCTTTTAGACTTGGTTCTGCATTGTATGCTAAAAAATTCAATTTTGATATCCAATCAAGCTATACTGCCGATGAGATTTACAAAATTGCAATAGATCATAAAAAAGATTTACACGATAAAATGTTTGTTCTGGCTGATAAACTTTGGGCGAAATACAAAGGAAAAGATCCAAAACCAGCTGATAAATTAGATTTAATCAAGCAGGTTATTGATAAAATATCTTTACAGCACACAACTCCAGAGAAGTTTCAATCTGAAATCGAAAAACAAATTCCTGAATTAACAGCTTATGTAAAAGCTAAAGATTTGTTATACATCGATCCATCAAAACCACTTGTAGTTCGTAAAGAACCTGCTTATATGGCGGGAGTAGCAGGAGCATCAATTTCGGCTCCGGGACCATATGATAAAAATGCCAATACGTATTACAATGTAGGAAGTATGACAGGATGGACGGCTGAAAATGCTGAAAGTTATTTACGCGAATACAACGATTATATTCTTCAAATTTTAAATATTCACGAAGCAATTCCTGGACATTATACACAATTGGTTTACAGTAATCAATCTCCAAGTATCATTAAATCTATTTTAGGAAATGGCGCTATGGTAGAAGGATGGGCGGTTTATGCTGAGAAAATGATGTTAGAAAGCGGTTATAAAAATTCTGATGAAATGTGGTTGATGTATTATAAATGGAATTTAAGAACGACCTGCAATACAATTCTAGATATTAGTGTTCACACTAAAAACATGTCTAAAGAAGCTGGAATCAGTTTATTGACTAAAGAAGCTTTTCAGCAGCAAGCTGAGGCAGATGGAAAATGGAAACGTGTAACTTTATCTCAAGTACAGTTATGTTCTTATTTTACAGGTTATACTGAAATTTATAATTTAAGAGAAGAACTTAAAAAGAAAGAAGGAGATAAATTTAATTTGAAAAAGTTCCATGAAAAGTTTTTAAGCTTTGGAAGTGCTCCAGTTAAATACATTAAAGAGTTAATGCTTTCGGAGGAATAGTTTTCTTAAAAAAAGATAGTTTTAAAAACAGGTTTGGTGAGATTAATAATCTAGCTAAACCTGTTTTTTTATGCTAAATAATTTCTGAAAACAATAATTTAATTTTCTTTTTTATCAAATTCAAACAACTGCACTTGACTTTTTAGTCTGTCAATCAATAAATTCATCATGCGCTTGTTTAAACTTGATGAATTTTTAATGTATGTATCGTATTCTTCAATCGTAAAAAGGGCCATAACAATTCCTTTTAAAGAATTTCGAAACTTAATATCTTTTTGAATCGAATTTTCTATAGTTTGGAGTTTCTTTTCGATGGTGTACGAATAAAAATCGGCTTTGTTTTTATTTACATAATTAATAAAAACGGCTATGAATAAATCATTTTGAAGCTTTAAAATAGGTCTAATTGTTTGATTTTGAAACAACTCATCTGCCGAAGATTGAGCACTTACAGTTCCTAAAGTTTCGCCTCTGAATTCTTTTAAAAAAAGTGTCTCTATCTGCCATGTTTTTTCTTTAAATTTATAAAAATTTCAAATACAAAAAACTCTATTTTTACTTTTATAAATTAAAATTATGCGATTTCATACTAGAAAGTGGGTTAAGCCCGAAGATTTAAATCCTAACGGAACTTTATTTGGAGGAAAATTATTAGCATGGATAGATGAAGAGCTGGCGCTTTATACTATAATTCAGTTAGAGAATCCGAGAGTTGTAACCAAACATATGTCTGAAATTAATTTTAGAAGTTCTGCAAGACAAGGAGATATTGTCGAGATTGGTATTGATGTGGTTAAATTTGGGAATACTTCGGTAGTTTTAAAATGTGCAGTTAGAAATATGATGACGCGTGAAACCATTATTACAATCGACGAAACTACAATGGTAAATTTAGACGAAAATGGTAAGCCTAGAGCTCACGGAAAAACTCAAATTGAGTTTGTAAAAGATCGTTTGTAAATTACTTAAATTATTATAAATGATATAAGTAAACCGCTTAACAAGTGAGTTATGAATAATGTTAACTTATGTCAAAATAAAAATATACTATGAATTTAAAATCACTTTTGTTTCTTTTTTCGGTTTTTGCAATTATTGTTTCTTGTAATTCTAAGGAAGAAAAAACAGGTTACAAACAAGTTTTTTATCGTGCTGTAACTAATAATGATACCGCAATTTTGGTTTTAAATATTAGTGATAAACGTTTTTTTGGACGTTATGAAATATTGTATAATAGGATTGGTAAAGATTCTGGAGATGTAAGAGGCGATATAAAGGGAGATACGTTTAGAGGCGATTTTCATTTTATTTCTAATGGCGGAAGCTGGAAAAGAGTTCCTTTGGCTTTTTTGCGAAAAGAAAATAAACTAGTTTTAGGAAGCGGTGTAGTGGGGACTTATATGAATCTTCCTTGCTTTTTGCCTGGAACTTTAAATTATAAAGACCCTAAATTTACTTTTGAAGAAGTTAAATAGTAAATTTAGTTTTTGATTTCAAGATGTTTTTCACAAAAACTTTGCTTTTAGTTCTGGTGTAGGAATCATGCAGCATTCTTTTTTGCCGTACCATTTGTAGCGATTAGCTGCGATGTAATCGTATATGTAATTTCGAAGTTTTTCAGGTAAAATTTTAAAGATCGTCATTATACTGTATAAACCGCCCAAATCTTCGGCAATTTCAATTACAGCGTTAGATTTATAATAATAAGCGACAGCAGGATGATACATAATTATGCTGTCAATTTTAGTTTGATCGACACCAATATAAATACAAATTTCTTTTCCTAAGTCAGATTGTAAAGCCACAAAACGAAAAGTATCTTTTTTATCGTGTTTTATAATAAATTGAACGGCGCTGCTGCATAAATTGCAAACGCCGTCAAATAGTATTATTTTTTTGTTTTCTGCAGTTTTTTGAAGCAGCGAAACAATCTCACTCTGTTTTTCCATTTTATATATGCGCTTCATTTCATCGTTTTCCGAATAAAGTCTTATTTATCTAAAAACCCATTGAAGATCAAGAATCAAGTATTAATAAACAGCCATCGCTACAAACCATCAACTATTTCTTAACAGCCTCAACAAGCTCTAATTCGTCTAAACTTACTTTTGAGGTAAAGATTCCGTAGTTTACGGTTGCTTTATTTTTTTCGATAGAATCTATGCTTCCCACAGATCTTCCGTCGAGCATTCTAACTCTGTCGCCAACTTTTAAAATAGGTTTTGGTTTTTCGATAACGGGTTTGAGTTTCTTTTCCTTTTTCTCTTTTCTAATCTCTTCGACTTTCACAGAAACTTCTGCAATTACTTCTTTTTTCTTTTCAATAATTGCTTTACTTTCTTTTGGAGTTGCTTTTTTACGTTTAGAGTTTTCGATTTCAACAATTTTTAAAAACTCACCAATAAGTTCTTTCTTGTTTTTATTGTTAAAGTACTTCTCCGCAATATCTTCTATTTTTTGACCAATGTAAATTGTTTTCTGATTGCTGTCGTATAATTCCTGATAGCTTTCTAGTTTTTGTTTGATTTTTACATTGATGTTTTCCATCTTTTTGCTTTCCTCACGTGCTCGAGTTTCTTCTTCTTTTAAATTTAAAGAAGTTTTCTCAAGCTTCGATCTTTCTTTTTGAAGTGTTGCAATGGTTTTGTCAAAGCGAACTTTTCCAACTTCGATTTTCTTCTTTGCACGGTTAATCAGCCCAAATGGGATTCCGTTTTTCTGAGCGACCTCAAATGTAAACGAACTTCCTGCTTGCCCTAAAGCCAGTTTATACATTGGTTCAAGCGATTTTTCATCAAACATCATATTTGCATTTGTAGCAAATGGCAATTCGTTTGCCAAAATTTTCAAATTAGAATAATGTGTTGTGATAATTCCGAATGCTTCACGATGGTAAAATTCCTCTAAGAAAATTTCGGCTAAAGCGCCTCCTAATTCGGGATCAGAACCTGTACCAAATTCATCAATTAAAAACATGGTTTTCTTGTTGCACTTCTTCAAGAAATAATTCATGTTTTTTAATCTGTAGCTGTATGTACTTAGATGATTTTCGATCGATTGATTGTCTCCAATATCTGTTAAAATTCGATCAAACAAAAAGGTTTCGCTTCGCTCATGCACAGGAATCAACATTCCAGATTGCAGCATCAATTGTAGTAAACCTACTGTTTTTAAGGAAATAGTTTTACCTCCGGCATTTGGACCAGAAATTACAATAATTCTATTTTCTTGTTTTAGTTCAATAGTCTGCGGATGCGTAACCTCGTTTTTTTGTTTGTTATTGAGATATAAAATTGGGTGATAAGCTTCTCTAAAAAACAATCTTCTTTCTTCTGTAATCGTTGGTAAAATGGCATTAATTCGGTTAGCGTATTTTGCTTTTCCGGCAACAACATCAATATCACTCAGGAATTCTTGATATTCAATTAAAAGCGGTAAAAACGGACGAATTGAATTTGATAACTGTTTTAAAATTCGAGTGATTTCTTCTTTTTCTTCGTATTCTAAATTACTTAATTCACGCGAGTATTTTAAAGTCGCTTCTGGTTCGATGTAAGCAATACTTCCTGTTTTAGAACTTCCTAAAATAGAACCTTTTACTTTACGACGATACATAGCAAGAACAGCCAAAACGCGTCGATTTTGAACAAAACTTTCTTTAATATCGTCCAAATATCCTAAGCTGTTGTACTGAGTTAAAGCAACACCAAAACTTTGGTTCACTTTTCCGCGGACTAAATTCATGCTCTGACGAATACTCAAAAGAGCAGGAGAGGCATTGTCTTTTATTTCCCCGTATTTGTCTACAATTGCATCAATTAAAGAAACAATGTCTTTTGTATATTCAACTCTTGAAGCTCTTGCATTTATATTGGGATAATAATCATCAAACTTTTTTAGAAAAGTAAGCAAGGTATTTGTTGTTGACGAAAGTGTGGCAATTTTTCTAAAACTTCCTACTTCTAGAAAACTGTCTTCGATTGCCAGAAATTTAATTTCGTGCGTTATTGCATCAAATCCGTGATTTGGCAATGCGTTATTATTTTGAAAAGAAGAAACGTATTCTGAAGTTTGCATTAAAGCCTGCATCAATGTTTCTTTATCTCTAAAAGGTGTTATTTGTAAAGCTTTTTCTTTTCCAATATCTGTGTTACAGCCAGCCGAAATAGTTTCGAGCACTGTTGGAAATTGTAAATCTTGTAATGTTTTTTCAGTAATAGATATCATTATATATCGTAAATTGTAAGGTTTCAAAGTTACAAAGTTTTAAAAACTAAATAGTACTATTGATTAGTAGTTTGAAAAAAACTTTGCGTAATTTGTGATAAAATTTTAATTGATGAAAAAGAAATTAGTTGATTATGATGATAATTTAGTTTTTGGAATTATTAGAAATAATATCTTGAATGGAAAATTAGAATATAAAAAGGCGAAAGTTTTTGTAAATGGTTCAGATATAGATTTTAAGAATGAGATTAATACAGATCCATATGTAATAAAAGTAGATGTTGCTGGTTTCGACGAAGAGTTAATAAAGGAAGCAGTTGTTAAAATGTCAAAAAGTTCCTTTATTGAAGGAGACGGTTTTAGTTTTTCTGCTTCTATATCTTCTGCATGGTGCAAAGAGGAGAATTGGCTGGAAATTAATATATCGCACTTTTTATTTTATACTATTTTTGATTTTAACTTATAATTTATTGGAATGAAAATTAATTTATCTCAAGATTGGCAGGGTGTTTTAAAAGACGAGATTCAAAAACCTTATTTTTCTACATTAATGGAGGCTTTAGATGTTGAGTATAAAACGCATACTTGTTATCCTCCGGCTGAGTTGATTTTTTCAGCTTTTAATAATTGCAGTTTTGCCGATTTGAAAATCGTAATCATTGGTCAAGATCCTTATCATGGAGAAGGAGAAGCCAATGGTTTGAGTTTTTCAGTAAATGATACAGTCAAAATTCCACCGTCACTTCGTAATATTTTCAGAGAAATAAATACTGACCTGGATTCGATTTTTATGCCGTCATCAGGAAATCTTGAAAAATGGGCAAAGCAGGGAATCTTACTTTTAAATGCTTCACTGACTGTTCGTAAAGATAGTCCAAATAGTCACAAACATTTAAAATGGCATCTCTTTACAGATGCTGTAATTCAGGCTGTTTCTGACCAAAAAGAAAATGTTGTTTTTCTGTTATGGGGAAGTTTTGCGCAGAAAAAAGGATTAAAAATAGATCGCTCTAAACATTATATTTTAGAATCAGGCCATCCGTCTCCTATGAGTGCCAATCAAGGAAAATGGTTTGGGAACAAGCATTTCAGTCAAACAAATGCTTTTCTAAAATCAAAAGGGATTAAAGAAATAGAATGGTTTTAAAATAGCACTTTTAAAAAGATTTATTTTTCAGTTTCTTTTTTAGTTATTTCTTCTAATACCGCTTTCTTTTCGTAGTTTACTACTTTTAGAATAATCTCTTGATTTTTAGCTGTTTTTCCTTCAATAATGTATATTTTTCCGTTTTTGAACGGAACATTACTTTGGTCAAAATCTACATCGCCATACGTCAATGTGTTTTTTACATCGGCAGTATCAACCCATTTTTCATTTAAAGTCTGAACGGCTTTATCAGAATATTGAAAAGGTTTTGTTCTTAAATCATTTAAAACTCTGGCATTTGGGAAATAGTTGCAACGAGTATCTTTACCACTAAAAATAAGGGCTACAACAAAACAACCCATTACTAAACCAATCAAATAATATGCAAAACGGTGTACGAACTTCATGAAATAAAATTTTTGCAAAGGTACATTAAAGTTCCTTTAAAATACAAGTAAATTAATATCGTTGTCTGGCAGATCAAACCAGTCGCCAATTGCTTTATTTGTTAGAATTCCATGATATAAATAAATTCCGTTTTTAAGCCCTTTGTTACATCTGATGGCGCTCTCTAATCCGCCGTCTTCAGCAATTTGATGAAGGTACGGTGAAAGTATATTGCTTATTGACAATGAAGCTGTTTTTGAATAGCGTGAAGGGATGTTTGGCACACAATAATGCAAAACATTGTTTTTAATAAAAGTTGGTTTTTCATGCGTTGTTACTTCAGAACTTTCAAAGCAGCCGCCAGTATCAATACTTACGTCAACAATAACAGCGCCTTTTTTCATGTGTTCTACCATAGTTTCAGTAACAATAATCGGGCAGCGTTCTTTGCCTCGCATGGCGCCAATCGCAACATCACAACGTCGTAATGCTTTTAATAATGCCTTTTGTTGAATGGTAGATGTAAAAATACGCTGGCTTAAATTATTCTGCAGTCGGCGTAATTTAGTGATAGAATTATCAAATACTTTTACATTTGCACCTAGCCCTATTGCGGTTTTTGCAGCAAATTCGCCAACGGTTCCTGCTCCTAAAATAACTACTTCGGTTGGAGGAACGCCGGTAATGTTTCCAAATAACAGCCCTTTACCAAATTCAGTTGTAATCATTAATTCGGCAGCGATGAGTATTGAAGCGGTTCCAGCAATCTCGCTTAAAGATTTTACAGCAGGATAAGTACCGTCTTCGTCTTTAATATATTCAAAAGCTAATGCTGTAATCTTTTTTTGTGCTAAAGCTTCAAAATAAGACCTTTTTTTGTTTTTAATTGAATTGCCGAAATGATAATAGTTTCTGGATTTATCATTTCAATTTCAGCTAAAGTAGGCGGTTCTACTTTTAATAAAAGCGGACAACCGAAAACTCTTTTAGTATCTTTAGTGATTTCTGCGCCAGCATCAGAATATTCTTTGTCTGTATAACTTGAACTTTCTCCTGCGCCAGATTCTATCATTACACGATGACCTTCATAGGTTAAAGAGTTTACTGCGTCTGGAGTCAGGCAGATACGCCTTTCCTGATAGCTTGTTTCTTTTGGAATTCCTATAAAAAGTTCTCTTTTAAAACGACCAACCTCAAGTTTTTCTTCTTGTGGAATTAATTGTTGCTTTGTAAATGGAGTTAAGGTAATTGACATGAGTTATACAAAAAATTAAGAGTACAAATTACGTAAAAAGTTTTAGAATTAGTGTAAAAATTCTGCTAATACTAAAGTCAAATGTTAAGATATTATTTTCTCCATTTTAATGTCGGCTCTTTTGTAAACCCCTGCTTCTAAAGGGATTTCTGCAAAACCAAATTTTTTATACAAATGAATTGCTGGAAGTAAAGTTGTATTAGAGTATAAAAAGAGTTTTTTTATGTCATTTTCTTTCGCAATATCGATACAATGTTCAAGTAGTTTATTACCAATTCCTAATCCTTGTGCGGTATCAGAAACAGCCATTTTGCTTAGTTCAAATGTTGAATCGTCAACTTTTAGTAAAGAAACTGTTCCAATAATTTCGTCGTTGTATTTTGCGTAGAAAATCATTCCGCCTTTGTCGATAATTTCTTCCTGAGGATTTGAAAGCGTTATTTTGTCTTTTTCTTCAACTTTAAAATATTTGATTAGCCAAGCTATATTTAAAGTTTTAATGTGCTCTTTCAGATCTTGTGAAAAAGGGATTATTTCTACGGTATTCTTCATTCTCTTTTTTGTGCTTCTTAAGTTCGAATCATTACATATTTTTAAGAGAAAAATTTACGGCAAAGATTCTTCAAAGGTATTTTTAAGTTTTTTAGACCAATTTTAATTCTCTTTTTCCATCTGCCAACAACTCAATTGTAATAGTTGAAGTATCTTCAGGAAGAAGACTTGCAATTTTTTCAGACCATTCTATAAAACACCAGTTTCCTGAATACAAATAATCATCAACACCCATATCTAGTGCTTCAGTTTCTTTATTTAAACGGTAAAAGTCAAAATGATAAACAATTTGATTGTCAGAAGTATAATATTCGTTAACCAATGAAAAAGTTGGGCTGCTGGTAGCATCTTTAACGCCTAAACTTTTACATAACTGCTTGATTAGAGTAGTTTTTCCAACACCCATTTCACCATTAAAAAGAATGATTTTTTTAGGATTTGAAGCTAAAATTTGTGTTGCTGCTTCTTGAATTTGATCTAAAGAAAAAACGATGTTCATTGTTATGTTATTTTTGCCACGAATTTCACAAATTTTCACGAATTAAAATTTACTTTTTTATATAAAATAAAAATTCATGAAATTCGAGGCGATATTTTTTTATTTCGGGTTAAAGACCAAAAACGGAATAATCATTTCTTCTAAGGAAATTCCGCCGTGCTGATAGGTGTTTTTATAATAACTCACATAATGATTGTAGTTGTTTACGTAAGCCAGAAAAAAATCATTTTTGGCAAAAATAAACGAACTGCTCATGTTTATTGCAGGTAAACCAATTGTTTTTGGCTCCTTTACTACGTAAACATCTTTTTGTTCATAAGTTAAGCTGCGACCCGTTTTATACCTTAAATTTAGACTTGTATTTTTATCACCCACAACTTTTGATGGGTTTTTTACATTTATGGTTCCGTGATCTGTTGTTAGAATTAGTTTAAAGCCTAAAAGCTGTGCTTGTTGGATAATTTCTAATAACGGAGAATTTTTGAACCAGCTTAATGTTAAGGAACGATACGCTTTATCATCTGATGCCAGCTCTTTTACAACTTCCATTTCTGTTTTGGCGTGTGACAACATATCTACAAAGTTGTAAACTACTGTAACTAAATCATTTGTTTTTAAAGCCTTGAAGTTTTCTGCTAGTTTTTTACCGCCGGCATAATTGGTGATTTTAAAATAATCTTCTTTAATGTTTAAACCCAAACGTTTTAATTGCGCCGATAAAAATTCTGCTTCGTACAGGTTTTTTCCGCCATCTTCGACATCGTTTTTCCAATATTGCGGAAATTGTTTTTCCATATCTAAAGGCATTAAACCAGAGAAAATAGCATTTCTTGCATATTGTGTTGCTGTAGGCAGAATTGAAAAATATGGAACTTCTTTTTCTAATTTGTAATAGTTAGAAATCACAGTTTCAAATGATTTCCATTGATCATATCGAAGGTTGTCGATTACAACAAATAAAATAGGTTTGTCTTTCTTTTTAAGTTCTGGAACGACTAATTCTTTGAATAAATTGTGAGACTGAATAGGCTTGTCAGCTTTTGGAGCGAACCAATCTTCGTAATTTCGTTCAATGAATTTTCCGAATTGTGAATTGGCTTCTACTTTTTGAGATTCCAGAATTTCAATCATCGCTTGATCGTTGATATTCTCTAGTTTTAATTCCCAAAAAAGCAGTTTTTTATAAAGCTCAACCCAGTCTTCGTAAGAATTAACCATTGCTAATTCCATCGAAATTTTTCTGAATTCTTTTTGATAATCTAAAGTGGTTTTCTCTGAAATCAATCTTGAATCGTCTAGATTTTTCTTTAAACTCAGTAAAATCTGATTTGGATTTACAGGCTTAATCAGATAATCGGCAATTTTAGATCCAATTGCTTCTTCCATTATGTATTCTTCTTCACTTTTGGTGATCATAATCATAGGAATAGCTGATTTTTTCTCTTTCATTTCAGAAAGCGTTTCCAAGCCGCTCATTCCAGGCATATTTTCATCTAAAAAAACGATATCAAAATTGTCTTCTTCAAATAAAGCAATTGCGTCAAGACCATTGTTACAGGTTGTTACAGCATAATTCTTTTTTTCAAGGAATAATATATGTGGCTTTAAAAGATCGATTTCATCATCGACCCAAAGTATTTTTATTTTGTCCATAAACGATTAATTTTAATGCAATTTAGAAGTATAGAACTTAAAAAGTATTAAAAATAGTATAAAATTAGGAATGTTAAATATAAATTAATTCTACTGTAATTTTTGTCTTTCCTTAAAGATTAAGAAAATACTGATGTTAAATGTCGATATTTTAAATTAAAAACTAAAACCTGTTTATAGTTAATTACTTATATTTGTTGACCAAAAAATAGCCAACTAGTGACTCATTATAACAAGCTTAAAATATTCAACGACCCTATTTACGGGTTTATTTCTATCCCGAACGAACTTATTTATGATTTAATTCAGCATCCGTATTTTCAGCGTTTGCGTCGTATTTCGCAAATGGGAATGTCGTATTTGGTTTATCCGGGAGCAAATCACACCCGTTTTCATCATGCTCTTGGCTGTATGCATTTAATGCAGAAAGCTGTAGATACACTTAGATTTAAAGGTGTTGCGATTTCTGGAGAAGAGGAAAGTGCATTGTATATTGCAATTTTACTGCATGACATTGGACACGGGCCATTTTCGCATGCGATGGAAAAAAGTATTGTGGAAGATGTAAATCACGAAGCGATTTCTTTATTATTCATGAATCAGTTAAATGATGAATTTGACGGAAAATTAAGTTTAGCCATTCAAGTTTTTAAAGGAGATTATCATCGAAAGTTCATGCTTCAATTGATTTCAAGTCAGTTAGATATGGATCGAATGGATTATCTAAAACGAGACAGTTTTTATACTGGTGTTGCCGAAGGAAATGTGAATTCTGAACGTTTAATTCAGATGATGAATGTGGTTGACGGTGTTTTGGTAATTGAAGAAAAAGGGATTTATTCAGTAGAGAAATTTTTACTTTCAAGAAGATTGATGTATTGGCAGGCTTACTTGCATAAAACAAGTTTGGTGGCTGAGTTGATTTTGATGAAAGTTTTAAAAAGAGCAAAAGAATTGACTTTAAAAGGAGTTAAACTGCCTTGCAGTGAACCGCTTTTGTATTTCATGCAAAACAAAATTACAATTGAAGATTTTGATGCTGAGAAATTGGATCTGTTTTCTCAATTAGATGATTTTGATATTATCAGTGCGCTTAAAGCTTGGCAGAAACAAGATGATTTTATTCTTTCTACTTTAAGTAAAATGCTTATAAATAGAGATTTATTGAAAATTAAGCTGAGTGCAGAGAAAATTCCGATGGAAGAATCACAATCTTTAAAAGAAGAATTTGCTGAAGAACATCATATTTCACAGTTAGAAGCAGGTTACTTTATATTTAGAGGAAAAATTAAGAATCAGGCTTACAGTAAAGAAGCGGAACCGATTCGAATTTTGAAAAAAGACAAAACAATTGAAGATGTTGTAGAAGCTTCTGATCAGTTGAATTTGAAATCGTTATCTAAATTGGTGACAAAATATTACATCTGTTTTCCAAAACAACTTATCTAAAATTAACATTTAAAATCTATTTTTTATATTTTTGTCGCGATGAAATTTACAGCAGAACAAATAGCGGGAATTTTAGAAGGAGAAGTTGTTGGGAATCCCAATGCAGAAGTTTCTAGGCTTTCTAAGATAGAGGAGGGCGAGGAAGGATCGCTTACTTTTTTGGCTAATCCCAAATATATCAATTACATATATACTACAAAAGCAAGCGTTACAATTGTTAACGACAGCTTTATACCTGAGCAGGAAATTACTACAACTTTAATAAAAGTAGAAGATGCTTATGCTTCTTTCTCTAAACTTTTACATTTTTATAACCAAGTAAAATTGAATAAGAGCGGAATTGAAGCGAACTCTTTTATGACAGAAGGAACTAAATATGGTGAAAATCTATATTTGGGCAGCTTTAGTTATATAGGACAAAATGTTGTTTTAGGTAATAATGTAAAAATTTATCCAAACAGTTTTATTGGTGACAACGTAGTTATTGGTGACAATGTATGTATTTTTGCAGGCGCAAAGATATATTCAGAGACTGTAATTGGAAACAATTGTACAATTCATTCTGGTACTATAATAGGTGCAGATGGTTTTGGTTTTGTGCCAAATGAAGAGGGAGTTTATAGTAAGGTACCGCAAATAGGTAATGTTATTATTGAAGATAATGTTGACATTGGTGCTAATACTACGATCGACAGAGCAACTCTTGGTTCTACAATTATTAGGCAAGGAGTTAAATTAGACAATCAAATTCAGATTGCTCATAATGTAGAGATTGGTAAAAATACTGTAATTGCTGCGCAGAGCGGTGTTGCAGGTTCTACAAAAATAGGCGAAAACTGTATGATTGGCGGACAGGTTGGTATAGCAGGCCACTTAATAATAGGAAACAATGTTAGACTTCAAGCGCAGTCTGGAGTTGCGAGAAACATTAAAGATGATGAAATTCTGCAAGGAACACCGTCACTTGGATATACAGATTTTAATAAATCGTATGTTCATTTTAAAAATTTTCCTAAGATTGTTGCCGAACTGGAAGAATTAAAAAAACAAATAATAAACCCAAAAAATGGAAATAATGGTTAAACAGAAGACCATCAAAAATGAAATTTCACTAACAGGAGTTGGATTACACACTGGAAAAGAAGTTACAATGACTTTTAAACCAGCTCCAATTAATAACGGTTTCACTTTTGTAAGAGTTGATTTGCAAGGTCAGCCAGTCATTGAGGCTGATGCTAATTATGTTGTTAATACACAAAGAGGTACTAACTTAGAAAAATTAGGTGTTAAGATACAGACTCCAGAACACGTTTTAGCTGCATTAGTTGGCTGCGATTTGGACAATATTATTATTGAATTAAATGCCTCTGAACTTCCTATCATGGATGGTTCATCAATATATTTTGTTGAAGCAATTGAAAAAGCTGGAATCGAAGAACAAGATGCCAGCCGTAATGTTTATGTTGTAAAAGAAGTTATCTCATTTACTGACGAAGCAACTGGAAGTGAAATTTTGGTAATGCCAAGTGATGACTATCAAGTAACAACAATGGTAGATTTTGGTACGAAAGTATTGGGTACACAAAATGCGACACTTAAAAGTATAGCTGACTTTAAAAATGAAATTGCTAATTCAAGAACTTTTAGTTTTTTACATGAATTAGAGTCGTTATTAGAGCACGGATTAATTAAAGGTGGAGATTTAAATAATGCAATTGTATATGTAGATAAAGAAATTTCTGAAACTACAATGGCTAATTTAAAGAAAGCTTTTGGTAAAGACGAAATTTCGGTTAAACCTAATGGTGTTTTAGATAACTTGACTTTGCATTATCCAAACGAAGCAGCTAGACACAAACTACTTGATGTTATTGGTGATTTATCTCTTATTGGAGTTCGTATTCAAGGAAAAATCATTGCAAATAAACCAGGTCACTATGTGAATACTCAGTTTGCTAAAAAATTGGCAAAAATCATTAAAATCGAACAAAGAAATCATGTTCCAGTTTATGATTTAAACCAAGAGCCATTAATGGATATCCATAAAATTATGGCAATGCTTCCTCACAGACCTCCATTTTTGTTAATCGACAGAATTATTGAAATGTCTGATCGTCATGTTGTTGGTTTGAAGAATGTTACTATGAATGAAAATTTCTTCGTAGGTCACTTTCCTGAAGCTCCAGTAATGCCGGGTGTTTTAATTGTTGAAGCAATGGCACAAACAGGAGGGATTTTAGTATTAAGTACAGTTCCAGATCCTGAAAACTATTTAACATATTTCATGAAAATTGACAATGTTAAGTTCAAACACAAAGTATTGCCAGGTGATACCTTAATTTTCAAATGTGAGCTTATTTCTCCTATCAGAAGAGGAATCTGTCATATGCAGGCAAATGCTTACGCAAACGGAAAATTAGTTACCGAGGCAGAATTAATGGCACAAATCGCAAGAAAACAATAATAAATAATCAATTTTATTGTTTAGGTTTACTGCCCCAAATTAGATTATTTTAATTTAAAATATAAAACATAGATGAATCAACCATTAGCATATGTTCATCCTGGCGCTAAAATCGCTAAAAACGTTGTAATTGAGCCTTTTACAACAATTCACAATAATGTTGTTATTGGTGATGGTACTTGGATTGGTTCAAATGTAACCATCATGGAAGGTGCCCGTATTGGTAAAAATTGCAATATTTTTCCTGGTGCTGTAATTTCAGCTGTGCCGCAGGATTTAAAATTTGGCGGCGAAGATTCTCTTGCTATTATTGGAGATAATTGTACCATTAGAGAGTGTGTTACTATTAATAGAGGCACAGTTGCTTCTGGGCAAACTATTCTAGGTAACAATTGTTTAGTTATGGCTTATGCGCACATTGCGCACGATTGCGAAATTGGTAACAATGCCATTATTGTAAATGGTGTAGCATTGGCAGGTCACGTAGTAGTGGGTAACCATGCTGTAATTGGAGGTTTAGCAGCTATTCATCAATTTATTCATATTGGAGATCATGCCATGATTTCTGGTGGTTCATTGGTTAGAAAAGATGTTCCGCCTTATACAAAAGCGGCAAAAGAACCATTATCTTATGTTGGAATCAACTCTGTTGGTTTAAGAAGAAGAGGTTTCAGTACAGATAAGATCAGAGAAATTCAAGAAATTTACAGAATTCTATATCAAAAAAATTACAATACAACACAAGCTTTAAGTATTATTGAAGCTGAAATGGAAGCTACTCCTGAGAGAGATGAAATTCTAGATTTTATTAGAAATTCATCAAGAGGAATTATGAAAGGTTATTCAGGAAACTATTAAAAATAAAATTTAATTGTTTATTTGTATAATCGTTTAGTCGAAACAAATAAACGATTAAGCGATTGAAGAAAAATTAAATAAAACAAAAACAAATGGCATCTACATCAGATATTAGAAACGGATTGTGTATTAAATTTAATCACGATATCTATAAAATCATCGAATTTCTTCACGTAAAACCTGGAAAAGGTCCAGCTTTCGTAAGAACTAAATTAAAAAGTTTAACAACAGGGAAAGTATTAGATAATACATTTTCTGCTGGACATAAAATTGAAGATGTTCGTGTTGAAACACATACTTTTCAGTTTTTATATGCTGAAGGTGATGAATTTCACTTCATGAATGCTGAAACTTTTGAGCAGATTTCATTAAACAAGAACATTTTAGATGCTCCAGGATTATTGAAAGAAGGAACAAATGTGATGGTTCAAATTAATACTGAAACAGATTTGCCTTTATCAGTAGATATGCCGGGATCTGTTATTCTTGAAGTTACTTACGCTGAGCCGGGAGTAAAAGGAAATACGGCTACAAATGCAACTAAATCTGCTACAGTAGAAACTGGTGCGTCAGTAAACGTTCCGTTGTTTATCAACGAAGGAGATAAAATTAAAATTGATACAGCTTCAGGTTCTTACATGGAGCGTGTAAAAGAGTAAATTATTAATTAAGATAATTTGTCAATGAGTCAATTAGATAATTTATGAATAAACATAATTTTGAATATTCATTTTCTATTTGACTCATTTTCTAATTGACACATTTTCTAATTGACAAATTTTCTAATTATAAAATATGAAATTTCCAAAAGTTCACTCTTTAGAAGAAATTGCAAATTTGCTTAACTGCAAATTTATTGGTGATAAAAACTTTCCTGTTTTAGGTATGAACGAAATTCATGTCGTAGAACCTGGAGATATTGTTTTTGTTGACCACCCGAAGTATTATGACAAAGCTTTACAATCTGCTGCGACTATTGTTTTAATTAATAAAGAAGTCGAATGTCCAGAAGGTAAAGCTCTTTTAATTTCTGATGATCCTTTCAGAGATTTCAATACCTTAACCAAACATTTTAGACCTTTTCAAGCAACAACTGTATCGATAGCACTTTCTGCGACTATTGGAGAAGGAACTGTTATTCAGCCCAACTGTTTTATTGGAAACAATGTAACTATTGGTAAAAACTGCTTAATACATCCAAACGTTACTATTTACGATCATACTGTAATTGGAGATAATGTTATGATTCATGCAGGAACTATACTAGGAGCAGATGCTTTTTATTACAAAAAACGCCCTGATGGATTCGATCAGTTAATTTCTGGCGGCAGAGTAGTGATTGAAAACAATGTTGGAATAGGAGCACTTTGTACAATTGACAAGGGCGTAACCGGAGATACAACTATTGGAGAGGGAACAAAACTAGATAACCAAGTACATGTTGGGCACGACACAGTTATTGGTAAAAAATGTTTAATTGCTTCTCAAACTGGTATTGCCGGCTGTGTAATTATTGAAGATGAAGTGACTATTTGGGGACAAGTAGGAACAACAAGCGGAATTACAATTGGAGCAAAAGCAGTTGTAATGGGGCAGACAGGTGTTACTAAATCGGTAGAAGGAGGTAAGTCTTACTTTGGAACACCAATTGAAGAATCAAGAGAAAAGTTAAAACAATTAGCCAATATCAAAAAGATTCCTGAAATTCTAACTAAATTGAAGTAATATGTCTATAAAAGAGTTTGTTCAAAAATTTTATAAGTCGGATGCCTTAATTGATAGTGAAATTCTTAAAACGTATCTCCATCCTGAAGTTATATTGGAATGGAATAGCAGTAAAGGATATATTGAGATGAATCATGACTCAATGCTGGAAATGGCCAATGAGCTAAGTCGAGCGTATGTTCGTTCGAAAGTGCGAATCAGCCACATTATTGCTGAGGAAGATCTAGTTTCAGTACGTTATTCTCACTATGTAAAAACAATTGAGAATCCTCGTGAAGAGATGCTGTTGGCGCATTTTTCTGCATTTTGGCAGATAAAAGATGACAAACTTTATAGAGGTTATCAGATGAGTCAATTTTCTTAATATTTTTTTGACAATAAAAGAGGCAAAATACATTACAAAACCTTATTTTTGCAACACAATTTTAAAAACTACATAAAATATATATCATGAGTGTTTTAGTTAATAAAGATTCCAAAATAATTGTTCAAGGATTTACAGGGAGCGAAGGAACTTTCCACGCTTCTCAAATGATTGAGTACGGTACTAATGTTGTTGGTGGTGTTACTCCGGGAAAAGGAGGAACGAGCCATTTAGATCGTCCAGTTTTTAATACAGTAAAAGACGCTGTTGATCAAGCTGGTGCTGATACATCTATCATTTTTGTACCGCCTGCTTTTGCTGCAGATGCAATTATGGAAGCTGCTGACGCTGGAATTAAAGTAATTATTGCTATTACAGAAGGAATTCCTGTAGCAGATATGATTAAAGCAAATAATTATGTTAAAGAAAGAAATTCTAGATTAATTGGACCAAACTGCCCAGGAGTTATTACTCCAGGTGAAGCTAAAGTTGGTATCATGCCAGGTTTCGTTTTCAAAAAAGGTACAGTTGGAATTGTTTCTAAATCAGGAACTTTAACTTACGAAGCTGCTGACCAAGTTGTAAAACAAGGTTTAGGAATTACTACAGCTATCGGAATTGGTGGAGATCCAATCATTGGAACTACAACTAAAGAAGCTGTTGAATTATTAATGAATGATCCTGAAACTGAAGTAATCATTATGATTGGTGAAATTGGAGGTCAATTAGAAGCTGATGCTGCAAGATGGGTAAAAGCTGATGGTAACCGTAAGCCAGTTATTGGTTTTATCGCTGGAGAAACTGCTCCTGCTGGTAGAACAATGGGTCACGCAGGTGCTATTGTTGGTGGTTCTGATGATACAGCTGCTGCTAAAAAACAAATTATGAAAGACAACGGTATTTATGTTGTTGATTCACCAGCTGAAATTGGTAAAAAAGTAAAAGAAGTACTTGGATAATCTTCAAGTTATTTAAAATAACAAGTTCCAAAAAAGTCTCAATATTTTGTTGAGACTTTTTTACATTTTTAAAATGTTGGAATATAAATTAAAAATTTAGCAACTTTGTGCCTCAGTACATTAGAAGCTTAAAAATAAAAAAACGATGAGTAAAGAATTAGAAAAGTTTAAATCAAGTAATAGTTTCACTTTTACTGTAAATGATAGTTTAGAAGAAGTTTGTAATGCTCCTGAAGGCAGTGCTGGGATTTTTGTAGTTTATGAAATTGACGGAGATTCAAAAGAATTAATCATGGTAGGTTCTACAGGAACTGTGCAAAACGACGGAACACTTAAAAGCAAAAGCGGAGGATTATACGATAAAATTGTAAATGGACATCAGTTTGCAAAAACTGGAAGAAAATACTCTTGGCCGGCGCAAATGAAATTAGAAAATATCTCTGTTTTGGAAGTAGTTTGGTATGAAACTTTTAATGCAGATGTAAAAGCGATTCCAACTGCTGTTGAAGGGCAGGTTTTACAAAATTTTCTAGATGAAAACGGAAAATTACCAAGATGGAATGTAGCTTTCTAAAAGCAATTTCTTAATGTAAATTGGCAAAGCCTTACTTTTTAGTAAGGCTTTTTTATTGAGCTTATATGAGATTATTTAGAGTAGTAAAAATCTTATTTTTTGCTATTATGGAAGAATAAATATTTTTTTAACATTTATTTAAGAACGCTGATGCAGTCTAAGTTAAGGATAGTTTCTGTATTAAGAAACCGCTTCGTTTTTGTAAAATAATTGGTTTTAAATATTTGCTTTTATATATTTAGCGAACAAAATAAAAATTTAATGTTAAAATAATGTGTTCTTTGCATTAATAAAAAATGTCTTCTTGTTTAGATAATAATTATCAATTATGAAAACCCGAATCTTACCAGTCAATTCTATTGATGACAATACACTTTGGAATGATTTAAAAATAGGAGATGAAAAATCATTTTCACTGCTGTTTGAAAGACACTACAGCGATTTGGTGAGTTACGGGAACTCGCTTTCTCCATATGCAGAAAAAGTTCAGGATTGTGTGCAAGATGTGTTTACAGATATTTGGCTTTATAGAAATTCATTGGAAGGCTCAGTTGTTGTAAAAGCTTATTTGTTATCAAGCGTAAGAAAGAGAATTGCTCGATTGTACGAACGTGATCATATTTTTAGAAAAACGGCAAGCACAGATGCTGTTGAATTTTTATTAGAATTTGCCGTTGATACTGAACTTTTAGATGATGATTATGCTACAAAAGAAAAAGTGATTCATTTGAATAAATTGCTTAACGAATTACCTCCAAGACAAAAAGAAGCTCTTTATCTGCGTTATCATCAAGGTCTTAGTGTTGAGCAAATTGCCGAAATGCTGGATATTAATTACCAATCTGCAAATAACTTGCTGCACCGTGCTTTACTTACTCTTCGTAAAGAATGGAAAGGCAGTTTAACTATTATTACAATACTGTTTTCAAGCACTTTTTAAATAAAGTAAAAAAAATAAAAAAAAATCACAATTTAGTGAGTATATAATAAGAAAGCTGTCCTCTATGTTTTTGTAACCTTATTTTTAGATGCAAAAACGTAACACATATACCGAAATAGAAGATTTTTTATCTGATGAATCATTTCAATCCTGGATTCTGTTTAAAATAGATCAAGATGGATGGGAGGAATGGACCTTAGAAAGTCAACAGAGAGCAAAACTGGTTGAAGATGCCAGGTTAATGCTTCTTTCTATGAAGGTTCCCGAAAGTGAACTTACAAAATCTGATATTCACAGAGCGTTACAAGACACTTGGATAAAGATTCGTGAAAAAGAATCTCAAAACGCACAACAAGATTCAAAAACTACTTTTTTTAGAAGATATCTTCTTTCAGGAATTGCGGCATCTTTTCTTTTATGTTTGATGTCGGTTTGGTGCTACAATCAATATTTTAAATCCGAAAGCAAAATAGTTACTTACAAAGAACTTATCGATGATAATAATGAAGGTTTGGTAGAACAGACTAATAATTCTAATAAACCGCAAATTATTACATTATCTGACGGCAGTTCTGTTTTGCTGCAGCCAAATAGTAAATTAAGTTACCCTAAAATCTTTACCGGAAACGAAAGAAAGGTGTATTTATCCGGCGAAGGTTTCTTTGAAATTAGTAAAAATCCTCTTAAACCTTTTTACGTTTATGCGAATGAGATTATCACAAAAGTTGTGGGAACTAGTTTTAGAGTTAAAGCTTATTCTGATCAGCCTGATGTTGAAATTCTTGTTCGTACCGGTAAAGTTAAGGTAAAGTCGAACGATATGATTTCTAAGTCAGATCAGCAAGAGATTGTATTACTGCCAAATCAAGCTTTGCGATTTTTACGAAATGATTTGAAATTTAATAAAATAACAGATATTACTCAAGATGTAGTACTTGCTAAAAGTGTTGGTAATATCGAGCAGTTAAGCTTCGAGTTTAACGATATTCCAGTTTCTCAAATTTTTGAAACGATCGAACAAGCTTATTTAATAGATATTGATTATCCAAAAGATAAATTAAAAGATTGTCATTTAACCACTTCATTGAGCGATCAGCCTTTAACCGAAAAATTAAAAATTGTTTGTAAAAGCATCGGTAATAGTACAAGTTTTGAAATGAACGGAAATCAGATAATTATAACATCCCAAGGCTGTAATTAATCTTTGAATGCAACTGTAATTGCATTTAAATGTTTTGTCACTAATGGTAAGTTTTTCGATGTAAAAACTTTCAGTTAGAGAATTAATTGTAGTTTATTTCATATCTAAAAATATAAACCAAAAAAACAAAAACTAAACCAACCAAAAAAAATGAAACTGCCTATGTGAAAAAGAATGTTGTAAAAAAAAAGTGCCGCGATGCTGTAACATCACGACACTTATTAAATTGAATTTTCTCTCTGTAAAGAGTAATTCATTCGTTTCTTAGAATACACTCGAATAAGTATTAATCAAAACAAATCAAAATTATGAAAAAACCAGTTGTTAAACAACGATTACTCTATAGAATCATGAAAATAACACTATTTCAGTTTGTCTTAGCACTTGTATTTTCAAGCTTTGCTATGGCAAATAATGTAAATGGGCAAAAGAAATTAGATACAAAAGTTACAATTACAGTTGAGAATTTGACTCTTGATAGCGCTTTGTCTAAAATCGAAAAGTCTGCACATGTAAAATTTTCGTATAATTCAAGACTTCCTCAATTGAGCCGAAAGGTTAGCATTGAGGCAAATCAAGAGACTTTATCTAGTATTCTTAGTAGAATATTAGTGCCTTTTAATATTGCATTTTCAGAAGTAAGTAATCAAATTATCTTGCAAAAAACGACAAGTGAAGATCCGTTTGCAAGTGCAGATAATCATGATTCACTTTTTGAAGTATTAACGGCAGGACCAATTATCAAGGGAAAAGTAACTGATGCCAGCGGAAGCCCTCTTCCTGGTGCAACAGTATTGGTAAAAGGAACAAAAACTGCTGTATTAACAGATTTTGATGGTAATTTCTCTATCGAGATGCCTTCAAACTCAGATAAACTTGTTATTTCTTACGTTGGTATGGAAACTAGAGAAATAGGTATCTCTAATACTACACCAACAATTGTTCTTAGTGAATTAGGACAAAACTTAAAAGAAGTTGTTGTAACTACAGGTTACGAGAAGACATCAAAAAGAACCTTTACAGGGGCGATCAGCAAAATTTCTGGTGCTGAATTGAAAGTTGATGGTGTTGTTGACGTAAGCAGAATGATCGAAGGAAAAGCTGCAGGGGTCACCGTACAAAATGTTACAGGATCTTTTGGTACTACTCCTAAAATTACGGTACGTGGATCATCTTCTATTTTTGGAGATACAAAGCCATTATGGGTAATTGATGGTGTTGTACAGGAAGACATCATTAATGTTTCATTTGCTGATTTGGCTTCAGGAAATTCATCAACATTATTAAGTTCATCTGTTGCGGGTTTAAATGCAAACGATATTCAAAGTATTGAGATTCTTAAAGATGCATCTGCAACTTCAATCTATGGTTCTAGATCGTTAAACGGAGTTGTAGTTGTTACAACTAAACAAGGACGTAGAGATTCTCCGCTAAAAGTAACTTATTCTGTCGAAAATACGGTAAGAACTGTACCTAGTTATACACAATACGATATCTTAAACTCTCAAGAGTCAATGAGTGTTTTTCAAGAAATGAAACAAAAAGGATATCTTGATTTAAGTTCTTCATATACAGGTAGATTTGGTGGTGCTTATAATATTCTTGCAAAAGAGATTAATCGCTATAATGATTCAAATGGTCAATTTGGAGTTAAAAACGACCAGCCAAATATCAACCAATTTTTAAAGAAATACGAATTAGCAAATACAGATTGGTTTGGTGTTTTATTTAGACCATCTATTACTCAAAACCACTCTTTAAGTTTTTCTGGCGGTGGAAAAAATAATACTTTCTATGCTTCATTAGGATATTATACAGATCCAGGATGGACTATTGCAGACAATGTAAAACAATTGACATCAAACATAAAAGGAACTTTTTTTATAAACGACAGATTAAATATTACGTTATCTACAATGGGTTCGGTGCGTGATCAGCAGGCACCAGGATCTTATGAGAGTCAAAAAGATGTTGTTTTTGGTAAAGTAAACAGAGATTTTGATATCAATCCATTCAACTATGTTTTAAGTACAAGCAGAACTTTAAGACCTTATGATGATAATGGTAATTATGAGTACTACCAAAATAACTGGGCACCAATGAATATTGTAAATGAATTGGCTAATAATACATTGGATATAAAAGTAAATGATATTCGTTTTCAAGCTGATTTAGATTATAAAATCAATAAACATTTGACGTATAATTTAACAGGTTCTGCTCGTTATGCAAATACTTCAAGAGAACATAAAATTTACGAAAATTCAAACGTAGTTGCTGCATACAATGCAGGTGTTGGAGATAATGTAAATACACAAATACAAAAAGAAAACGTGTTTTTATATCAAGATCCAAACGATTTAACAGCTCCAAAAATTTCTGTTTTACCAAGTGGAGGATTCTTAAGAAAATTCACAAACGACATGACTTCTTATAATATTAGAAATAGTGTTACTTACAGAAATACATTTAATGAAAAACATGAAGTAGAAGGTTTTTTTGGTACAGAGCTTAGATCTGTAGATAGAAACAATGACAATTTTACAGCTGTTGGTATTCAATTTGACAAAGGATTAACTTCATTTATTGATCCTAAAATAATTGAGAAAATTGTAAATGGAGGAGACTCATACTACGATTTTGGTGCTGAAAGAGAGAGAACTGTTGGTTTCTTTGGAAAAGTTGGATATACTTATGATCGTCGTTATACAGCTTCGTTAACAGGTCGTTACGATGGATCTAACAGACAAGGTGATACAGGATCGTCAAGATGGTTACCAACTTACACAGTAAGTGGAAAATGGAATGTTGCTGAAGAAAAATTCATGAAAAATGTTGAGTCTATCAATACTTTGGCATTAAGAGCTTCTTATGGACTTACAGCAACAGCTGGCCCAGCTACAAACTCATTGGCAATCTATAAAAGTTTTATCACAGACCGTTTTAATCTTTCGGATAGAGAAAATGCAATCCGTATCGAAGATTTACAAAACAAAGATTTGACATGGGAAAAACAATATGAAACTAATATTGGAGTAGATTTAGGGATGTTCAATAACAGAATACAATTGACAACAGATATCTACAGCCGTAAAGCGTTTGACTTAATAGATTATGTAATTACTTCTGGTGTTGGCGGACAATCTGTTAAACAAGGTAATAATGCCGATATGGAAACAAAAGGTATTGAGCTTGGATTCACTACTCAAAATATTATAACTGACAGCTTTAAATGGTCAACAACATTGAATTTTTCAGTTTACGATCAAAATATTACAAAATTAGCAAACAAACCATCAGCATTTGATTTAGTTGATTCTAATGGAGGAAATACAGTAGGACATCCTAGAAACTCAATCTATTCTTATCAATTTACAGGATTGAATAATCAAGGATTGCCAACTTTTATTTTGCAAGATGGAGCAGAAAATAATATTACAAAAGCAAACTTTCAGGATACTAACGATGTTATGAAATATCTTAAGTATGAAGGATCTATCGAGCCAAATAAATCTATTGGTTTTGCAAATACATTTACTTATAAAAACTGGTCATTATATGTTTTCATCGTAGGATCAGGAGGAAATAAAGTACGTTTAAATCCAGTTTATAGTAATGAATATAACGACTTAACTGTCTTTACTAAAGAATTTACTAATAGATGGATTAATCCTGGAGACGAGAATGTTACAAATGTTCCTGTCATTGCTGATAGAATATTAAATAGAAATTACGGAGAAAACGATTTACAAATTGCATACAATACCTATAATTTTTCTGATGTAAGGGTTGCTGACGGTGATTTTGTGAGATTGAAAAATATTTCGCTTAGTTGGGAGTTCCCTAAAGATTTTAAAAGAAAACTAGGACTTAGCACTTTCACTTTAAAAGGATCAGCTGTAAATCCATGGTTGATTTATTCTGATAAAAGATTACACGGACAAGATCCTGAGTTTCGTAATACAGGAGGAGTTGCTTTCCCAATCACTTCTCAGTATACATTTACTTTAAATGTTTCATTATAATAAGATTAATTATGAAAAATATAAAAATAGCATTTTCATTACTATTAGTAATTAGCATTAGCAGCTGCGATGATTTTCTTTCAGAAGTACCAGATAATAGAACGCAAATAAATACACCTGAGAAAATTTCAGAGATATTAGTAACAGCTTATCCTAATGCAACATATATGGGGATCGCAGAGACAATGTCTGACAATGTATTTGATAGTGCGCTTCCAAATTCAGACTTAGATAATAAGCAAAGTTACAACTGGGAAATGCAAACTCAACTTGGTATTGATACCGAAGAGGCTTTCTGGAGTGCATCTTATAAAGCAATTGCATCAGCAAATCAAGCATTAGCAGCAATTGAGGAGTTAGGTAGTCCAGCTAGTTTGAATCCTCAAAAAGGAGAAGCATTAATAGCAAGAGCTTATTCTCACTTTATGTTAGTTTCATTATGGTCAAACAGATATAATCCTGCAACCGCAGCTACAGATTTAGGTATTCCGTATGTTACAAAACCAGAAGGAGCCTTATTAGCGCAATACAAACGTAATTCTGTAAAAGAAGTTTTTGATCTTATCGAAAATGACATTAATGAAGGAATGAAATACGTTACTAGTGATTATAAAGAAGTAAAATATCACTTTAATGTTACTGCAGCAAAAGCTTTTGCAAGCCGTTTTTATTTAGTTAAAGGAGATTGGAGTAAAGTACTGGAATATACAAAAGACTTAGGTACGAGACCAGCTGGACTTAGAGATTATGCTGCTTTTAATGCAGTTCCTTATGAGGAAATGCCTATAGAATATTCTAGAGCGGAGCAAGTAGCTAATTTGTTAGTAGCCTATCCAAATTCAACTTGGAGAAGAAGTTTTTCTTATAGATTTACTCTTGCTGGAAACAGATCAGATGAAATTTTAGGAACAGCAACTAATATTTATGCTAAACCTTGGTTAATTCGTGCAGCAGGTCAATATAAAGGAGGACAAACAGTTTTAGTGCCAAAACTTTATGAATATTTCAAAGTTACTAATCTGACAACAGGAGTTGGAGAGCCTTTTACAAGTACAGTGCTTTTTAGTAACGATGAGTTTTTCTTAAACAGAATCGAAGCTCATGTGATGAATAATCAAATTGCAGAAGCTAACGCTGAATTAGAATATTTCCTTGGAACTAAAACATCAGGATATAATCCAGCTACAGATAAACTAACAGAAGCTAAAGTAGTAGCAAAATACCCTGTTATTGCTAATGAGTTTACTCCTTTTTATACTTTAACGCCAGTGCAGGCATCTTATATAAAAGCAATTGCAGAAGCTAGAAGAAGAGAATTTTTACATGAAGGTTTGAGATGGTTTGATATCAAACGTTTTAATCTTGTGGTAACACATGATACGTTTGAGTTTGGAAAAGTAGTGAGACATAACGTTTTGGAAAAAGACGATAAAAGAAGAGCATTACAAATTCCAGCTAGAGCATCTGATAATGGAATAGAAAAAAATCCTAGATAAAAATTTAATTTTAACTATTATGAAAATATTAAAAAGATATAAAGCGATTGCATTAATTACAACATCATTGTTGTTTGCTGCCTGCGCACATGAAGATCAGCCAACAGAAAGTCAATTAGATTTTTCGCAGAAAAATAAAACAGAATTAGACAAGTGGATTGATACAGGTTTTTTAGATCCTTACAATATCAAAGTGTATTATGAATGGAATCAAAACCTTGTAGATAATACTCGTTATTTATTTCCGCCGACTATTGATAAAGTGAAACCAGCTCTAGAAGTAGTTAAAAAAATCTGGATAGACAGTTACACAACTATTGGAGGTGCTAATTTCGTAAAGAAAATTGCTCCAAGAGAATTTGTTCTGGTAGGAGGGATGAACTTAAACACAAATGGTACAAGAACATTAGGATTGGCTGAAGGAGGTCAAAGAGTTACTCTTTTTCAAGTAGATTATCTTAACAAAACAAGCAGACCAGATGTTACCGAGTTTATTCATACTATTCAACATGAATATGTACACATTTTAAATCAAACTAAACCTTTTGACGAACAGGCTTGGGCAAAATTAACACCAAGCGGTTATACAACTAGCTGGTATGTTGAAGAAATTGAAGATTCTAGAGAGTTAGGTTTTATAACAAGCTATGCGAGATTAAATATTTATGAAGATTTTGCAGAAACAGCTTCTGTAATTTTAACAAGTTCTAAGGCCGAGTATGCTGCAATTCTGGCAAGTATTACTGATCCTGTTGGTAAAGCCAATATTCAAAAGAAAGAGGCTATTGTTGTACAATATTATAAAGATGCTTTTAATATGGATTTTTATGCTCTAAGAGACCAAGCGCAAAAAAATACAGATGCTGTAATCGCAAACTAGGAGTATTAATAAGGAGCATTAATTAATGTATTAAAAATTGATATTATGAAATTAAAATATATATATAAGTATTTGATAGTTGCTTTTGTGGCAATACTATTAGGTGCGTGTACAAGCACGGAAGCTGACGAGAAATTTGAGCAGACACCTACTGAACGTTTAAATATTCAGAAAAAAGAACTAAATGATTTATTGCTTTCATCTGCAGAAGGATGGAAAGCCGTTTATTATACAGATAGTACACAATTAGGAGGCTGGACACATTTGTTTAAGTTTACTCCTGACGGAAAAGTAGACATGGCATCAGATTTTGATGACGATACGGCTGTCTATAAAAGTCAGTATGAAGTTCAGTTAGGAAGTACAGTAAGTTTAGTATTTACAACAGGCAATAGAATACATCTTTTATCTGAATCTAATAATTTTCCAACAGCAGCGCTTTTTGGTAAAGGATATTTAGGGGATTTTCAGTTTTTCTATTACGGTCAAAAAAATGGAGAAATTATTTTTAGAACCAATAGAAATTTTCATGAATTAAGATTTGTAAAAGCTAAGCCGCAAGATTGGACTGATTTACAAAAAAATACACCAATAATCGAAGCAATAACAGGAAACATAACAAGTCCTTTATACAGATTATTGGTAGTAAATGATGGTTCTGCTATACAAAATTATCAGTTTGATTATAACTCTGACGCTCGCTTTGGTACCGCAGCATCTTTAGCGCCTGGTTCTAATGGTGTTCTAAATTTAGCATTAGCATTTACACCAACAGGTGCTACAGTAAAACCGGCATTAGTAGTCAAAGGCCAAAGTTTAACAAATTTTGTATACGACAGCGCAAGCAATACTTTTATTGCAACTGGAACAGGTGGAGTATCTGCAACAATTAAATTTACAACAGTTCCTCCAATTTTAACAGATGATTACAAAGTTGCTTTCCCAGCTGCAGGAAGCCCGGCAAATGCATTTGGTTATATAGCACCAAATTTAACCGAAGCTCCTACGAATTCGGAACTTTTCAAGGCACTTTTAGCTGAAGTTAATGCATCACTTCCTGCAAACCAGAAAGTTTCGCGTATTCAATTTAGTTTTTCTCCAGGCGGAGTAGGAGAGATTATTTATCTTTTTACAGGTGGAAAACCTATTATTTACCATAGAGTTAGTATTACGGCAGATGCAGCGAACAAAACGATAATTCTAAAAAATACATTCTGGCATAATGGTTCAGCAATTACACCAGCGCCTGCATTCCTAAAAAATCTAGATGATAAATTACTTGATCCTAAAGGATTGTATGTTAAAAAAGAAAGCTTCAAGTACAATGCGTCAAATGCAATTTACACTTTTTCAGGAGCTTCAAGCGGATTTAGATTAACGACTTATGCATTTCAATAATTTTTAACTTTTATATATTTTGAATAAAAGGCAGCTCATCTTTTGGGCTGCTCTTTTAAACAAACTCGAATAAAGAGATATAAAGGTTTAATTTTTAGAATTAAAATCTAATAATTTAAAAATTCCGAATATGTTGAAACAGTATCTAACGTTACCTAGTATTATTTCATTATTTCTGATAGTAATGGTTTTGATAGTATCACTAGTTTCTCCTGAATACATAAGGTATTCTTATTATGGGGCAATAGTGATAATGATTCCATTTATAATTTTTGATCTTATAAGAAAAAGAAAAGAGGATAAAATAGATGGTACAGAATACTTTAAAATATCAGTTTACAATATTTTCATTGCGGCAGCAATGATGGTAGTTTTGTTTTTTCTCATTAACTCAAACTACCCTTCACAGTTTTAATTTTAGTTTTACTTTTTTGTATTTTGGATAAAAAGCAGTTCATTTTTTTGAACTGCTTTTTTTTATATTTTAAGAATAAGATTATATTTTTTTATTTAAAAAGAAAATATATTCTTATATTTATAACTGAGAATGAGATAGATATGTCTTTTTCTTGGTCTGGAACTCAACAGACTTAAAAAGATTGAGAACAAAAACATCAAACAACCTAATTATTATGTTAAAAACAATTTTGATTTTTTCAGGGTGTGAAGTATTAAGTAGAGAAGAACAATTAAATATTACAGGAAAAGGCGACTCCTATCAAGTTCCCAGATGTGATCGCTATGCGCCACCAAATTCAAATCCTATAGACTATCCAAATTATCCATGTGCAGATCCACAACCAGATTGCAGGATTACAATAGATGGAACTGTAATCTGCGGTTAAATAAAATTATCTTACTATTTAAAGATAAAGTAGTTAAGAAATAAAAAAGAATAGAGTATACTAATTTCAAATAACCTAATTATTATGTTAAAAACAATTTTAAATTTTAAAGGAGTTGAAGTATTAAGTGTAAATGAATTAAAACACACCGTTGGCGGACTTGAGAGATGTATAGTATCTTGGTCGCCATATCCTTATAATGGTCCATGTATTATGCTTCCGCCTATAGAGCCAGCAGAACCAAGAGAGCCAATTTGCAGAGCTACAATTGATGGTATAGAGTGCGAATAAAAAATATTTTCAAACCGTTTCAGAAACTATTGAAACGGTTTTTTTGTTTTTAAGTTAAAGCCCATTCCATCCCAAATTTTTCATCACAAATTTTATTAAACGCCCAAATAATCTATATTTGTATTTCAAAAAATAAAAACGAATACTTCAATATGAAATTACTAGAAGGAAAAGTAGCAATCATTACTGGCGCGAGTCGAGGAATTGGAAAAGGAATTGCAGAAGTTTTTGCTAAACACGGAGCAAACGTAGCATTTACATATAGCTCATCTGTAGAATCTGCTCAAGCTTTAGAAGCGGAGTTAAATGGTTTAGGTGTTAAAGCAAAAGGTTACAAGTCTAATGCAGCCGATTTTAATGAAGCACAAACTTTTGTTGATGCAGTTTTGGCTGATTTTGGTACAGTAGATATTTTGATTAACAACGCAGGAATTACAAAAGATAACTTGTTAATGCGTATGTCTGAAGCTGATTTTGATCAAGTAATTGATGTAAACTTGAAATCAGTTTTTAATATGACAAAAGCAATTCAAAAAACGTTCTTGAAGCAGCGTGCAGGTTCTATCATTAATATTAGCTCTGTTGTAGGAGTTTCTGGAAATGCAGGACAAACAAATTACGCAGCATCAAAAGCTGGTGCAATTGGTTTTACAAAATCAGTAGCTTTAGAATTAGGATCACGTAACATTCGTTGTAACGCAATTGCTCCAGGTTTTATTGAAACAGAAATGACTGCAAAATTACCAGAAGATGTAGTAAAAGGATGGAGAGACGGAATTCCGTTGAAACGCGGAGGAACTACTGAAGATGTAGCAAATGCTTGTCTTTTCTTAGCATCAGATATGAGTGCATACGTTACAGGACAAGTTCTTAATGTTTGCGGAGGAATGCTTACTTAATATGATAATTGATTATGGTTTGTTGTTTATTGTTCAGAACCAAAAACGATAAACTAAAAACGATATACCAAAATAAAATATGACTACAAACACGATTTTATTATTATTGCTTTCTTTAGTAATAGCGGGTGGGTTTTCGTATTTTCAATATTTTTTTAAAGCCAAAAACAAATCGAATCTGATTTGGTTTTTGGCTTTTTTACGTTTTCTAGCCATTTTTGGATTATTGGTATTACTTATAAACCCTGTAATTTCAAAAAGTTCGCTGGAGATTACCAAAACACCTTTGGCAATTGCTGTCGATAATTCAAGTTCAATAACCGCATTAAAAGCAGACAAAAAAGCAGTTGAATTATATCAAAAGCTAATTTCAAATCCGGCATTAAAAGAAAAATTTGATATTCAATCCTATCAATTCGATGCCGATTTTAAAACGTCAAATAAATTTGATTTTAGCGGTAAACAAACCAATCTAGACGAAGCAGCAAAGAATTTAAAAAGCATCAATAAAAATCTGATTTTCCCAACTGTAATTATTACGGATGGAAATCAAACTACAGGAAACGATTACGTATATCGATTTGATCCTGTCAATAAAGTTTATCCTTTGGTTGTGGGAGATACAACCACTTTTCTTGATTTAAAAATAAATCAGTTAAACGTAAATAAATACGCATTTCATAAAAATAAATTTCCTGTAGAAGTTTTTCTTCAATATGCAGGTGACAAATCTACAACTGCCGATTTTACAATTTCGCAGGGAAACACAGTTGTCGCAAGAGAGAAAGTTTCTTTTTCACCCTCCAAAAAAACAGCAGCATTAAATTTACTTTTACCAGCCGATAAAGTAGGACTTCAAATATTTAAAGCCAGTATTTCTTCAACAGCGAAAGAAAAGAACAGCTATAATAATATCAAGAACTTTGCAGTAGAAGTAATTGATCAAAAATCTACAATAGCAATTGTTTCAGCCATAAACCATCCTGATGTCGCTGCTTTAAAACGCTCAATCGAAGTTAATGCGCAGCGTAAAGTAATTTTGGTTAAACCAAATGATATCAGCCAGCTGCAAGATGCATCAGTTTTAGTTTTATACCAGCCAACATCAGCTTTCAAAGCTGTTTTTGACAATAATAAACAAGCCGGAAGAAACACATTTATTATTACAGGAAACAATACCGATTTTAATTTTCTAAACCAGCAGCAAAATAATCTGGTTTTTAAAATGAGCGGACAAGTCGAAGATTATTTATCTGAATTTCAGTCACAGTTCAATTTATTTGCGGTTGATAATATTGGTTTCGAGAATTTCCCGCCATTGCAAAATTTATTCGGAACAATTTCAACAAACGGAAATGTATCCGTTTTACTTTCTTCAAAAATTAGAAACGTTTCTACAAATGCTCCTTTGTTGGCTTTTGCCGAAAATCAAGGGAAAAGAACTGCCTTTCTTTTAGGAGAAAACAGTTGGAAATGGCGTTTGCAAAGTCATATAGATAATCAGTCGTTTGAAAAGTATGATGTATTTGTAGATAAAATAATTCAGTATTTAGCCACATCAACATCAAAGAAATCCCTTGTTGTAGCACATGAAAGTTTCTATAATTCAGGAGAAGAAATTATAATCAATGCGCAATATTTTAATAAAAACTATGAGTTTGATGAAAAAGCAAGATTAACAATCACTGTTACAAATGCCGAAACCAAGCAAGTAAAAAACTACGATTTATTAAAAGGAAACAATTCTTTCTCCGTAAACTTAGAGGGATTAACCGCAGGAAAGTATAATTTTACAGTAAAAGAACTAAACTCAAATACATCATATTCAAGTCATTTTGAAATTTTAGATTTTGACATTGAGAAACAATTTGTAAATCCTGATGTTGCAAAATTGAAACAATTAGCCTTGCAAACCAACGGAAAAGCGTTCTTCGAAGATCAAGCTGATGATTTGATTCAAGAGCTTTTAGAGAATAAAGAATACAAATCGATTGAAAAAAACGTTTCAACAAAAACTCCAATAATTGACTGGGTTTGGTTATTGGTTTTAATTACGGCTTTGTTAACGACGGAATGGTTTGTTAGGAAATATAATGGGTTGTTGTAGCTTGTTGCCCCGAATTGATTAGTTTTTAATAATGAAAAAAGTCATTTTTATTATTTTATTTTTTATTGCGATTTCTGCAACTGGTCAAACTTTTGAGAAAAAGCAAAATGATTCGTTAAAAGATAAAACGATTACAACATTTCGAGAAATTTATTGGAATAATTTGCCAAGTCCCAAAGGCTGGATTAATGATTATGAAAGAATTTTTTCTGATGATGAAGAAAAGAAGTTAGACAATATAATTTCAAATTTTGAAAGGGAAACATCTATTGAAATTGCAATTGTAACCATTGATACTATTAAGACTTCTAGTGACAAATTTGAAGCGCTATCACTTCATATTGCTAAAACTTGGGGTATTGGAAAGAAAGGAAAAGACAACGGAATTTTGATTGGATTGTCAAAAGGATATAGAAAAATCAGAATAGAACTTGGAAATGGAATAGCAAAAGTACTTACAGAACAAGAAACAAAAGAAATCATTGATCATGATTTTATTCCCGAATTCAAAAAAGGAAATTACTACCAAGGAATTGTTAATGGAATTACTAAGCTGATGGAAGTTTTAAGAACAAGAATTAAAAAGTAATAAATTATGGACTTCAGGCTAAAAGTTTTTTACACCGTTGCGCTCCGCCTTAATTTTACTAAAGCGGCAACAGAGCTATACATTACACAGCCTGCCGTTTCTAAGCACATTCAAGAACTCGAGGAAACCTATAAAACAAAGCTTTTTGAGCGAAACGGTTCTAAAATTGCTTTAACTCCAGCCGGAAAAATTTTACTTAAGCACACCAAAAGCATCTTTGAAATTTATCGCGAGATCGATTTTGAAATGAGTTCTTTTATTAACGAACGCCAAGGTTTATTGCGATTAGGAGCAAGTACAACAATTTCTCAATATATTATTTCTCCAGTTTTAGCGCATTTTCATCAAAAGCAAAAAGACATAAAAGTCAATTTGTTAAACGGAAATACAGAACAAATCGAAAATGCTTTAATAAACAAAGAAATCGAAATTGGAATTGTCGAAGGACAATCAAAAAATCAATCCATAAAATACATTCCGTTTTTAAAAGACGAATTAGTTTTAGTTTGTAATAGTAATAATCCATTTGTGAAAAAAAATGAAATTTCAGTAAGTGATTTAAAATCAATGAAATTCATAACTCGTGAACGTGGATCAGGAACACTTGAAGTTATAGAATATGCATTGAAAAAAGCCGGTTTGAAATTCTCAGATTTACAAATCGAAATGCAGTTAGGAAGTACAGAAAGTATTAAATCATATTTATTAAATTCAGACTGTTTTGCTTTTATGTCTATTCATGCGGTTAGTAAAGAATTGAAAAATAAAGAATTAACTGTTTTGGATGTAGAAAAATTATCTGTAGAAAGATACTTTTATATCATCACATTGTTAGGTAAATCAGATTCATTGTCGGAGCTGTTTATCCAAAACATATCAAATCACTATAACTTAAAGTTATAGTCGATTGTAATTTGCGATTGGGAGTTTTGTGTAAAAGGATAGAACTTTGCAGAATAAATTTTTAATTATTCTATTTTGAAAACAAAAGAACATACAGCCTCACAATTATTCGAAGTTAATCGTTACTTGCAACAAGCCATTTTTGCTGCTGTTATCTTTTTATGCTTATTTTCGATTATTTCACCGCCAATAGCTTTGTTGTTTGGAGTTGTAATTGTAAACATTTTTGGTAATCCATTTGTAGAATTCAATAATAAAGCAATCACCTTTTTATTACAATTCTCTGTTATTGGTTTAGGATTCGGGATGAATGCATCAAGTGCAATTTCGGCTGGAAAAGAAGGCTTTTTACTAACTATATTCTCTATATTCAGTACTTTAATTTTAGGAACTTTTTTAGGCAAATGGTTAAAAACCGATAAAAAAACATCTCACTTAATATCTTGCGGAACCGCAATTTGTGGAGGAAGTGCCATAGCGGCAATTTCACCAGTAATAAAATCAAACGAAAATGAAACCTCAATTGCTTTAGGAGTAATATTTATTTTGAATTCAATTGCCTTATTCGTTTTTCCATTTATTGGTCATCAGCTTGATTTATCGCAAAAAGATTTCGGATTATGGTGTGCGATTGCTATTCATGATACTAGCTCTGTTGTTGGCGCGGCAAATAAATATGGAGCCGAAGCTTTGCAGATCGCTACAACAGTAAAACTAGCGAGAGCTTTATGGATTATTCCAATTTCGATTTTAACAGCGGCAATTTTTAAAAGTAAAAATTCAAAGATTAAAATTCCTTATTTCATAGGTTTGTTTATTGTCGCTATGCTTTTAAATAGTTATGTCCCTGCAACAGCAGTAATTGCGCCGCATATTGTAAATATTGCAAAAATTGGATTAACAATAACCTTGTTTTTAATAGGAGCAACATTGAATGTAAAAACCTTAAAATCAGTAGGAGTAAAGCCTTTATTGCAAGGCGTATTTTTATGGATTTTTATAGCAGTTTTAGGTTTAATATCAATTTTGTATCTCGGTTAAATCGATTATTTTATATTTGAGAATTTGACAGTTGGTTTGCCTGTAATTTTATACCATTTTCCAGAAAAAGAAAGTCTTTTTTCAATTACGAAATTAAATTGTTTTTTAGTTTTTGCCAGTTCAATAATTTCTGTTGGCAAATCTACATCATAATCATCTTCAGTACCTTTTGGTTTTTTATAAAAACCAGTTGTAGTAATGGCAAAATCTCTAAAAAACTTTTTCTTACCGTCGTTGATTACTTTGTACGAACTAGACCATTCAGAGTTTCCACCATTATTAAATAAAGAATAATAACCTAATTCCATTAAAGGCTGATATTTACCATCAAAACCAGCAATAAGATATAAGTAACCATTATAAGGAGCGCCTGCACCGCCGTTTGCATGTTCTATCGTAAACGCATATTGATCTTCGCCAATTTCAACAAGTTTTGGTGAAGGTGCTCTCGAAAATGCACCAAATGCTGCAATAGCAGGTTGAAAAGATTTCATTTCCCAAACCGCTCCATTTTTAGCAAATTTAGCAACACCAATTAGTCCACCATAAAAACGCCCCGTTTGCAAACCATCAGCATCATAATAAGAATGATTGAAAGTCAATAATTTGAACTGATTTCCTTTTGAGTCAGAATAATCTATATTGCTTAGAACTCTTGTAGCAACACCTTCTTTATATGGAAAAAGCTGATTTCCCTCAACACCATTTGCATCAATAAAAGGCTGCGGTTTACAATTGTTGCATTTCCAGCTTACAAAAGTATTATGATCTGATAAATTGTATAATTTACCTGGAAATAATTTTTGCATTGTTTTTAAGGGATCAAGTGAACCAGATATTTTAAGTACTCTTTTTGTGTTTAGAATGGTATCGCTGACATTTTTTAATTGTATATCAGTTTCTTGGGCTAAACAAACTGAACTAAAAAAGAGAGCGAAATTTAGAATAAAGCGGCGCATATTTGTAAGATTTAATACCGAAACAAACATACAAGAAAAATTCTCACGATTTTATATTTACCATACTTATATGGTTTAAAAAAGGTTAGAGGTTAAATTAAAAGAATCTTAAAAGCGATTCTTTTAAATTATCTTTAAATAAGGTAAATTTGTCTCTCAAATAAAAAACAAAAATGAAAAACTTCAAAATGAGACCAAAATTAATTGCTTTTTTTGCATTAATCATAGGTTTTTTTACTTTATCATGGGGAATTGTAGGCCATGAAAGAATTAATAAAGCTGCTGTGATGGCTTTACCAAAACCACTTCAGATTTTCTTTTACAATCACATCGATTTTATTACTCAAGAAGCATCTGTTCCGGATATTCGTAAATATGCTTTAAATTACAAAGACGAGAATCCTAGGCATTATTTTGATATGGAAAACTTTGGTGCTGCTGATAGTATTCCAAAAACTCTAGAAGAAGCAAAGAAAAAATACGATAGTAAGTTTCTGAACAATAACGGAATTTTACCTTGGTATATCGAGGATATGATGGCTAAGTTAACCAAAGCCTTTAAGGATAAAAATAGAGCAGAAATTTTATTTCTTGCTGCAGATTTAGGTCATTATATTGGCGATGCACATATGCCATTGCATACTTCGGCAAATCATGACGGACAATTGAGCGATCAAAAAGGGATTCATTCTCTTTGGGAAAGCAGACTTCCAGAGTTGTTTGCTAAAAATTACAAGCTAAATGTTCCTGAAGCTCAATATTACGCTGATGTTCATAAAGCAACTTGGGATATGATAAACGATACTCATACTTTAGTGAAACCATTATTGGATATTGATAAAAAGTTGAGAACGGCAACTCCAGAAAATCAGGTTTTTAAAATGGATACAGATGGAAAAGTATTAAAAAGCAAATACAATACACCAGTTTTCTCTGATGAGTATGCAAAAAAACTTCACCAAGATTTAAACGGAATGGTTGAAACTCAAATGAAAAAAGCAATTACAGCAACAGCAAGTTTTTGGTACACAGCTTGGGTAAATGCTGGAAAACCAGATTTGAGCGATTTAGATTCACCAGCTGTTACACAAAGAAATCATCAAGCTTTACAAGATGATTTAAAATTGTTTCAAAAAGGAGATTTGTTCGGAATGAAGAATCAAAACGACTAATTTTTTCAAGTTAAAATTTGAAAAAAATAAATTTCAATAAAAAAAAACAAATTCCAAAACTGGAAAAAAAACAGAATCTAAAAGATTCTGTTTTTTTTTATGTATCAACGAAATCCTTGGAATTTGGAATTTGTTTTTATTGGAATTTTAGAAAAATTATTTCTGATATTTCTTTTCCTTCAAAACATAAGAGGCAGTTTGGTAGTAAGAAATCGTTTCGTTAACCAAACTTAGTTTTTCAGTTTTTAATGGAATTTCGTTATAATCAACTTGAAATTCTGGAGCAACTCCTGTCTTCGGATTTATTTTCAGCGAAAACTGTTTAACTTGCTGCTTAGGAGATAAAACAGTCAACACATTGTCTTTTATTAAACCTAAATCTTGGTAAGTTGCAATAAAAGCTCTTGGTTTGTAATTATCTTTAAAAACATCCTGTCCAAAGAATTTACTTTTATAATCAAAATGCAATAAGCCAAATAATGTTGGCATAATGTCTATTTGCGACATTAGTTTATTGAATTTTTGAGGTTTGCCATTTGGAGTGTAAATAATTGCCGGAATTCGGTATTTATCCAAAGGCAGTTCTGTTTTTCCTGCGCTCGAAGCACAATGATCCGCCACAATTACAAAAACAGTATTGTTAAACCAAGGCTGTTTACGAGCCATTTCAAAAAATCGGCTTAAGGCATAATCAGTATATTTTACACCTCCATCGCGAGATTTTATATCGCCAGGAATATCAATTTTATTATTAGGATATGTAAAAGGTCTGTGGTTGCTCACCGTCATAATATGATTAAAGAATGGTTTATTTTCTTTAGCTTCGGCTGTCATTATTTTTACCGCTTTTTTATACATATCTTCATCACATACACCCCAAACATTAGAAAATGTGATTTCTTCGGGTGAAAAACTTGATTTGTCTATAATTTGATAATCATTTCCAGAATAAAAATCTCTCATATTATCAAAGAAAGCATCACCGCCATACATAAACTTCACATTGTATCCTTTTTGTTTAAAAAGTGCACCGGTCGAAAATTTATTTTTATTATCCTCTCTTTTTACCACACTTTCTCCTGCAGTTGGCGGCAGGCATAAAGTTACAGCTTCAAGACCGCGAACAGTTCTGTTTCCCGCAGCATACAAATTGGTAAACTGAAGACTTTTTTGTGACAAACTGTCTAAAAAAGGAGTGATGTTTTGCGAGTTTCCATAAGCTTTCATAAAATCAGCGCTTAAACTTTCGATTGTAATCAAAACAACATTTTTGCGTATCTCAGCCGAGTCACTTTTTATTTCGTGAGTCGTATCTTCTGGAGAAGCTATAGGCAATTGCTCTTTTAGAATTGCAAAAGCTTTGTCGTGCGGAATTGTTTTGTAAAACTTGAAATAGTCAAGTTTACTGTTTTGAAATGCCAAATAGAATTTATAGATGCCGTTTGATTGTAATTCATTAACAAAAACATTCTTTGAGTTTTCTGTTTTAGATAAAGTTGGAACAGCTATTAAAGAAATCAAAAATAAACCCCAGTATACACCTGAGATTTGTAGTTTCTCTTTTAAAGTTGGAATTTCATAAATGTAGTTTTTTGTTTTTTTCAGGATATAATAAGTTATCGTTCCTGTTACCAAGAATAAAGCTGAAAAGATTGGAACTACAGGATAAGACTGCATAATGTTTCCAATTACTTCATTTGTGTAAATCAAATAATTAACAGCAATAAAGTTGTATTTTACTCCAAATTCATTCCAAAAAAAGTATTCGCTTAAACCATTTTGAAGAATTAATAAAACGTAAAGAAAAATCACAAATGCAAAAAGCCAGAATCTAATTTTATCTCTCCATTTAGGAAGAAAAAGCATAAGAGCAAAAAGAACCGTTTTTATTCCTATAAAAATTAAAACTATTTTAGGCAAAGCTCCTCCGTATTGATCAAAAACACTTTTTCCTGAAGCAACATATAAAAAAGCTGTAATAAAAACACCTAGAATAATATAACCAGAAGGCTTATTGTATTTAGAATTTGAAATAAAAATTAGATACAACCATAAAAAAAAACTAGCAACTGTAAAAACGAAAAAATCGGAAATTAATCCTAAAGAAAAGATCTTCAAGCTTTCAAGAAATGAAAATGAAGTTTGTGTAATAGGATGAAAAAACAAAACAATTCGCAGTAGTAAACTGATAATGAAATAGAACAAGGCCAGGTGGTAAAATGGGCTAAGCTTTTTGTAGAATGTCATAATGTAGTATTTGGGACAAAATTAAGGTTGATAAATTAATAATAGATGAAGTTATACTTTTACCTTACTTAGTGTTAACTTAATGTTTTCTTAAGATTATGCTTGCAGGTTATTCTGATGAGTTTTAATGTTTTGAGAAATTTAAAATTTTTATCTTTGACTGGTCCAAAAGTAAAAATTTTAATAAAAAAACATATGCATATTTTAATCGTAGAAGATGAGTTAGGTATCGTTCAGTTTTTGCAGCAAGGACTGCAGGAAGAAGGGTATAAGGTTACTACAGCAAATGACGGTTCTAAAGGCTTTGAATTAACGCAAGAGCAAAAGTTTGATTTGATTTTATTAGATTGGATGCTTCCTAAAATTAATGGTTTAGATTTATGCAAGGCAATTAGAATTAAAGATCAAATAACACCAATTATTTTTTTGACTGCTAAAGATACCGTACAAGAAACGATTGAAGGTTTAAAAGCTGGTGCAAATGATTATATTAAAAAACCTTTTAGTTTTGAAGAATTAGTAGAACGTATTAAAGTTCATTTTAGAAATAGAAAAGGAACAGAAGTTCTGTCATTAGGTACCATTAAAATTGATTTATCAAAACATATAGTTTTGAAAAGCGATGAAGAAATTGCATTAACACAAAGAGAATTTGAATTGCTTACCTATTTAATTAAAAATAAAGGAAAAGTTTGTACTCGAAATCAGATTTTGAAAGATGTTTGGGAAATTAATTTTGAATATGATACAGGTGTAATTGATGTTTTTATGAATGCCATTCGTAAAAAATTAAAGCTGAAAATAGAAGAAGATTATATAAAAACAATTCGCGGTATAGGTTATATCGCTAACGACTTATAAATGGTACAGCTTTCTTTTAAAAACAGAATTGCATTAAATTACATAATTACTACAGGTTTATTGATTGCAGCTGTTTTTTCGGTTATTTATTCTATTGTAAAACATACCGTTTACAGTCATATTGATGAAAAAATAAAAGTTGAAATTCAAAATCATTTAGACGAAATAAAAGTTGTAAACGGGAAAGTAATTCTAATTGATGCCGAGGAATGGAAGGAGCGCGAGCATAATACTGTAGACGTGAATCCTGTTTTTGTACAGTTTTTAGATTTGAAGAAAAGAGTAATCGAAAAAGCGCCCAATTTAAAAACAGAAACACTTCAATTTAAAGATTCTGTAGAAGATTATGAATTGTTCGATACCATGATGGGAGATCATGCAATTAGACAAATTCAAGTTTCACTTCATGTTAATAATAAAAAAATAGGATACGTTATCGTTGCAATGTCGCTGGCCGACTCGAAAATGGTACTTAATAATTTGTTCGAAATTATGAGTTTGTCGTTTTTAGGAATTTTGTTGCTGCTGTTTTTTATTGCTCGTTTTTTTGCAGGACGAAGCATAAAACCAATAAACGCAATTATAAATACATCGCGAATTATTACCAAAGACAATTTAAAAACGCGTATTCCACTGCCCAAAACGCGGGACGAATTATACACGCTTTCAAAAACCATAAACAATTTGTTAAATAGGATTGAAGATGCAATTGAACGCGAAAAGCAATTTACTTCAGATGCTTCTCATGAATTAAGAACTCCTTTAACAGTTATTAAAGGTACGCTTGAAGTTCTTATACGTAAACCTCGTGATAATAAAGAATATGAAGAAAAAATTAATTATTGTATTCGTGAAGTAGATCATTTAAATTTATTGGTAGATCAGTTGCTGTTAATGGCTAGATTTGAAAATCAAAAGCAAGATGTTAATACAGAATTAGTATACTTAAATGCGATAATTTTAGATGTTTTGACTTTGAATTCTGAGAAAATTAAGAGCAAGCATATCAATATTAAATTTGAAGCAGAAAAAGATTATTATGTTCAGTCCGATAATTTTCTGGTCATTACGATTTTGAGAAATATTATTTCAAATGCGATTAAATATACAGAAAGTAAAGGCGAAGTTTCTATTTTGTTATTCAAACAAAATGGGAAAACAAGCTGTAAGATTTCTGATAACGGAATTGGTATTGCGAAAGAAGATTTGGAGAACATTTTTAATCCATTTTTTAGATCTAAATCTACAGAACATCCCGAAATTAAAGGGACTGGATTAGGATTGTCTATTGTAAAAAGAATCACAGATTTGCTTGATATCAAATTTAAAATAGACAGTAAAATAGATGTTGGGACATCAGTTATTTTAGTTTTCAATGAAGAAGTGAAAACGTTGTAGTAGATTGAAAGAATGCAATGAAAACAAGGCTTGAGCTTTTTTTTAACAATAAACTATCGTTAAGTTATATTAAAAATTGCTTTTTTATGAAATTAACTATTATATTTGCAAACGAATCAAAGAATTATAAAACAAACCAAACAATGATTTCAAATCAATTACATCATCATCATTTTCATTATTGCTCTCAAGCGATGTGTTAATGGTATGTGTGTAAATCATCATATTTTAAAACCCGTTTGAGTACATCAAACGGGTTTTTTTATACCAATTCTTTGTACTCAAACTATTAATTCAAAAAAAAACTAAAAAATGAGTACTTTAAAAATTGCAATTCAAAAATCAGGTCGTTTAAACGAAGACAGCATTCAGATTCTAAAAGACTGCGGTATTTCAATAAACAATGGAATCGACCAGTTAAAAGCCGAAGCTTCTAATTTTCCTCTGGAAGTTTTATACCTTCGAAATTCAGATATTCCGCAGTATTTAATTGATGGAGTAGTCGATTTAGCAATTGTTGGCGACAATCTTTTGGTCGAAAAAGGCAAAGAAATTGAAGTTGTACAACGACTAGGATTTTCAAAATGTAAAGTTTCTGTAGCAGTTCCTAAAGCCTTCGAGTACAATTCGGTTCAAGATTTGGCTGGTTTACGAGTTGCAACCTCTTATCCAAACACAGTTAATGAATACTTCAATTCTTTTGGGTTAACAGTAGATATTCACCAAATTTCGGGTTCTGTAGAAATTGCCCCAAACATTGGCCTTGCCGATGCTATTGTTGACATCGTTTCAAGCGGAAGTACTTTATTCAAAAACAACTTAAAAGAAGTAGAAGTGATTTTGAAAAGTGAAGCAGTTTTGGCCGTTTCACCAAAAGTTTCACCAGAAATTCAAAAACATATCGATACCTTAAAATTCAGAATACAATCTGTTTTAAGAGCTAGAAATTCAAAATACATCTTGATGAACGTTCCAAACGAAAAAATTGATGAAATAGGAAAAATTTTGCCAGTTTTAAGAAGTTTAACAGTTCTTCCATTAGCACAGGAAGGTTGGAGCAGCGTACACTCGGTAATTGATAAAGATACTTTCTGGGATGTAATTGATAAACTGAAAGATGCAGGTGCCGAAGGAATTTTGGTTTGTCCAATTGAAAAAATGGTTCTGTAGGGCTTTGCCCGCTTTAGGCAGTAAGCTTTAAGCTTTATGCCGAAAAAAAACACAAAGTAAGAAAGCTTAAAGCCTATAGCTTAAAGCCTGTTGCAAATAAGCATAAAGCATAAAAACAATGAATAAAATAGATAATCCAAAACAAGATACTTGGTCAGAAATATTAAAAAGACCAACTCAAACTATTGATGATATTGAGGTTACAGTAAAAGAAATTTTTAAAGAAGTACAGAAAAAAGGTGATGAAGCCGTTGCAAAATACACTTCAATTTTTGATGGCATTTCTTTAGATAATTACGAAGTTTCAACAGCAGAAATAAAAGAAGCAATTGCTTTAATTCCAAATGAATTAAAAGAAGCTATTCAATTGGCAAAAGACAATATTTACAAATTTCACAGCGCTCAGAAAACAGATCGTGTTGAAATAGAAACAATTGAAGGTGTAAATTGCTGGCAGGAGAAAAGACCAATTCAAAAAATTGGATTGTATATTCCAGGCGGAACAGCTCCTTTATTTTCAACCGTTTTAATGCTTGCTGTTCCTGCTGAAATTGCAGGCTGTAAAGAAATCGTGTTGTGTTCGCCGCCAGATAAAACAGGAAAAATAAACCCAGCGATTTTGTATGCTGCAAATTTATGCGGTGTAACTAAAATTTTGAAAGTCGGCGGAATTCAGGCAATTGCAGGAATGACTTTTGGCACACAGTCAATTCCTAAAGTGTATAAAATTTTCGGACCAGGAAATCAGTTTGTGACCGTGGCAAAACAATTGGCAACCCAGTTTGGTGTTGCAATAGATATGCCGGCTGGGCCATCAGAATTGTTAATAGTTGCCGATGATACTGCAGTTCCGGCATTTGTAGCTTCAGATTTGTTGTCGCAGGCAGAACACGGAACAGATAGTCAGGTAATTTTAGTTTCGACTTCTAAAAGACTAATTGACGCAGTAGAAAAGGAAATTCAATCTCAGGTAGAAGTACTTCCAAGAAAAGCCATCGCAATAAAAGTAATCGAAAATTCAAAATTGATTTATGTCGAAAATGATCAAATTGCTTTAGATCTAATCAATGAATATGGTCCTGAGCACTTCATTATCTGCTCGCAATATGATGATTTTTATTGTAACGGAATTATAAATGCAGGATCTGTTTTTATTGGAAATTATACGCCAGAAAGTGCAGGAGATTATGCTTCAGGAACAAATCACACACTTCCTACTAATGGTTATGCAAAAAACTACAGCGGTGTAAATCTAGATAGTTTTACAAAATCAATGACATTTCAGAAAATATCTGAAAAAGGAATTCAAAACATCGGTAAAGCAATCGAAACTATGGCTGAAGCTGAAGGTTTACAAGCACATAAAAATGCCGTTACCTTGAGATTGAAGAGTTTAAAATAAAATACAAAAAAGGAAGAAGAAAGAGTAAAGAAGCAAGATTTTACAAAGTCTTTCATCTTGGTTCTTGTTTCTTAAAAAGACAAAACAATGAGTACTTTCGATATAAATACAATAACACGTGAAAACGTAAAATCCTTAAAACAGTATTCTTCTGCAAGAGACGAGTTTGAAGATTTTGATACAGCCGAAATGATTTTTCTGGATGCCAATGAAAATCCGTTTCAAAATGGTGTAAATCGTTATCCAGATCCACAGCAAAATTCAGTTAAAGCAATTTTAGCAAAAAACAATAACGTAAAACAAAGTCAGATTTTGTTAGGAAACGGAAGTGACGAAGTTTTAGATTTACTTTTTAGAGCTTTCTGCGAACCCAAAAAGGACAATATTATTTCGTTACCGCCAACATATGGAATGTATGGTGTTTTGGCAAATATCAATGCCGTAGAAAATAGAGAGATTTTACTTTCTACTGATTTCCAGCCGCAAGTTGAAAAGATTTTAAAAGCCGTTGATGGCAATACAAAAATCATCTTTTTATGTTCGCCAAACAATCCAACCGGAAATTCATTTTCAGATGAAAGTGTTGTAAAACTACTGCAAAATTTTAATGGATTAGTTGTTATTGATGAAGCTTATATTGACTTTTCGGATAAAGAAAGCTGGCTTGCAGAAATTGACGAATATCCAAATTTAGTTATTACACAAACACTTTCAAAAGCCTACGGTTTGGCAGGAATTCGTTTAGGGATTTGTTATGGTTCCGAAGCTGTGATTTCAGTTTTAAACAAAATTAAACCGCCTTACAACGTAAACGAATTAACGCAGCAAAGAGCTAAAGAACGTTTAAAAGATACTGAAAAGATTAAACTAGAAATAGCTTCTATAATAAAACAAAGAGAGGAATTACTTAAGGTTTTACTTGATGTTAATTTTGTTGAAAAAGTATATCCTACAGAAGCAAATTTTGTTTTAGTAAAAGTAGATAATGCTAATAAAAGATACGATCAATTAATCGAAAAGGGAATCGTAATTCGTAACAGAACTACACAGCCTTTATGCGAAAATTGTCTTCGGTTTACTATTGGAACAGAAGAGGAAAATACTGTTTTAATTAAAGAATTAAAGTTGTTAAACTAAAAAAATATAGCCACAGATTACACAGATTAGAATGATTTTTTACTCAGTTTGCATATTTTGTTTGCCGCGAATTTTACAAATTAACACGAATTGAATTAGTGAAAATTTGTGTAATTCGTGGCAAAAGAAAAATCATTTTAATCTGTGTAATCTGTGGCAGAACAAGAATATAATTTATGAAAAAAGTACTTTTTATCGATCGTGATGGAACGATTGTTTTAGAACCTGAAAATTTACAATTAGACAGCTTGGATAAACTAGAGTTTTATCCAAAAGCATTTCAATATTTGGCTAAAATAGCCAATGAATTGGATTATGAATTGGCAATGGTAACCAATCAGGACGGATTAGGAACAGATAGTTTTCCAGAAGATACATTTTGGCCAACGCAGAATTTTATTTTAAGAGCTTTTGAAAACGAAGGCGTTTTGTTTGATGAGATTTTTGTTGATCGATCTTTTCCTGAAGAAAATGCGCCAACTCGCAAACCTAGAACGGGAATGCTGACTAAATATTTAAACAATCCTGAATATGATTTAGAAAATTCTTTTGTTTTAGGTGATCGTTTAACTGATGTTGAATTGGCGAAAAACCTTGGAGCAAAAGCCATTTTTATGAATGATTCTGATGGAGCGGGAAGCAATGAGATTTCATCAAAACGTGAAGAGCTTAACGAAATAATTGTTTTGCAAACGATGGATTGGAAGAAAATCTATGAGTTTTTGAAACTAGAAGCGCGCTCAGCGTCGATTACTCGTAAAACCAATGAAACTGATATTTATATTAATTTAAATCTTGATGGAACTGGAAAAAGTAAAATAGACACGGGAATCGCATTTTTTGATCATATGTTAGATCAAATCTCGCGTCACGGTCAAATGGACTTAGAAATCCTTGTAAAAGGCGATCTTGAAGTTGATGAACACCACACAATTGAAGATACAGCAATTGCACTTGGAGAAGTTTTTGCAAAAGCATTAGGAAATAAATTAGGAATTGAGCGCTATGGATTCTGCTTACCTATGGATGATTGTTTAGCACAAGCTGCAATTGATTTTGGAGGAAGAAATTGGCTGATTTGGGAAACGGAATTTAAACGTGAAATGGTAGGCAAAATGCCAACTGAAATGTTCTATCACTTCTTTAAATCATTTACAGATGGAGCAAAAGCCAACTTAAATATCAAAGCCGAAGGGATTAACGAGCATCATAAAATTGAAGCCATTTTTAAAGCTTTCGCAAAAGCCATAAAAGTAGCTGTAAAAAGAGATACCGAAAAAATGATTTTGCCTTCGACTAAAGGAATGCTTTAATTGAGTCAAAAGTGGAAAGTCATAAAGTCAAAAGATTCCAAAATTGAGGATATTTAATTGACTTTAAGACTTTAGACTTTAGACTTTAAGACTAAATTAAATGAAAATAGTAATTATAAATTACGGAGCAGGAAATATTCAAAGCATCATGTTTGCTATTGAAAGATTAGGTTTTAAAGCTGTTTTGAGTGATAATCCAAATGAAATTTCGTCAGCAGATAAAGTGATTTTTCCTGGAGTGGGCGAGGCGAGTTCGGCGATGATTAAACTCCGCGAAAGCGGTTTGGATAGTTTGATTCCTGAATTGAAGCAGCCGGTTTTAGGAATTTGTCTGGGAATGCAGTTAATGTGCAACAAAACTGAAGAAGGAAATGCTGAAGGTTTAGGAATTTTTGACGTTGATGTCGTAAAATTTACCAACAATGTAAAGGTGCCGCAAATGGGTTGGAATCAGATTTATGATTTAAAAACCGATTTGTTTAAAGGAATTTCTGAAAATGAATTTATGTATTTGGTGCACAGTTTTTATGCGCCAAATTGTGCAGAATCTATTGCTACGACAAATTATGATGTTGAATATGCATCGGCTTTACAAAAAAATAATTTTTACGGAACACAGTTTCACCCGGAAAAAAGCGGTGATGTTGGGGAAAAGATTTTGGGAAATTTTTTAAGAATGTAAAATTCCAATTTCAATATCAAAAATCAATCAAAATATCAATTTTGAAAATCAGAGAAGACTTTATGACTTTCGACTTTCAAACTTTAAGACTAAAATAAAATGAGAATAATACCAGCTATAGATATCATTGAAGGAAAATGCGTTCGTTTGTCCAAAGGTGATTATGATACCAAAATAATTTACAATGAAAACCCGCTTGAAGTAGCAAAATCATTTGAAGCGCACGGAATCGAATATTTGCATTTAGTAGATCTTGACGGTGCAAAATCAAGTAAAATTGTCAATTATAAGATATTGGAACAAATTGCATCGCAAACGAGCCTGAAAATTGATTTTGGAGGCGGATTAAAGTCAGATGATGATTTGAGAATTGCTTTCGAAAGTGGTGCAAACCAAATTACCGGCGGAAGTATTGCGGTAAAAAACAGAGTAATTTTCGAAAAATGGATTTCGGAATACGGTTCAGATAAAATTATTTTAGGCGCTGATGCAAAAGATGAAAAAATTGCAATTTCAGGCTGGTTAGAAGAATCAAACGAGGATTTGATTCCGTTTATACAAGATTACCAAACGAAAGGAATTCAGTATGTTATTTGTACCGATATTGCTAAAGATGGAATGCTTCAAGGACCAAGTTTTGATTTGTACAGTAAAATTTTAGCGGAAGCAAATGGTGTAAAACTAATCGCTTCTGGTGGAATTTCAACTTTTGATGAGTTGCCTAAATTAGCCGAATTAGGCTGCGAGGGAACTATTATTGGAAAGGCAATTTATGAGGGAAGAATTACTTTGAAACAACTGGAGAATTTCATAATTAGAAAATGAGATAATTAATCAATTAGATAATTATTTGCGTTGTGCTGAAAATTATCTAATTACCTAATTCTCAAATTGACACATTAAAAATATGTTAGCAAAAAGAATTATACCTTGTTTAGATATAAAAAACGGAAGAACTGTAAAAGGGGTTAATTTCGTTGACTTGCGTGATGCTGGAGATCCGGTGGAATTGGCTGAAATTTATTCGGCAGAGGGTGCAGATGAATTGGTTTTTCTAGATATTTCGGCAACCGAAGAAAGACGTAAAACGCTGGTAAATATGGTGCGAAGTGTAGCGGGAAAAATCAATATTCCGTTTACTGTCGGCGGTGGAATTTCATCTGTTGAAGATGTAGAAATCCTTTTAAATAATGGAGCTGATAAAGTTTCGATCAATTCATCGGCAGTAAAAAATCCGCAACTGATTAATGATTTGGCTCAGAAATTTGGCAGTCAATGTGTTGTCGTTGCTATTGATGCAAAACAAATTGACGGACAATGGATTGTACATTTAGTTGGCGGAAAAGTGCCAACAGAATTAAATCTATTCGATTGGGCTGTTGAAGTTGCAGAACGTGGCGCAGGAGAGATATTATTCACATCAATGGATAATGACGGAACGAAAAATGGTTTTGCAAACGAAGCTTTGGCTAAACTTTCAGAATTAGTAAACATTCCAATTATTGCTTCTGGCGGTGCAGGAAATATACAGCATTTTGTAGATTCTTTCAAAGTCGGAAAAGCTGATGCTTCATTAGCGGCAAGTGTTTTTCACTTTAAAGAGATTGAAATCAAAGCATTAAAGCAAGAATTAAAAAATAATAATATAGAAGTCAGACTTTAGTTTTAACTTTAAGACTTTCGACTTTACAACTTTAGACTATAATTATGGAAATCGATATCAAAAGCGCACACGGATTAATTCCGGCAATAATTCAGGATTCAGAAACAAAAAATGTTTTAATGCTGGGTTATATGAACGAAGAATCGCTTCAAAAAACAATAGAAACTCAAAAAGTAACTTTTTTCAGCCGTTCAAAACAAAGACTTTGGACAAAAGGCGAGGAGAGCGGTAACTTTTTGAACCTAGTAAGTATTAAAAATGATTGTGACGGCGACACACTTTTAATTCAGGCAAAACCCGTTGGACCAACTTGTCATACAGGAGCAGATACTTGCTGGCAAGAACCAAATGAAGCAAATTATGGTTTTATTTCTCAGTTAGAAAATACAATCAAAACTCGTAGAGAGAATGCTGATGCAGAGAAAAGTTATGTTGCTTCGTTGTTTGAAAAAGGAATCAATAAAATTGCTCAAAAAGTAGGTGAGGAAGCTGTGGAAGTGGTTATAGAAGCAAAAGACGATAATGATGATTTATTTCTTAGCGAAAGTGCTGATTTACTTTTTCATTATCTGATTTTATTGCAGGCTAAAGGTTTTCAACTGAATGATGTTATTGAGGTTTTGAAGAAACGTCAGAAGTAACACAAATTTATCATTTCGAGGAATGAGAAATCTTCATGAGTAAGTTCGTACATTATATAACGAATCTTTTCAGATCTGCCTATGGAGATTTCTCTTTGCGTCGAGATTTATAAAAAAAGTATTATTTTAGTATAAAATAATGCTGTTATGAAACTAATTGTTTGTCTGTTTTTATTCTTGATTCCAACTTTAAACTACGGATTCAAGAAACGTGAAATACCATATTCAGTTGTTATTTTAAAAGCCGATTTAATTGTTGATGGAACCGTTTCTAAAGTTTCGAAAGATAGTTATGAATTCACAGTAACTCAATTCGTAAAAGGAAAATCAAATTCGAAAATTAAAGTTTCAATCTGGAAGGAATGGCTTTGTGATCCAAGAATTGTGGAGCTAAAAGCTGGACAGAGACTAATTTTGTTTTTAGAGAAATTAGCCAATGGTAATTTCTATCCGATTAATGAGAGTACAGGTGAACTATATGTAGATAATAATTGTTTTGTAAACATATTTCTTCCTAAAGATTTTTCTAATCCAACAGTTTTAAAAAAAGGTATTTCTATGTTTTTAAAGACTTATAAATGCTATGGAGATTTAAATAATAGATTTTTAGAGAATGTTTACTTTCTATCCAGTAAATCAATTTTTGAAGTTTATAAAATGAAAGAAATCAATTCGGCTTTTAGGTTTTTATCTGATAATGTTGAATATTACGGTATAAAAGAGATACCAATAAACTTAATGACACAATTAATCAATTAATCATTCCACAAACTCAAAAACAGCAAATTCGTTTGGCTGATGAAAGCCAAATTTCAAGCTTTTATAAGGCTGTAATGAAAAGTATTCAGTATTGCTGCCATAGTCGATTCTAAAAGCATTTCCTTTCCATTTTGTTCCAATTTCAGGTTTTTTGAAATTACCATTTTCGATTTTTTCTAAACTTGAAAAAGGTATTTTTATTTCAGTGCAAAAGCCGTCAGTTGTTATTTTACTTATGGTTTCTAATTCCTCAATATCAAAAGCCATTGATGTTTTCCATCCACCGCATTCAGCAGAAATGCATTTTAAAAGCATATCATAATTTGTAGAAAAAGCATTTACGCCAATTTCTATATAATTTTGTCCATCACCATCTGGATCGATAAAAATTTCGACTAAATCGTCTGTTTTAAAAATCGGAAAATCTTTCTTCTGTTTTGAACCAACTATTTTTGAATCTAAAGAACGAAAAGCGATATAAAGATTTTCATCATTCCATGCAAACGAGACTGTTGTGTTTTGGCTTGCTTTTTCGAATGTATTATGAATTACAAAAGGATGTGAGAATGGTGTTTCCCAATCTGATAAATCACCATCGACTATTAATTTTTGGTTGGTTTTGAAAATCGGAATAGTCTGTGAATGATTTGTTGTCGAGCACATCAGAAAAAAGACAAGAGCAATTTGGATAAATTTCATAAAGGTGTAGTAAAAAAAAACGAAATAGCTAAAGTAAATAAGAATAATGAATTTTAACACTAAATCGGGTTAATAGAAATTATAAAATCATAAAAAAATTGATTTGAATGTTTACATTTGTTGAAGATTAAGATGGTTTAACTGCCTAATTCGTCATAAAATTATAAATAATGAAAAAAATCTTTAGCGGCGTTTTTATCGCCTTTTTAATTGGTTTTACTGCCAATGCGCAAGGACTTTTAAAGAAGTCTGAAACGGTTTTTACACATCAGGATACTTTACGCGGAACTATTACAAAGGAAAGAGCTTGGTGGGATTTAAAATACTATCATTTGGATGTGAAAATAAATCCAAAGGAAAAAACAATTACAGGTTCAAATACTGTTCGTTACACCGTATTATCAGAGTATAATAAAATGCAGATTGATTTGCAGGAACCAATGCAGATTTATAAAGTTACTCAGGGCGGAAAAAATTTGAAATTTAAACGCGATGGAAATGCTTTTTTTATTGATTTAATAGAAAAACAAAAGGTTGGTGAGGTCAAGGAAATTGTGATTTCATTTGGCGGCAAACCTAGAGAAGCAGTTAATGCTCCTTGGGATGGCGGAATCAGCTGGAAAAAAGATAAAAATGGCAAAGACTTTATCGCTTCATCTTGTCAAGGATTGGGCGCAAGTGTTTGGTGGCCAAATAAAGATCATATGTACGATGAAGTTGAGAATATGCTGATCAGTATGAATGTTCCAGGAGATTTGACTGGTGTTTCAAACGGAAGACTTCAAAGCGTTAAGAAACAGAAAGATGGAACTAAAACTTTTAACTGGTATGTTTCAAATCCTATAAATAATTATGGAGTAAATATAAATGTTGCAGATTACGTTAATTTCTCTGAGAAATTTAAAGGTGAAAAAGGAGATTTAGATTGCAGTTATTATGTTTTAAGAGATAATCTAGCTCTTGCTAAAGAGCATTTTAAAGACGCTCCGAGAATGTTGAAGGCTTTTGAAAACTGGTTTGGTCCATATCCTTTTTATGAAGACAGCTACAAATTGGTCGAAGTTCCTTATTTAGGAATGGAGCACCAAAGTAGTATAACTTATGGGAATGATTATAAAATGGGGTATAGAGGAAAAGATTTAAGCGGTACAGGATGGGGCTTAAAGTTTGATTTTATTATTATTCATGAATCAGGACATGAGTGGTTTGCAAATAATATTACTTATAAAGATATTGCTGATATGTGGGTGCACGAGAGTTTTACCAACTATTCTGAAAGTTTATTTATTGAATATTATTATGGAAAAGATGCTGCCGCAGAGTATGTAATTGGATGTAGAAGAAACATTCAAAACGACAAACCTATTATTGGGCATTATGATGTAAACAATGAAGGTTCTGGTGATATGTATCCAAAAGGTGCAAATATGCTGCATATGATTCGTCAGGTTATTAATGACGACGCAAAATGGAAATCGATTTTAAGAGGCATGAATAAAACTTTTTATCATCAAACAGTTACAGGTAAGCAAATTCAGGATTATATTAATGAAAAGTCAGGAATTAATTTTAACAGAGTTTTTGCACAATATCTAACGACAACTCAAATCCCGGTGTTTGAATATATGTTTAAAAATGGAACTTTCGGATACCATTGGACAAACTGTGTAGCTAATTTTGATATGCCGGTAAGAGTGAAATTAAATGGTGTTGAAACTTGGTTGAAGCCTACTACAGAATGGAAATCAGAAAAAACAACAAATGAAAATAGAACTATTGAAGTAGATAAAGATTTTTATGTAACAAGTTCTAATATCATAGAATAAAATTCAAAATAGAAACTTCAATACGAAGTTTTCTGAACCCGATAGGTTATTATAACTTATCGGGTTTCTTGTTTAAATAATGCATTTGATTTTCTTTTGGAATCAAAGTGATTCTTCTGTTTTAGTTGGTAACTTTTTCAAATTGAATCTGTTAGAATATTATTTTTTAATTTTTTGTACGAATATTACCTTTTTATTTTTATCTTAGACGGCAATAGGTTGAATTTGAGTCAGTTAATTCAATCAAGTTTAAAGCGTAATCTGAAAAGCTAAAAGAGTAGGAAAAACAAACAAATCATGCAATTATGAAAAATTTAAAAAACCTAAAAAACATTGAGATTTTGACTAAAAATGCACAGAAATTTATTATTGGAGGCGTACTTCCATATGTAAATCCAACAATTGGTTTATGTGACAGATTGTGCGGAGAAGCTGGTGGAGTTTTATCGAACACACCAGGTAAAGGAGATGTTTGCCTTACAGGAACTTCTACATGCTGCTATTGCAGATAAATGATTTAAACAATAAAGGCTTCCAAACACTGGAAGCCTTTTGTTTTAACGACTGTTTAGTTTCGCCTTTTCTTTTATAATATCAGCAATCTTACGATTTTCAATTTTGCTTTCAAGCCATGAAATAATATCTAGATATAAAAAAGCTCTTTTTTCATAAGTGTTTTTTTCAAGTTCAACAAAACGTGCATGCATTTTCTTGAATTCTTTCTTTATATCAGCTGGATAGAAATTATTCAGGTTTCTTAAGAACTTAATAATTTCCTTCTGAACTTCATGTAAGTCATTCATTTTGATTAGGAATTTATAAGTGTTTTTAAGATGATTTTCTAAATAATAATCTTTTCCCAGCTCATAATGTGCAATTAAGGATAATAGTCTTGCAAAACACATTAAATCTTCGCGCATCGATAGATTTTTGTTGTTTATGATTTTATCTAAGTAATTGATGCACTCATTGTATTTTTCATTTCCAAAGTAGATAGAAGCAATTTTGTAGAAGAATAACATTTCGTGATGTTCATCAAGATGCTCACTGTGCAGTTTAATTTTTTCTAAAATTTCAGGAATTAAATACTCGCTTTCGGCAAAGGTACCTTCTAGAATATGTAAATTTAGTTTGTTGTTATATACGTACAAAAATGACAGCGATGCAATATTATCGTTTACAGGAAACTTAGGATCTTCAATCGTTTCTTCTAGTAACAAAAGATATTTTTTAAAATTCGAAGTATATTTTAACATATAAAGCGATTCTAGAAAATAATGATTTCCTTTTAAGAAAAACACAGGGTTCAGGTAAATCATATTTGGATTATCATAGAAAAGTTTAACCCATTTATAAGCAAATTTATAACTAGCTAAGAAGTCCTGAACTAGAAAACTTCGCCAAAGATTGGCGTTGTAGAACCAGTACTTTTCTCGAAAACCAAATTTACTTTCATCTAATTTGGCAATATGTTTATTAAAGTAATCATCAATATACTTGTATTCTTCATCGCTTTTTACGTATCCCGTTTTAAGCATGATTCCGTATAACTGAAGAGAAAGATTTGATAATTTGCTGGAAATTGTATTACGATAGTTTAATTCTTTAGCCTGTACAACCAATTCGTCTGCACGACCCTGAATACTTCGTGTGATATATTGTGACTCAATAAGTTTTTCGAATTCAACAATTTCATACGCCATATATTTTTCGTCATTCTCTAACGCCTGCTGTTTGGTCTTGTCCAGAATCTTTAAACTTTGTTTGTACAAACCTTTATTATAAAGTATAACGGCAAAATCTATTTGTTCACGAAGTTGATAACGAATGTTTTGACTAGGAATATTCAAACGAATGCTTACCAGAATTTGTTTGTATAAGTATGATTTTAAGTTAGATAGCTGTACCTTTTTGATGCTTCCGCTCTTCAAAATAAGTTTTTCATCGTAGGTTTCAGATTTATCCAAAATATTGAATAATTCAATGAATTTAGTATTCGAACTTGTTTCTAATCGACTCGCAAAAATTTTAAACTGCCTTTTTTCAGATTTAGAAAGTGATTTTATAAGAACAAATAAGAAATCTTTTTGATGGTTAGCCATTGTAAAAAATAATATAATAACTTATTGATTGTTAGTAATTTAACTCGTTATAGATTGCGTTATATACAGTATAATTTCATTAAAATGAATTTCGTACTGGAGAAGTACAATATATATTTGTTATCAAGATGTGAAATTACATTAAATAAATGAATATGAATAGAGAGAAAGTTCAAATTTTTGACACCACTTTGCGAGATGGTGAACAAGTTCCAGGATGTAAGTTAGATACTAAGCAAAAATTAGTTATCGCAGAACGATTAGACAAAATGGGAGTTGATATCATCGAGGCAGGTTTTCCTGTGTCAAGTCCGGGCGATTTTTTATCGGTCTCTGAGATTTGTAAAATTGTTGAAAATGCAACCGTCTGCGGACTTACAAGAGCCGTAAAAAACGACATTGATGTTGCTGCAGCTGCTTTAAAGCATGCTAAAAGACCTAGAATCCACACAGGAATCGGAACATCTGAATCTCATATACTCCACAAATTAAATACCACACCAGAAGATATTATCGCAAGAGCAAAGTATGCTGTAGCTCATGCAAAAACATATGTAGAAGATGTTGAATTCTATGCAGAAGATGCTGGTAGAACTGATAATGCATTTTTAGCAAAAGTTTGCGAAGAAGTAATTAAATCTGGAGCAACGGTTTTAAATATTCCTGATACAACAGGATATTGTTTGCCTGAAGAATATGGAGCAAAAATTAAATATTTAAAAGAAAACGTAAAAGGAATCGAAAACGTAATCCTTTCATGTCACTGTCATAATGATTTAGGAATGGCAACTGCAAACTCAATAGCAGGGGCAATAAATGGAGCAAGACAAATAGAATGTACTATTAATGGTATTGGAGAAAGAGCTGGAAATACCGCACTTGAAGAAGTGGTAATGATTTTCAAGCAACATCCGTACTTAAATCTAGATACCAATATCAATACAAGAGAATTAAACGAAATGAGTCGTTTAGTTTCTGAAAGTATGGGAATGATTGTACAGCCAAATAAAGCAATTGTAGGAGCAAATGCTTTTGCACATAGTTCTGGAATTCATCAAGATGGAGTTATTAAAAACAGAGCGACTTATGAAATTATGGATCCGCTTGATGTTGGTGTAAACGAATCGTCTATTATTTTAACAGCTAGAAGCGGAAGAGCTGCTTTGGCTTATCGTGCTAAAAAAGTAGGTTACGAGCTTACAAAAGTACAATTAGATATTGTTTACATTGAATTTTTGAAGTTTGCTGATATTAAAAAAGAAGTTTTAGATGCAGACATTCACCAGATTATTGAAGCTTCTAAAATAGAAGGTGATTTAATTAGAAGTTAGTTGAAAAGAAAATAGAGAATAGAACAAAGAAGAAAGATAAATAAGATTTAAATACATAAAGAACGAGGCATTATGAATTTGAAAATAGCAGTTTTACCAGGAGACGGAATTGGACCGGAAGTAATTTTACAAGCCAAAAAAGCATTATATGCAATTGGCGAGGTGTACAATCATGAATTTGTTTTTGAAGAGGCGCTTATGGGTGCTGTAGCAATTGACAAAACAGGAAACCCGCTCCCTGAACAAACGCTGAATCTTTGTTTAAATACAGATGCAGTTTTGCTTGGTGCTATTGGTGATCCAAAATATGATAACAATCCAAAAGCAAAAGTTCGACCAGAACAAGGATTATTAAAACTGCGAAAAGAATTAGGATTGTTTGCAAATATTCGTCCAATTAAACCTTATAAAGCCTTAATTGAATCTTCTCCTTTAAAAAGAGAAATTATTGAAGGAGCCGATTTTACCATTTTTAGAGAATTAACTGGAGGAGCGTATTTTGGAGCTAAAACATTAAATGAAGAAGGAACACATGCTTCAGATTTATGTGAATATTCAGAAGAAGAAATCAGTAGAATTGCACATTTAGCTTTTAAATCGGCACAAAAAAGTCGTAAAAAGCTAACATTGGTAGATAAAGCTAACGTTTTAGAAACTTCAAGATTATGGAGAAAAGTTGTTCAGAAAGTGAGCGAAGATTATCCAGATGTAGCATTGGATTTCTTATTTGTTGATAATGCGGCAATGCAGTTGATTTTAAATCCAAAACAGTTTGATGTGATTTTGACAGAGAACTTGTTTGGAGATATTTTATCTGATGAAGCGAGTGTAATTACAGGATCTATTGGTTTATTGCCATCAGTATCTCTAGGAGAAAAAAATGCATTGTTCGAGCCAATTCACGGATCATATCCGCAGGCAAAAGGAAAAAATATTGCAAATCCAATTGCTTCGATTTTAGCTGCAGCACTTTTGTTAGAACATTTTGGATTAACTAAAGAAGCTAATGTAATTTATAAAGCTGTTGAAAAAGCAATCGAATTTAAAGTAGTTACAGTTGATTTAAAACCAGATTCAAAATTCGGTACGAATGAAGTAGGGGAGTTTGTTTCAAATTTTATTTTTAGTAAAGACGACTTACTTTATTTCAATAATGACAATGTAAGTATCGGACAATCGACAATTGTTTAGTAGTTTTTGTTAAAAATGTAGAATAAATAACAAGAAGTGGTTTAAATGTTGAGATTTTTTTTTTTAGTTCTTAAAGTTTTTATACTTTTGTCACACTAAAAATAGAAAAGAATGCAAAACTCAATTATTATAACTTCTGTCATTGTTGTCAATGTGGTGATCACATCTGCAAAGGGAATGTTATAAATATAATTGAAAGACTATATTATAAACCTTCCAAATACTGGAAGGTTTTTTTTTGAATAAAAATTAAAATAAAATAATACATAATGGAATTAAATAAGTACAGCAAGACCATCACTCAAGATCAAACACAACCTGCTGCTCAAGCAATGTTGTACGGTATTGGTTTAACTGAAGAAGATTTGAAGAAAGCACAAGTAGGAATTGTGAGCATGGGTTACGATGGTAACACTTGCAACATGCACTTGAACGATTTAGCAAAAGATGTTAAAAAAGGTGTTTGGGATGCGAATCTGGTCGGACTTATTTTTAATACCATTGGTGTAAGTGATGGAATTTCAAACGGAACTGAAGGAATGCGTTATTCGCTGGTATCTCGTGATGTAATTGCAGATTCTATAGAAACAGTTGCAGGAGCACAATGGTACGATAGTATTATTGCAATTCCTGGCTGTGATAAAAATATGCCCGGAGCTTTAATTGCAATGGGAAGATTAAATCGTCCGTCAATGATGATTTATGGAGGTTCAATTCACTCTGGAAAATGGAAAGGTGAATCTTTAAATATTGTTTCTGCTTTTGAAGCTTTAGGAAAAAAAGTAAAAGGTGAAATTACGCCTGAGGATTTTAAAGGTGTTATTCAAAATGCTTGTCCAGGAGCTGGTGCTTGCGGTGGAATGTATACTGCAAATACAATGTCTTCGGCAATTGAAGCATTAGGAATGAGTTTGCCATACAGCTCTTCAAATCCTGCTTTAAGTCAGGAAAAAAGAGACGAATGTCTTGCAGCAGGAGAAGCTATTAAAATTTTATTAGAAAAAGATATTAAGCCAAGAGAAATTATGACTCGTAAGGCTTTTGAAAATGCTATTACAATCGTAGCAGTTTTAGGAGGTTCTACAAATGCTGTAATGCACTTAATTGCAATGGCGCACTCTGTTGGAATAACAATTACTTTGGATGATTTTCAAGCAATTAATGACAGAACACCAGTTCTTGCTGATATGAAACCAAGTGGGAAATATATGATGGAGGATATTCATGAAGTTGGAGGTATACCGGGAGTAATGAAATATCTATTAAAAGTTGGATTGATTCACGGAGATTGTTTAACTGTAACAGGAAAAACAGTTGCTGAGAACTTAGCTTCTACACCAGATTTACAAGATGGACAAGAGGTAATACATGAAATACAAAAAGCATTAAAACCAACAGGAAATATTCAGGTTTTATACGGAAATCTTGCTTCTGAAGGAGCTGTAGCAAAAATCAGCGGGAAAGAAGGAGAATATTTTGAAGGACCAGCTGTTGTATTTGAAGGCGAATTTGAAGTGATTCCAGGTCTTCAAGCCGGAAAAATTAAACCAGGAAATGTAGTCGTCATTAGAGGTTGTGGACCAAAAGGTGGTCCGGGAATGCCTGAAATGCTAAAACCTACATCTGCAATTATTGGAGCCGGATTAGGAAGCACCTGTGCACTAATCACAGATGGTAGATTCTCCGGAGGTTCGCACGGTTTCGTGGTAGGACACGTTACACCAGAAGCATATGACGGAGGAGGTATTGCACTAGTAAAAGACGGTGATATAATTGCTATCGATGCGGTGAAAAATACAATCGACCTGAAGATATCTGACGAAGAATTTGCAGCAAGAAAAGCGGCATGGGTTCAGCCAGCTTTAAAAGTTGACAGAGGGGTTTTACTTAAATACGCTAAGTCGGTTTCGAGTGCATCAACAGGATGTGTAACCGATAATTAATTTTAAAACAATAATATCAAGAATCAGCTGAATCATTGAAAAGTTGAAGTTGATTCTTGAAAAACAATATACTATGAAAATATCAGGGGCAGAAGCCGTTATAAGATGTTTGTTAGAAGAAGGAGTAGACTTGGTTTATGGTTACCCAGGCGGAGCAATTATGCCAGTTTACGACGAATTATATAAATTTCAAGATCAGTTGCATCACGTATTAGTTCGTCATGAACAAGGTGCAACGCATGCCGCTCAAGGTTATGCTAGAGCTACTGGAAAAGTGGGTGTAGCAATTGCAACTTCAGGACCGGGTGCTACAAATTTAGTAACTGGAATTGCAGATGCGCAAATCGATTCAACACCAATGGTTTGTATTACAGGACAAGTTGGAAGACATTTATTGGGTTCTGATGCTTTTCAGGAAACTGATATTATTGGAATTTCAACTCCAGTTACAAAGTGGAATTTTCAGATAACTGAAGCTTCTCAAATTCCAGAAATAATTGCAAAGGCTTTTTACATTGCTCGTTCTGGTCGTCCAGGACCAGTTTTGATAGATATAACTAAAAATGCTCAATTTGATCTTTTTGATTATAGCTATGAAAAGTGCAAAGGAATTAGAAGTTATGTTCCAGTTCCAAAATTAAAATTAGATAAAGTAGCTGAAGCAGCGGCTTTGATTAATAGTGCAAAAAAACCTTTTATCGTTTTTGGACAGGGAATTATTTTAGGTAAAGCTGAAGCTGAATTAAAAGCATTGTTGGAAAAATCTGGAATTCCGGCTGCATGGACTATATTAGGACTTTCGGCTCTGCCGACAGATCATCCGCTAAATGTTGGAATGCTTGGAATGCACGGAAATTATGCGCCAAATTTATTGACAAATGAATGTGATGTTTTAATTGCATTCGGAATGCGTTTTGATGATCGTGTTACTGGAGATTTAAAAACATATGCTAAGCAGGCAAAAGTAATTCACTTTGAAATTGACCCTGCTGAGATTGATAAAAATGTGAAAACAGAAATTGCTGTTTTAGGAGACGTAAAAGAGTCTTTAACAGCATTGCTTCCTTTAATTGATGCTAAATCACATGATTTATGGCACAACGAATTTAAAGAATTACATAAAATTGAGGTTGATACGGTTATAAACGAAGAGTTAAACCCAACAAATGGTAAAGGAATTTCGATGGGTGAAACTCTTGAAATGATTAATAAGCACTCAAAAGGTGATGCTATTATAGTTTCAGATGTTGGTCAGCATCAAATGTTTGCCTGTCGTTATGCAAAATTTAATTCATCAAAAAGTAATATTACGTCAGGCGGATTAGGAACAATGGGATTTGCTCTTCCGGCAGCGATTGGTGCTAAAATGGGAAAACCTGAACGTGAGGTTGTTGCTATTATTGGTGATGGCGGATTCCAAATGACGATTCAGGAATTAGGGACTATTTTCCAGACTCAGGTACCTGTAAAAATTGTGGTTTTAAATAATGAATTTTTAGGAATGGTGCGTCAATGGCAAGAATTGTTTTTTGACAATAGATATGCTTCAACAAAAATGATTAATCCAAATTTTGTTGCTATTGCTGAAGGTTATCATATTAAATCTAAAAAAGTAACACAAAGAGAAGATTTGGATGCAGCTGTGGCAGAAATGATGGCTTCAAAAGATTCTTATTTCTTAGAAGTTATGGTGGAAAAAGAGAATAATGTATTCCCAATGATTCCAACAGGAGCTTGTGTTTCAGAAATTAGATTAAGTTAAGAAAAAAAGTTTCAGGTTTCAGGTTTCAAGTTTCAAGTTCTGCTGAGTACGTGAAACGTGAAACTTGAAATAAAATAAACTAGAAAAAACAATGGAAGATAAAACATTTACCATATCGGTATATTCAGAGAATAACGTAGGATTGTTGAATAGGATATCGGGAATATTCTTAAAGCGACACATTAATATATTAAGCTTAAACGTTTCAGAATCAGAAATAGAAAATGTTTCTAGATTTATCATTGTGGTAAACACAACTGAAAAATGGGTTCAGAATATTGTTGGACAAATCGAAAAACAAATTGAAGTTATAAAAGCTTTCTATCATACAGATGAAGAAACTATTTATTTAGAGAATGCTTTATTTAAAATACAATCAAGTTTGTTGTTTGATGAAAAGCAAATTCAGAATATCATCAAAGACAGTCAATCTACGATTGTAACAGTTTCTAGAGATTTCTTTGTGATTTCTAAATCTGGAAGACGTTCTGAAATAGAGGAATTGTATGCAAAATTCAAACCTTATGGAATTATGCAGTTTGTACGTTCTGGAAGAATTTCGGTTTCTAAAGAAAAAATGGAAATTTCATCTTTATTAGAAACTTTTAAATAGTAACAATTAAACCGTGATTTTGCGATCACAATCATTTATAGATTAATCAATTATTAAATTTCATTTCATTAAATATTTTAAAACAAAATGGCAAATTATTTCAATACATTACCGCTTAGATTACAATTAGAACAATTAGGAGTTTGTGAATTTATGGAGCAATCAGAATTTGCAGACGGAATTTCAGCATTAGCAGGAAAAAAAGTTGTTATTGTAGGTTGTGGTGCACAAGGTTTGAATCAAGGTTTAAACATGAGAGATTCTGGTTTAGACATTTCTTATGCATTGCGTGCAGATGCAATTGCAGAAAAGAGAGCTTCATACAAAAATGCAACTGAAAACGGTTTTAAGGTAGGTACTTATGAAGAATTAATTCCAACTGCTGATTTAGTTTGTAATCTTACACCAGATAAACAACACACGGCTGTAGTAACTGCTATTATGCCATTAATGAAACAAGGATCGACTTTGGCATATTCTCACGGTTTCAATATTGTTGAAGAAGGAATGCAAATTCGTAAAGATATTACTGTAATTATGTGTGCTCCTAAATGCCCAGGTTCTGAGGTACGTGAGGAGTATAAAAGAGGTTTTGGTGTACCAACACTTATTGCGGTTCACCCAGAGAATGATCCAAACGGATTTGGTTTAGATCAGGCAAAAGCTTACGCTGTAGCAACTGGAGGACACAAAGCGGGAGTTTTAAAATCATCATTTGTAGCTGAAGTAAAATCTGATTTAATGGGTGAGCAAACAATTCTTTGCGGATTATTGCAAACTGGATCTATTTTATGTTTTGATAAAATGGTTGAAAAAGGAATCGATAAAGCTTATGCTTCAAAATTAATTCAGTACGGATGGGAAACTATCACTGAGGCGTTGAAACACGGAGGTATCACAAATATGATGGATCGTTTGTCAAACCCTGCAAAAATTGAAGCTTACGAATTAGCAGAAGAATTGAAAGACATTATGCGTCCATTATTTCAAAAACACCAAGACGATATTATTTCTGGAGAATTCTCAAGAACTATGATGATTGACTGGGCAAATGATGATGTTAATTTGTTGAAATGGAGAGCTGCAACAGGAGAAACTAACTTCGAAAAAACAGCACCGCAAGAAGCGCCAATCTCTGAGCAAGAATATTTTGATAATGGAGTTTTAATGATTGCAATGGTAAAAGCTGGTGTTGAATTGGCTTTTGAAACTATGACTGAAGCTGGAATTATCGAAGAATCTGCTTATTATGAGTCTCTTCACGAGTTGCCATTAATTGCAAATACTATTGCAAGAAAGAAATTGTTCGAAATGAACCGCGTAATTTCTGATACTGCAGAGTATGGCTGTTATTTATTTGATCATGCATGTAAACCGTTATTGACAGAATTTATGAAAACTGTTGATACTAATATAATTGGTAAATCATTTTCGACTACAAACGGAGTAGATAATGCAGTTTTAATTGCTGTAAATAAAGAAATCCGTCAACATCCTATCGAAGAAGTAGGAGCTTGGTTAAGAGAGTCGATGACTGCAATGAAAAAAATTGGATAATAAATTTGGGAATTTCCATACATACGAATGTTGTGGAGTTTGCACTGTATCAATGTTTTAAATTAATATTTTGAATTAGTAAGCACTTATTAAAAAAAAATAGATATAGATGCATGATGCATTCACTTAACTTCAATGATTTTAGAAAGTTAAGTGAAGCAGATCCCTTAAAAAGGGTATGTTTTTTTTAGGAAAATGTACTTGTTGAAATTTCTTTTTTAATTAATAAGGATGCTGCTATTTTCAAAATAGAAAAAAGCATGGTAATGCAGAATTACAGAATTAATTGTTATTGAAATTTGTTAATGTAAAAAGGTATGATAGTTTAGTTTGTCATACCTTTTTTCAATTTACATTTTATTTCAAAAATGTATTTTTTTAGAATAACTTCAAAAAAAGCGAGTATTTTTTTTAATATGTGTTTTTTTTTGATAAAATTTATGAATTAAATAATTTTAAGAATAGACTGAGATTTAATACTTTTATAAAAAAATTCCACAAACATATGAGTTATTATAAAATTGAAAATTTAGAACAATATTTTAAACATTACAATAAGTCAATAAGGGAGCCAAGAAAATTTTGGGGGAAAATTGCAGAAGAAAATTTTACTTGGTACCAACAATGGGAAAAAGTAGTTGATTTTAATATGGCTGATGCTGAAGTAAAATGGTTTACAGAGGCGAAAGTTAATATTACTAAAAATTGTATTGATAGACACTTAAGTAAAAGAGGAGAAAAAACGGCAATTATTTTTGAACCGAATGATCCGTCTGAAAGTGCTTTACATATAACGTATAATGAATTATACGAAAGAGTTTCAAAAATGGCGAATGTTTTGCGTGAGCAAGGAGTTCGTAAAGGAGATCGTGTTTGTATTTATTTACCAATGATTCCTGAGCTTGCTGTTTCAGTTTTGGCTTGTGCAAGAATTGGTGCTATTCACTCTGTAATTTTTGCAGGATTTTCTGCTTCAGCAGTTTCTGCAAGAATCAATGACTGCGAATGTAAAATGGTTATTACATCTGATGGAGGTTACAGAGGAAATAAAACTATTGATTTAAAAGGTATTGTTGATGAGGCGTTAGACAGCTGTCCATCAGTTTCTAAAGTTTTGGTTGTAAAAAGAACTAAAACTGAAGTTGCAATGAAAGAAGGTCGTGACGAATGGTTACAGCCTTTATTAGATGCTGCTTTAGATAATAGTGTAGCTGAAATTATGGATGCAGAAGATCCGTTGTTTATTTTATATACTTCTGGATCAACAGGAAAACCAAAAGGAATGGTTCATACTACAGCTGGATATATGGTTTACACAGCATATACATTCAAAAATGTTTTCAGCTATGAAGAAAATGATATTTTCTGGTGTACTGCAGATATAGGTTGGATTACTGGTCACTCTTATATATTATACGGACCGTTATTAAATGGAGGAACAACTGTAATTTTTGAAGGAGTTCCATCTTACCCAGATTTCAGCCGTTTTTGGGATATTATAGAGAAACATAAAATCACACAGTTTTATACAGCGCCAACAGCAATACGTTCGTTAGCAAAAGAAAGTTTAGATTATATTCAAAAATATCCTCTAAAATCACTTAAAGTTATCGGATCTGTTGGAGAACCAATTAACGAAGAAGCTTGGCACTGGTTTAATGACCACGTAGGAGATAAAAGATGTCCGGTAGTTGATACTTGGTGGCAGACAGAAACTGGTGGAATTATGATTTCGCCAATTGCATTTGTTACGCCAACAAAACCAACATACGCAACTTTACCATTGCCGGGGATTCAGCCAGTTTTAATGGATGAAAAACGTAACGAAATTGAAGGAAATCAGGTAGTTGGAAGTTTATGTATTAAGTTTCCTTGGCCGGGAATTGCTAGAACTATTTGGGGAGATCACCAACGTTATAAAGACACTTATTTCTCTGCTTTCCCTGGAAAGTATTTTACAGGAGACGGAGCTTTAAGAGACGAAGTTGGATATTATAGAATTACAGGTAGAGTAGATGATGTTGTAATTGTTTCTGGGCATAATTTAGGAACTGCTCCAATCGAAGATGCGATCAATGAGCATCCTGCTGTAGCAGAATCTGCAATTGTTGGATTCCCTCATGATATTAAAGGAAATGCTTTATATGGTTTCGTTATTCTTAAAGAAACAGGAGAGGTTAGAGATAGATCAAACTTGAGTAAAGAGATTAATCAATATATTTCTGATCACATTGGACCAATTGCGAAATTAGATAAAATTCAATTCGTTTCTGGTTTGCCAAAAACACGATCTGGAAAAATTATGCGTAGAATTTTACGTAAAATAGCTGAGGGTGATTTCTCTAATTTTGGAGATACTTCAACTTTATTAAATCCAGAAATTGTAGAAATTATTACAAAAGAAAGAGTTTAATTAGATAAACAGATAATAAAAAAAAACAAGCCGTCTCATTTGAGACGGCTTATTTTTTTATTGAATTTTATAAATTAAGAATTGCTAAATTGAAGATTACTAAGGTTTTTGTAAATTCCGTTTTCTAAATTTATCAATTCCTGATGTGTACCTTCTTCAGTAATTATACCATTGTCTAATACCAAAATTTTATCTGCATTTCTGATTGTCGAAAGTCGGTGAGCGATGATGATACTAGTTCTTCCTTCCATTAAAACCTCTAAAGCTTCTTGAACCAGTTTTTCGCTTTCACTATCCAATGATGAAGTTGCTTCGTCTAAAATTAAAATACTAGGGTTTTTAAGCAATGCTCTTGCAATCGCAATACGCTGACGTTGTCCTCCAGATAATTTAACACCGCGTTCTCCAACTAAAGTCTCAAATTTTTCTGGAAAACCATCCACAAAATTGAAAGCGTTTGCTTGTTTTGCTGCTGCTACAATTTCTTCCTCAGAAGCATTTGGTTTACCATACGCAATGTTTTCCTTTATAGTTCCTCCAAATAATATAACATCCTGAGGTACGATACTCATATTGCCGCGAAGATTTTCTAAATCGTAATCATAAATATTTTTTCCATCAACTGTAATTTCTCCCGAAGTAATATCGTAAAAACGAAGAAGCAAAGAGGAGATTGTTGATTTTCCTGCGCCGCTCGGACCTACTATTGCAATTTTTTGTCCAAAAGCAGCAGAGAAATTGACATCTTTAAGAACCTGAACTTCTTTGCGAGAAGGATAACTGAATGCTACATTTTTAAAAGTAACATTTCCTTTTATTTTTTCTAAAGTTGATGCATTTGGTTTTGCATTAATCTCTTCTGGTTTTTCCTCTAGTAACTCAAAAACACGCTCGGTTGCTCCAACTGCTTTTTGAATTTGTGCGTACATTTCGGCAATTCCTCCAAAAGAAGCACCAATAAAAGTAGTATAAAGCACAAAAGAAATTAAATCTCCAACGCCTTCAACTTCTCCTTTTATAGTTAATGTAATACCGTACCAAACTACGGCTACTACGCATCCAAAAAGACATAAAATAATAAAGGAAGCAAAGTAACCTCTATATTGACCGCCTTTGATGGCAATTTTTACTATTTCTTTGATTTTATTTTTGTAACGCTGAATTTCATACCATTCGTTAGCAAAAGCTTTTACATTGCTTATTCCCTGTAATGTTTCCTCAACGATAACTTGGCTTTCGGCAACTTTATCTTGAGTTTTCTTTCCGTACTTACGAATAAACCTTCCGAATACAACAGCTGCTACCGCCACAATTGGTACAATTGCCAGCATCATAAGGGTTAATTTTGGGCTTATGCTTCCTAATATTACAAAACCTCCAATAATTAATATAAGCTGACGTAAAAATTCGGCAATTGTTGTGGTGAAAGTATCTTGCAATTGCGATATATCAGCACTTATTCGGCTGTTTAACTCTCCAACACGTTTTTGCGAAAAGAATGACATTGGCAGCTTAACCAAATTTTCATATAAAGCAAAACGAATATTAGATAATGAGTTTTCGGTAAAGTTTACGAAAAGTGAAATCCTAAAAAATGAGAATATCGCTTGTAGTGTTAATATAACCATTAATGCTACGGCAATTTCATTCGCTCTATTTAAATCTTTATTAGTTACGCAATCTACAAGCATTCCCATTAATTTAGGAAAGGCGAGGGCAGTGGCGCTGGTTAGTAGTAGAAAAATTAAGCCTAGAAAAAATTTCCATTTATGGTTTTTACCGTATTTAAAAATTCTGAGTGCTTTTTGAAGAGAATTAGAGTCTAATTTAGCTTTAGGTAAATCGTTTTCTTGAAATCTTGCCATTTGTATATACAATTAAAGTAATGCAAATGTATGACTATAGCAAGCGAATACAAAGTGTTATTATAAATTAGACATTCAGATTTTGTTTTTTAACTAAATAGTAAGAAAACGGTGCTTTTTATGTTTTGTTTAAAAAGCTGAAAAATAGAGTGGTAAATATAAAAGCAAAAAAATATTTCATTTTTTTTGAAAATATGCTTGCAAATACGAAATCTAGCTGTATATTTGCACTCGCAATCACGAAATGATAGCAGCCTAGTAAAGTAGGGCGATTAGCTCAGCTGGTTCAGAGCACCTCGTTTACACCGAGGGGGTCGGGGGTTCGAACCCCTCATCGCCCACAAAATTCCAAAAACTCCAAAGTCTTATGATTTTGGAGTTTTTTGCTTTATATAATTTGTATGATTTTTGTTGTTTATATATTGTTTAGTGAAAGCAAGAATAGATATTACATTGGATTTACTTCCAATTTAGAAGAAAGACTAGTTCGTCATAATCAAAAAAGTAAAGGATTCACAGGAAATGTAAACGACTGGAAAGTTGTTTATATAGAAAACTATGAAACCAAAGAAACTGCTCATAAAAGAGAGCTGCAAATTAAATCCTGGAAAAGTCGAATAAAAATCGAAGACTTAATTAAAAACAAAGATTAGCTCAGAGGTTTCAGAGCATTCCGATTTTTCATCGGAAGTGGTCGGGGGTTCGAACCTTCCGATGAAAAATCGGAACAAGCTATCATCGCCCACAAAATTCCAAGAACTCCAAAGTCTTATGATTTTGGAGTTTTTTGCTTTATATAATTTGTATGATTTTTGTTGTTTATATATTGTTTAGTGAAAGCAAGAATAGATATTACATTGGATTTACTTCCAATTTAGAAGAAAGACTAGTTCGTCATAATCAAAAAAGTAAAGGATTCAAAGGAAATGTAAACGACTGGAAAGTTGTTTATATAGAAAACTATGAAACCAAAGAAACTGCTCATAAAAGAGAGCTGCAAATTAAATCCTGGAAGAGTCGAATAAAAATCGAAACAAGCTATCAACGCTCACTGAAACACAAAAAAACTCTA